>DATHYR010000519.1:0-2127 GCA_035458985.1 Pseudomonadales bacterium
GACACTCATGCAAACCCTTGGCCTGCGATCCGAGACTGTTCTAAAGATTGCATTTTCCACGATTGATTCCCTCGAGAAAGCGCAGCAGTTATCACATCAGATCGTCGCGCTAAACCTCGCCGCCTGCGTAAATATTATTCCCGGAATCACCAGTATCTACCGCTGGGATGGGGAAATCCAGAGTAGTACCGAGTGCCTCATGATGATGAAGACAACGCCTAGCGGCTTTGAGCAATTAAAAGCCTGGCTACCCACACAACACCCCTATAATTGTCCGGAATTAATTAGTGTAGATATTTCCGATGGCCTTGCGCCCTACTTAAGGTGGCTCCATGACAGTAATACAACTTCGTAAGAATATTTTAAAGCTCAGTGCAGCCTTATTTCTGTTCCAAAATAGTGGGCTTGCCATCGCTCATCACGGGTGGTCGGAGTATGACCAAACCCAGCAACTTACACTTAATGGAAAGATTGTCCAGAGTGGCTACGAACACCCACACGGGTTTGTAAAGCTCAGCATTGATGGAAAAACCTGGACTGCAGTGCTGGCGCCGCCGTTTAGGATGGAAAACCGTGGTCTAAGCAATAGTGCAATTGCCGTAGGGGCAACGATTCGTCTTGAAGGCTATCCCCACCGCAGCAAATCCGATGAGATGCGTGCTGAACGTATTATCGTAAACGGCAAGTCAATCGAGCTGCGTTAACCCGTCTCCATGACAACCCCGCTTGAGGCGATCGAGGGCCTATGGTTGGCCCAGGCAATGCGCCACTCGCTATGGCTCTATCCCACGGTCGAAACCCTCCACCTCTGGGGTATTGGTCTGCTTTTTGGCAGTGTCGTTTTGATGGACCTGCGAGTCCTTGGGCTTGCAAAAGATATCGACTTTGCAAGTCTGTCTCGTTTTGCCGTTCCGCTGTCGATCACCGGGTTCTGCCTTGCGATGATCACTGGGCTTTTGATGTTCACAACCCATGCATCAGAGTTCGTTGGTATGCGTCTGTTCGTCATCAAAATGATCTTAATCACCCTACTTCTAACAAATGCAATCGCTCTTCGCGCCCAATCGGTAGCCAACGGTGAGCATAGCGGCTTTGTAAAACTACAGGCCTTAATTTCAATTATTGGCTGGGCATCTGTGATCGGCGCAGGCCGCTGGCTTGCCTATACCTAATAACTCAGGCTCAGCGGGCAAGCATATGACTCACAAGTTCCGCAAAGCCCGCACCAGACTCCCCACTGCAAACAAACTTTGGCCAGTGATCGATGAGTCCCTCGTATCGGGCTACATTAGCCACACCTACCGAGCGGCTGAAATATGAAAACATAGGGCTGTCATTCGGTGAGTCACCAATATACACAAACTCGTCTCTAATCTGATCTTCAGTAATACCGAAGAGATCTTGCGCGAGCAAACGTGTTGTTGTGAGCTTATCAAAATTTCCAAACCAACCATTCACGTGAATGGAGCTAACCTTAGCAGTCATGCCCGCCTGAATCATGATTGCTGCAATGCGCTGCGCATCTTGAAGAGGCAATGGACCGCAATCCTCTGCAAAATCAATCGCCAAATCGCTCACTCTATAAGCCTGGTCCGAGGCCACTCGAGCCTGTGGCACCGCCTCTAGAATCGCATGGGATAGGGTGGAAAACGCACGGCTCGAGGCCTCTCGCTCCGACTGAGACCGGACAAACCATCGTTGCATATGACGGGCTTTCTGATCGAACGCAAACCAAAACGCCCCATTTTCACCAACGACGGCGTTAACGGGCCACATCCGGGCAATATGGTCGCACCATCCAGCCGAACGGCCTGTCACCGCGACGGCGATACGCCCTGAATTGGCCCAGTCTGCAAGCGCTGAAAAAGCCGTTGGGGTAATTCGCCCGTCTGTGGTAAAGGTATCGTCGATATCAAACAAAACCCCGCGCACCTTGGGCTCCAGCGGCATCTCACGCAGAGGCTGTCGATACACGATCAGTCCCTTAGATAATCCGACGACGAATCTGCGTCACGATTATTTCAGCAATAATGACAATCACAAATATCGACAACAAAATTAACGAAACCCGTGTCCACTGGAATAAATTGAGTGCTGTGTCAAGTGCCATCCCAATTCCGCCCGCCC
>DATHYR010000520.1:0-1703 GCA_035458985.1 Pseudomonadales bacterium
AAATAGTGGTACAAGAATCATCCGTACGCTTCTCTAGCATTTCTTAAATGCCACCGCCGAACCCATATGCCGAGCGCATACGCAGATACGTTGGTGATGGGGTCTAGGATGTACCGCGGTCGGTACCCGAGACGCGCCTCAAATAACTCCGTCGCAAGTGCAAGTATCCCGATAAATGCATATTCATCCGGGAACCAGTAGCCACAGATAAAGTTTACAATGATGTGCATGACCGACCACCCATCCATATCGCCCTCCTCACACTTTTCGTGTTTCAGCATACACTTAAACCCCGTGCCCAGTTTAAGCACTGGTAACTTATCGCTAATGAGGTCGCCGTATACTTTACGTACTGTAACATTATACAGGAACCATAGGAGACCTGCTACGGCGTGTACGCCAAGAATCCCATTGATATTGGTGAAATTGGCCATAGTGAATTTGTATTTTTTTCTGTCTGTGTATACTAGTAACTGAAAAAAATGCTGGATCTCCGAAATAACCATAAATTACACGCCGCCATCATCCTCATGCTTGTGGTGCTTGTGATCGTGTATGCACGTAATCTGAAACCACTCACAGGATCCTCCATCCCGAAACTCATGTAATTTTGTAATCCTTAATATATATATACATATTCATAGTTAGTTATTGTTGTATAGTATATATATACAACATGGAGGGTTTCTTTAATAAAAATGACATATCAATCAATACCGCCAGTTCAGTTGCTGTGACGACTGCATCGCCCATCGATACATCCATCACCAACGCATCTCTCGCAGTAACCGCCGCATCTACACTAGATGTATCGGTCACGAATGCATCACCTATTGATACATCCATCACCAACGCATCACCCATTGATACATCTATCACAAATGCATCGCTCGCAGTAACCGCCGCATCTACACTTGATGTCTCAGTCACAAATGCATCACCCATCGACGTATCAGTCACGAATGCATCGCTCGCAGTGACGACTCCATCCCCCATCGATGTTTCGGTCACAAACGCATCTCTTGCAGTAACTGCCGCATCTACACTCGGTGTCTCAGTCACAAACGCACTTTCTGTCTCGACAAGTCCCACGTCTCCGATTGATGTCTTTGTTAACAACCCAACATCTGCATTTGGCGAGGTCCTTACAGGCCAGGTAAATAGCAAAATGCAAATGTCATTCGTATATAATGAGATAAACCCCAATCTATGGAATACATTCACGGCTTCGGGAGGGACAGTCGCTGCAACCAACTCTCTTGGCAAACTTGATATCACCTCGACGGTCGGAAGCTACGCTGTCGCGCGATCGACACGCCGCGTCCACTATAAACCAGGCCAGGCGGCTGGTGTACGGTTTACATATGTGTTTGCCAGTCCAGTTGCGCTTCTATACCAGACAGCAGGCCTCGCAACAGCTGGAAACGGGTACCAGGTTGGATATAATGGCACAGATTTTGGCGTGCTTCGCGCCCATGGCGGCAAGAGCGAAGTGCGTACACTTACAATCACCACAGCTGCTAACTCAGCAGAAACCATCACTATTACACTCAATGGAACAGCTGTAGAAGTCACGGCCAGCGATGCGAGTGGCGATGCAAACTTTACAGCGTATGAGATTGCACAGACAGACTTCTCGGCCGCATCATTCTACGCGGATAGTGTGGGCGATACTGTCGTATTTACCGGGGTTGGCGTAGGCG
>DATHYR010000521.1:0-1181 GCA_035458985.1 Pseudomonadales bacterium
GGTGATGGTGTAGCTACGTGTTGAAGATGGGATAGCTACGTGTTGATGGGGGTGTAAGAGGCTGATAAGGGAACGTTATTTTTCCTGATCTGTGTAGGAAGCTGTATATAACGTACGCCCTACCCCCGCCTGGCCCACGCCGCCCCCGTCTCCAGCAGCTGGCATCGATCGGTCTTGCCTTCGGCAAGCCGTCAGATACAGGATCGGAATCGGCGGTCAGCAGCAGAAAAGATCAATGAAATCAACAACTTAGCCTGATCAACTTGAACATTCCGAAATAGGCGGTTAAATGGGGCCGGATTGAATGCATTTGTACAAATTCATCAGCATACTGACGATTTCAAGGGGCTGTGTATGACATTGCATGACATTATCCGACACCGTCCCCAATGCATTGCAACAAATATATCAGCACACTGACGATATGCCGACCCTGCGTCATGCGTCATGCACGCGCACGCGCGCACATACGCGCCAGCACGCGCACAAAGCAAACACCATGCCATGCTGCACTGCACAATGAAACCATTAGGGTAAACCCGATGCCCCCAAAACGCGTCAGAACCGCCTACAAGCCGTTTTCACCCCTAACCCATACCTTGCCCTTCGAAAATTTAGTTATCGCCTTCTGCGCGTTTTCGAGGGTAAACCCTAACATAGCTGGCACATGGTTTGCTTATGCGCCATCCCTGCATCGAATGCGTCATGCCCGCACATACGCGCACATACGCGCACATACGCGCACATACGCGCACATACGCGCACATACGCGCACACCAGGACCGATAGGCAAACGCTATCAAGCCAGCAACATCGATAGAAAAGATTGTGTTGCAAGATATTTTCTCTGATGTACAGTTCATCCCATCGCAACACCGATGCCGACACCGAAAGCCCCTCATGGACATTCGTCACTTCACCCGCCCGCAAAACAAGCTTGTGAAGCTTTGGCCATTGGTTTCTGTTACCAATGGTGAATACACACTCACAAAGTACAATGATGGCAAATATCGTTTCTTCAATGATCGCGCAGAATATGCCATGATGAGTAATTCCAATCTGAAGATATTTAATCAGATGAAGGAAATTATTGGATAAGGGTTTATCCCTATGGCATCGACAACATCGGTGTCATATCATAAGCCCTTATCAACCCTGGCACATTGGAGCAAACGCCATGC
>DATHYR010000522.1:0-1540 GCA_035458985.1 Pseudomonadales bacterium
ACAGCCGGATTCATTCGTATTGGCACTGAGCTGATTGCATACAACGAGACAACTCCAGCAAGCGGCGCTACACCCGCATATTTGCTCAACTGCGCCCGTGGACAGGATGGCACAACAGCCGCCTCACATGCGACAAGCGCGGCGATCACATTGGTTCAAAAGAACAGCATTACTGTTTGGCCAACACCCAACGCTGGTACAACATATCAGTTCGTCTACTGGCGCATGCGCCGTATCCAAGACGCTGGTGGTGGTACGAAAACCATGGATGTGCCGTTCCGTTTTGTGCCCTGCTTGGCCGCTGGACTGGCGTACTACATCGCGCTTAAAGTGCCCGAGGGCTTGGCTCGTTTGGACGTGCTGAAGCAGCAATACGACGAGGCTTGGGATCGCGCCGCAGGCGAAGACCAAGAGAAGGCAGCAGTGCGCTTCGTGCCCCGTCAGATGTTCATTGGAAGCGGTACGTAAATGGGCAATCGGTTTGCGTCCGGCAAAAATGCGATCTCGATATGTGATCGCTGCGGCTTTCAGTTTAAGCTGACGGAGCTACGCAAAGAAATTATCAAAACCAAGAACTACAATCTTTTGGTTTGTAAAACGTGTTGGGATCCCGATCAGCCGCAGTTGCAGTTGGGTATGTACCCTGTGGATGATCCACAAGGCTTGCGCGATCCACGTCCCGACACGAGCTACTACCAGTCTGGTAACACAGGCTTGCAGATCGCACTGACAAACAGTACGGCACAAAACGCGGCAGGTTTGCCGTCTGAAGGTAGTAGGGTGTATCAGTGGGGCTGGAACCCTGTTGGTGGCGCTAGTAATTTTGATGATGCTTTGACGTTAAATTACTTGGTAGTTAACGTAGAAGTTGGTACAGTAACGGTTACAACGACATAAGGAGTCGACCATGGATAAGAAAGATTTAGCCCAAGACAAAAAGACAGCAGCCAAGGCTGTGCACAAGCATGAAAAGGCTATGCACCCCGGCAAACCTCTGACTAAAATGAAAGCTGGCGGCAAGACCAATAGCGACATGCTCAAGTACGGCCGCAACATGGCCAAAATCATGAACCAGCGTTCTTCTGGTCGCGGAGGCTAATCATGGCTACAACTTACAAACAACCTCAACCAGCACCTATTCAGGAAGCTGGCGTGAGCGACAACAAAGAGTACATGCGCAAGGCTAATGTCTCTGTGGCCAACACCCACAGCAATGACTATCCCGGCGTCAAGACTTCCGGCATCAAGATTCGTGGCACAGGTGCTGCGACTAAAGGTGTGATGGCTCGCGGCCCCATGGCTTGAGGTTTAAATGAACTATACGCAACTCAGCAACGCTATTCAGGCGTACACAGAGAACACGGAAGCAGATTTCGTGTCGAATATCCCTGTGTTCGTTACGCAGGCTGAGCAGCGTATTTACAACTCGGTTCAGTTCCCGTCTATTCGCAAAAATGTGACGGGTGTGGTTTCCACCACCAGCACGTATTTGTCCGCTCCTGATGACTACTTGGCCACGTACTCCTTGGCTGTGGTTGAT
>DATHYR010000523.1:0-1369 GCA_035458985.1 Pseudomonadales bacterium
GTCTCAAGATGGCATTGTCCTGTGGGATCGTACTGGCTACCCAGTCGTATCTAAAGACGGTGTGTTTCGACAAATCGTTTTGGCTGACGGCTACGCATCACTTGTTCGCTCAACAAACCAAGTGGCGGCGGCAATTGACACACCTTACGCCATTGGCTGGGACGCCCCGTCATTTAGTTCTGGCATCACGCTCGACCCCGTTGACAACACCAAGATTGTGTTTGAGGAAGAGGGTGTTTACCTGCTGGCCTTTACGGTAGAGTTGCTTTCTACCTCTGCCAACGCTAAAAACGCTTGGTTTTGGCCAAAAATCAATGGCGCAGACGTGGCTGGCTCGACAATCAAGACTACACTGTCCTCCAACAACGAGTACAAAATTGCAACCCGTTCTGCGGCGTTTCCAATGACTGCTGGGTCATATTTGCAGGCCATGTGGGCTGTTGATGACACGACATTAGCAATTAACGCGCCTGCGGCCACAGCATTTGCCCCGTCATCCCCAGCCGTCACACTGGCAATTACACGGTTACGTCAATGACAGAAGACATGGATTCAGAACTAGAAAGATGCCGCCCTTGGATCGAGGCGGCGTTAGCACTTTCTGGTGGCACACACCTATTCCAAGATGTAGTTGAATGTGTTAAACTGGGTACAATGCAGTTCTGGAATGCACCAAAAGGCTGTATGGTTACCGAGATTTTGGAGTACCCACGCAAAAAGGTTTTTCACATCTTTTTGGCTGGTGGGGATTTAGACCAGATCAAGGACTTTAGTGATTCAGCAATTTACTTTGCAAAGCTGAATGGGTGTACAGCAATGACTCTGGCTGGTCGTCGAGGATGGGTCAAGACCCTTGCAGACTTGGGCTGGACAGAGAAATTCACAACCATGAGCGTGGAGATTTAATTATGAGCGGTGGAAAAGGCGGCACACAAACAGCGGCCCAGTCAATCCCAGCATGGGTTGAGGGGCCAGCCAAAGAAAACTTGGCGCGTGCAAAGGCTGTGGGCGAAATCGGCTATATGCCATATTACGGCCCCGATGTTGCGGCTCTGGCTCCCCAGCAGGAACAGGCAATGCGCAACACTTTTGGCGCTCAACAGGCTTACGGCATGATTGACCCTAGTGCGCAATTTAGCACTGGTATGCCGCAGGCCCAAGAGTTTGCTGGTGGCGTGCGTGGTTACTCTTCTGGCAACCTGTTTGACCAAGCTGTTGCTGAGTTGGCCGCACGTCAACCAGATCAGGTTGCTCGGTATGGCAAGGTAATGAACCCAAACATCAATCCTGAAGCCTACACACAGGCGGCAAACGCCCAGCTACCAAACTACTCCCAGTCATCTGGTGATGTCGGCACGCCCAATTCAGG
>DATHYR010000524.1:0-8274 GCA_035458985.1 Pseudomonadales bacterium
GGGTGAGATTTTTCGCAATCCTGATCTAGGAAAAACGCTACGCGCCATTGCCGAAGGTGGCCGCGATGTATTTTATAAAGGTGAGCTCGCAAAGCGCATGGATGCTTACTTTGAACGGATCAATGCGCCTCTGCGCTACCGCGACTTAGCTGAGCATCGCGGAGAATGGGTCACCCCGGTCTCAGTGGATTACCGCGGTTACACCTTGCACGAATTGCCCCCTAACGGACAAGGCATGGCGGCACTGCAGATGTTGAGTATTTTGAAAAATTTTGACCTGGCCAGCCTGCCGCGCGATTCGGCACAGATTTTTCATTTAATGGTGGAGGCAAAGCGGCTCGCGTTTGAGGATATGGCCCGTTTCTACGCCGATCCTGATTTTGCCAACATTCCCTATCAGCAGTTACTCTCAGACGCCTATGGTAAAAAGCGTGCGGCGTTAATTGATCCTAACAAAGCGATGGCGGAGGTTAGCGCGGGTGAGGTGAAACTTGAGGGTGAGGGAGACACCACCTACTTAACCGTTGCTGATGGTAAAGGTATGATGGTGTCTTTGATTCAATCCAATTATCGCGGTATGGGCTCAGGTCTTGTCCCCGATGGCATGGGATTCATGCTACAAGACCGCGGTGAATTGTTTGCTTTGGAGGAAGGGCATCCTAACGTTTATGCACCAGGTAAACGCCCTTTTCACACCATTATTCCCGCCTTTTTAAGCAAAGAGGGCAAGCCCGTGATGAGTTTTGGCTTGATGGGGGGCGGGATGCAACCACAAGGCCACGTTCAAATCGTGGTTAACATGGTGGATTTTGGTATGAACATACAAGAAGCCGGTGATGCCGCACGCTTCTTGCACGATGGGGGGCGAACACCTGAAGCTCTGTCGTTTGACCCCTTGGGCACGTTGCATGTTGAAACCGGTGTTCCTGCCGAAACCGTGGTGAAACTGCGTGCCATGGGGCATAACGTCAAGGTGGATGACCGTGGGGTGATGTTTGGTGGCTATCAAGCGATTGCGGTCGACCCCAAAAGTGGTGCCTACATGGGGGCGACGGAGATGCGCAAAGATGGTACGGTAGCGGCGTACTAAAAAAACCACACGACAATAAGCGGCAAGGCCACGGCAATAAATGCGCCGGTTAGGCCCATGCCCAGACTAGCAAAAGCGCCGGCGACCGGGCTGATATCAAAGGCCCGGGTTGTTCCGGTGCCATGCGATACCACACCGAGTGTAAATCCCATCACGCGCTCATCTTTGATGCCTAGCCACTTGAAAATTGGCGGCCCAAAAATGACGCCGGTCAGTCCTGTCACCATCACTGCGGCCGCCGCAACGGTGCCACTGCCCCCCAATTCTTCTGCCAGGGCATAAGAGATGGGCGTGGTGACGGTTTTCGGAAGCAGTGACATCAGTGTGGACTCATTGGCACCCGCCAGATAGGCCATGATAACTGCGGTCACCGTGGCGAGTGCTGCGCCTACCACCGTAGACAGTAACGTACCCATGAGCATGCTGCGAATGCGTCGCAACTGCTGGAAGAGGGGGACAGCGAGCGCGACGGTAGCAGGGCCCAGCATAAACATTAAGATTTCGGTGTGAGCAAAATAGTGGCGATAATCGATGTCGAGCCCTTTCAGTACTAAGGCGACCGCCGTTGATGACCAGATTAAGGGATGCAACAGTGGATGGCGTTGGCCGCGTTGATACATGGCATTGAAGCCAAGAAACAACCCCACAGTAAGCGTCAATGCAAACAGGGGGCTATCCAGTAATTGGCGAGTGAACTCAAGCATGTTTGTCATCTTCGCTGGGGATAATCGCCTTGAGGGCCAAACCAACCACGACCAGGGCCACCAACGTACCAACAAAGCTGGCTAATACAAAGGCTGTCCATTGGCCATCGAAGCCCTTACCAAGAAAGTAAATACCCACTGTGGTGGGCACAAACAGCAGGGCAAGGTTTTGAATTAGTGGAGAGCTGGCTTGTTGTAAGCCTTCACTCATCTCACCGCGCACGACGAGATAGACAAACAACAAAAACATGCCCAAAACAGGCCCAGGCACGAGAATAGCCAAAGCGTGTTTAAGTATCTCCCCTAGGCATTGAAACAGCAGTAGGGTAGCAAAACCTTTAAGCCACATTACTGACGGCGCAGCATGAGCCAAAGATTAGCGCTGCACAGGCCGATAAAGGCCACGAGTGTCCAGCCAGGAATGCTAAGTCCTAAGAATGTCCACACGACTTCGGCGCAGTTGCCGTCACCCTGCAACATGACACGCAGCGTGTCAGCGAGAGGGAAGGTTTCAAGCATATAGTCTAAGCTGGGGCCGCACGCGGGCACTTGATCTTCGGGTAGGCTTTGAAGCCACAATTGACGACTAGATACCGCACCGCCCAGTACGGCTAATAGAGCCCCGACGCCTGCATAGGCACGGCGCAGTGCGCCACTGGGATGGTGTAAAAAGGCGATGAACGCCACCACGCCAACTGCGATGATGGCTACGCGTTGGGTCATGCACAGCGGGCAAGGTTCTAAACCCATGCTGTATTGCATGTAGAGGGCAATACCAATAAGTACCGCACAGCCGGCAGCAATGATAAAGTTACTGAGGCGTATTGGAAGGATTGACGCTATGCTAGTCATATTCGATTCACTTTTGAGCTGATGGGCCATTATAGCCCGAAACCTTATATTCTGAGACCCTATGTCCCGATTTGCACCATTCATAATGATGATACTGCTGGCCTGTTGGCATAGCGCTACATTTGCCCAAGCAGAGGGTGAAGCTGCCGGCCCCGCTACCATGTATTACGAAATTGATCCCGCCTTTGTGCTCAATTATGGCAACGGTACCAATGGCAGATTGAAGTTCATGCGGGTCGAACTGACACTGCGCTTGAGTACCTCTGGCTCGGTGATTGGCGACGTCAACCTCCACATGCCGGCGATTCGCCATGCCGTAATAATGCATCTTAGTAAGCAGTCGAGTGAGAGAATTAACGATGCGACGCAACGCGATACCCTCCGGCAGGAGTTACTGCTTGAGGTGCAGGCTGTCCTCGCGGCCGTAGGTACCACCGACGGTGTCGAGGACTTGCTGTTTAACGCGTTTATCGTCCAACGTTAAGCCCATAATTCTCCCGATAGTAGCGCTCCCAAAACACGGCAAAACTCTCATTGTCTGTGTCTTCGACTGCCTGTTGGCGTTGCAGTGACGCTGTGGCCTCCTCGCGGAAGAAGGCGTCCTTGTCGGCGGCTAAAGGCGTCTGACGGAACTGCGCGGCATGGGCCTCAGCCATATTCATGGCAAATCTAAAGTATGAGATATCTTGGCGTTTGATATCACTGATAATACGTGCCGACGGGGTACACTCGGGATCCTCTACTTTACAGCGCTGTTCGTAAAGCGCGCGTTGCAGGGAGCTATCCTTAGTACCAAGTGTATCCGCCAGGTTTTCAATAGCGTCGAGCATCTCAGAGGCCCATGTTGTCACCGCGACCTCGCGGTAATGTTGCGTGCTATCTATCAAGGTGGCACCCTGTGCGCGTCCCTGGTTGACAATCGTGCGTCGATTATCCGCAAAGCTTTGATACTCGCGTTCGTCGCAGTCGGGACTATTTTCGAATAAGCAATACAGCAAAAAAGCGTCTATGAAATGAATCATAGTGGCATCGATTCCCAGAGGCAGATAGGGATTAACGTCAATGCAACGGACTTCGATATACTCAATGCCACCTCGGCGCAGAGCGGCGGTCGGCGTCTCGCCGGAGGCGGTGGTACGCTTGGGGCGGATGGTGGAGTAAAATTCATTTTCGATTTGTAGCAAGCTCTCGTTGAGTTGCAGAAAATGGCCTTCACTGTCGCGGGTGCCGATCTTTTGGTAGGCCTCAATGGGCTGCTTAATGGCCGCCACCAAATTGTCACAGTAGCGATCTAAGTTGTTGTAGCAGACACTCAAATTTTCTTGGGCAGAGCTTTGATAGCCCAGGTCGCCCATGCGTAACGACGTTCCATATGGAAGGCCAAAGGTCCCGTGATCAATCAGGCTCAAATGGTGTTCGCGATTACCCAGGAAGGATTTACAGACAGCGGGTGACGCGCCAAATAAATAGATCAACAGCCAAGAATAGCGGCGGAAATTGCGGATTAGGCCAAGATATTGCTGATTGATGAAGGCCTGACGATCACCTTGATAGCCAGCCTCCTTGATTAGCGCCTCCCAAAAGGCATCATCGACAGAAAAATTGTAGTGAATGCCAGCGATGGTCTGCATGAGGCGCCCATAGCGGTTGCCAAGCCCAATGCGGTAGACCTCTTTTAGCTGACCAATGTTCGAACGGCCATAGCGCGCAATGGGAATGTTTTCATCGCCGGGTAAGATGCACGGCATACTGGCTGGCCACAACAATTCTTCGCCAATATTGGCGTACGTAAAGCGATGAACGTCATCGAGAATATTTAAGACCTCTTCAGCACTTTCGCCGACCGGCGTAATGAATTCTAACAAGGCTTCTGAGTAGTCCGTGGTGATGTAGCGATGGGTCAGCGTGGAACCTAGTGCTTGGGGGTGAGGGTGCATCGACAACAAGCCACTCGTTTCGAGTCGCAAGGCTTCTTTTTCTATACCGCGCTTGATACTGGCAGCAATGGGTTTGCCGAGACGTGATGCAAAGGCTGCAGGGGATACAATAGTCAACGTTATTCCTCGTCGCTGGACGACTTTTTAGGGCGGTAGGGATGGACTTGGCCACGCTTGTGTTCTTTGGCGTAATGCAGTGCGACAACGGCCCGGTTGATCAGTTCTTCCGTGGCTGTGCTGTCTTCATTGGGCACGGTGGCTCGTACACCGGCCGTCACCGAAAAACCAATCGATTGATCACCAATGGCCAGTGATTCATTGTGGATTTGAGTCAGAAATTGTTCGGCTATTGTGGTGGCCTCAAACAAGTCACAGTCGGGCAGTAGTAAGACGAATTCATCACCGCCGTAGCGCGCCGCAATATCACTTTGGCGACGAACATTTTCGCCAAGCAAGTGCGCGAAATGGTACAGCCATTGGTCGCCTGCGGCACGGCCATAGTCACGGTTCACCGCTTTAGAACCATCCATGTCGAACAAAATGATGGCGAGCGAGCGTTGCTCTCGCATACAGCGACTCCACTCAATATTGAGTTGGTTCTCAAAGTAGGCGCGACTGTATATCCCCGTGGTTTTATCGATGAAGGACGCTGACTGTAGCTCACCGCGTACCGACATAAGCTCTTTTTGCTGTTGACGTAAATCACGCGTTTTGCGCGAAATTTCTTCCTGTAAGTGTTCTGAGAGGAAGCGCGATTCACTCAGCGCATTATTGAAACGAAGGCCTATAAACTGACTCTGTAAAAAGACGAAGACGACCACCGCGGCTTGAATCGCTAAGCGTGTTTCATTGTGTAAGGTATAGCTCAGTGGTTGTAGCAGCATGGCGAACCCAAGTGCGACAATGCCCACCAGTAGCCACAATGAGCCAGGTTCTCGATACTGCCAGGCGCGATACACTTCGAGAATACTGCGAAACATGTTGTAGGCAAACAGTGCCGCTAACAGCGGGACGAAAAGGGTGAAGTCGGCGGCGGAGAAAAACAGGATAAATGCACCAAACAACCATAACGTCATACGTTGATAGCGTTCCAGCTTACTTTCGTTGCGACGTTTAAGCGCCGCTAAGCATAAACGGTGCAACGCAGGGGCAAAGAATAATAGGCCCAGATAGCGGAGTTTAAAGTGCAATTCGAAGCTGGTACTTGACGGATTTGGAAACAACACCTCGAGCATCGATTCAGAGGAAACGAAAAACGCAGCACCAGTAATACACACTGCAATCAGCCATTTGCTCGACGACTCTATAGGGTTTTGAATACTCAGGCCCAAGCTGTACAGTGCCACACCAAACAGAATACCTAACGTCATCATAGTGGTGGCGATGGATTGCATTTCAGAGGTCTTAAGCGCCGACGGAAGGCCGAGTTCGATGCGGTCGCAGATACCACCATCACGGAGGTGGAAGTTTGTGACGTTTATCACCAGCGTAGACTGGCCGTGTAAATCCGTTGGTAAATTGATGACTACTGGGCGTACATGAGGCGTTGTGTCGGTCTCGTCGTTACCGGGTACCCCAACGGACCCAAGTCGGCGCCACTCGCCACGGCTGTCGACGATATCAATATCTGCACTAGAGCAAATACGATTTAAGTGTAAGGCGAGCGGTCGGCTGGGCAGGTGATGAATGGTAAGCGCATAACCCGAGTGCCCCGTATTACTGAAAATCCAGCGTTCTGGAGATGTTTGGGGAATTCCCCACAGGTCGGGTATCTCTCGCGTACCTTCAATACGGTTGATATTGTCTGGCGTAATTTTAGTGCCTGAACTGAAGCGCCACGTGCCGTTTAAATTGAGGATGGGGTGGCGGCTTGGTTGCCAGTGTTCAAGATTGATATGGCCATCGCTAACGCGCGGCTCCATCGCAAATGTGGTGTCGCTGGCAAACGTTTGAGGAATCAAGGCTGCCATCATCCATACCACAAGCAGGCGGATGCGTTGCATGATGTGAAGGCATTGACTCATTTCAATATTCCAAAGCAGCGGTAAGCATTTAATTGTATGCCAGTGTGGGCCACAAATCATCCGCCGGTGGCATTCATAAAGCGCACAATATCGACCGGCGCCTCAAGATCAAAGTGGTGACTTTCAGGTTTTCTCGCCATCGCTTTGATAATCGCCTGTTTTAGCGCCTCCAGGGGTTGCTCACTGTGGCGTAAGATGGCGCGTAGGTCGAGCGCATCCTCATTACCTAAGCAGAGCAGTAACTGACCTTCGGCAGTGACTCTTACACGGTTACACGCGGCACAGAAATTATGGCTGTGGGGGGAAATAAATCCCACGTTAGTGGGGCTATCGGCCATCGTAAAGTAACGCGAGGGTCCCCCGGTCGAACGCTGGCTTGGGGTCAGTGCGTAGCGCGTTTCGATGCATGCGCGAATATCATCACTGGACATAAAGGCCAGGGCACGATCGTGTTCGACGATGGTGCCAAGCGGCATTTCTTCAATAAAACTGATATCGATACGCCGCTGTCTCGCAAACGCCACTAAATCGAGAATCTCATCGTCATTACGGCCACGCAGTATCACCGCATTGATCTTGAGGCCGGTAAACCCCTCAGCAATGGCCGTATCGATACCGTGGATCACCGTGTCCACGTCACCGGTACGGGTCAGCTGTTTAAAGCGTTCGGGTCGTAGGCTGTCTAAACTGACGTTGATGCGGTCGACGCCAGCCTGTTTCAGGGCGCCGGCATAGTGGCTTAGCTTAGAGGCATTGGTGGACAGGCACAGTTCATCAAGGCCTTCAATGGCGGCGATTTTTTCCACCGCGCTGATGATATCTTTTCGCACCAGCGGCTCGCCGCCTGTGAGGCGAATTTTTTTTACCCCAAGGTCAACAAAGGCCCGCGCTACCAAGGCCAATTCTTCGAAGGACAGGACATCCTTGCGGGGGACAAAGGTCATCTCTTCGGCCATGCAATAGACGCAGCGAAAGTCACAGCGATCCGTCACGGAAAGCCGTAAATAGGTAATTTGTCTGCCAAAACTATCGCTAAGAAGATTCATCTGCGCATAATAGCAGATAAATGCGTTATGAATGATAAACCACCGGTGGCGGTATTCTAGGATGCGACTGGCCATGAAGGAGTTCTCTATGGGGCAGACAAACACATCGATATGGATCATGGCGGGGCCATTACTTGCCATGTCTGTAGGCCTGCTGATGTGGCAGTCAGGGCAGTCGCATGCCAGTGCCATCGCTGCCGCTGTGACAGCGTGGTGCGTGTTGTGGTGGCTGACCGAGGCGGTTCCTATAGCGGTGACCTCATTATTGCCTATTGCGCTTTTCCCTTTGTTAAATGTGCTGTCGCCGCAGCAGGTTGCGCAAGCTTATGGCAGCCCACTGGTTTTGCTGATGCTCGGCGGATGTTTGTTATCGGTAGCGATGACCTCGACAGGGGCGCACCGGCGTGTCGCGTTGATGTTGGTACAAGCCGTTGGGGCAGAACATCCTCGCCACTTGGTTTGGGGCTTTATGTTGGCCGCCGCCTTCTTGAGTATGTGGATTTCAAACACCGCCACGGCGCTCGTTTTGCTCCCTATCGCGGTCGCGGCAGTGCAAGACAGCAATGACAAAGGCTTAGCGACAGCGCTATTTCTGGGTATTGCCTATGCGTGCAGTATCGG
>DATHYR010000525.1:0-1798 GCA_035458985.1 Pseudomonadales bacterium
GTGGAGCCATCACCTCCGACATTGCCAACGTAATCAATCAGGCCAGCAGAGGCCAAACGCCGCTTAGTTGCTTCTTCCTCGCTGTTTCTCAAGATGCTGGTGTACAGATTAGGGTCAAAGCCACCCATGGCTTGATTGCTAACAGCATCGGCATACGGATTTGCAAAGCCAGGCGTCTGTGCACGAATCCAGTCATATGGAGATGCCGTACCAGCAGTCGCATATGGGTCAAATTGAGATCCAATAGGGATGCTTGTGTATCTCTGAAGTTTGGTCTGCAAATCAGTTGCACCGCCGCCTGGGACAATAGTGTTGCCAGTTTGAAACTCTGGACCACGCTTGATCATTCCAACATTGGCGAATGGGTTAATTTGAGCCGCTTTCGTGACAAATGGCGTCACGTATTCAGTCAATGGATTTGTAGTCGCAGAATCTTTTGTTGCCGGGTTTTCAGCAACGTATTGGCTTACAGCCCTGTTAAATGAACTTTGAAAATTCTGAGGCGTCAGTGTTCCGCTTTGCAAAGCATTCAGCCAAAAATCATAGCCGCCAGGATCAATTTGATTGACAGCAGCGCCAAAGCCAGTTCGACCAATACCACCATATGCTGCACGCACAATTGCGTCATAGTCAACAGCAGGCGTAGTTACTTGATTTACTGGCGCATTGATGGCAGCAGGCGTAGTGACTTGAGTTACTGGTGCATTGATGGCAGCACGCTGGGCATCAATGCTTGCCGCCAAAGTCGGGTTTTGCGCACGGGCTTCATCAACAATATTATTGAAGTTTTGCAATCCACCCTGCATCCAAAAATTAATGGCTTCTTGACTGGGATTGAGTTCAGCCTTTGGATTTGCAGCGTATGCGGCCAATACCTCTTCGCGTGTTGCCATGATTTACCCCTAAAGTGATTTTGCAAGGACAGTCCACTGTGGGCTGTATCCTTCGTCTTTTAAAAATGTCTTGACCCAGCCCCTTCGGCCTGCCAATGACACCCTGGTGCAGCCAATCGACTTCCCCCAGGATTCGATCAATGGCCGCATCCTTGAGAGTTCATCGAGGTCGCCACCAGCCAAGAAATAATGCAAATTCTTTAGCTTGGGATAGACAATGATCTCTGTCAGCACCACAGAATTCACAGCAGGCCAGACCTGCAACTTGTTCTGCTTGACCATTTCGATGACATCATCAAAATGGTGTGTGCCGCCAGAGTATTCTAATGCCGCCTCCACATGGTGGCGCAGCCGATCAAGCTGCTTCAAGTCAGTCATCTCTTGCCCATGGGCACAGCATCAAGCCGCATCACGCCAACACGCCAATCTGCCAGCACAGCGCCTGTCACCTTCATGTTGACCTGCCGCCCGGCAAACCGCACAGAGGTCGGGTTGGCTGCGGAGTATGGGCCATAGGAGGATTCGTCGCCTGTGGGGTAGAACCGGGTCGAAAATGACACCACAGCCTCACCCAGCGTCTGCTCATCGGGCACCACCTGGCGCACGCTCATGATGTTGTCACCGTTGCCGATCTGCACAGGTCCAGACTCGGCATAGACCGTGGCCCCGTCATAGGAGAAACCCACCTCATGCTCGTAGACGTAGCCGTCCACCGACACCATCAGCGGGTTGGTGTAAACACCAGCATGGCTGCCAGCAGTCCGAGCCAAAGTGCCAATCGACCAATGATTTTCTCGATAGTTAAAGGTGACATAGGAGTCGTTTTCGTTGCTTGAATTGCTGGGGTAATACCACCAGATTTCGCCAAACTGACTGTTGTGGACAGCGTAAATCTTTGAGGCTTG
>DATHYR010000526.1:0-1648 GCA_035458985.1 Pseudomonadales bacterium
CCATAGCGGTCTTTGCTCATCGGCGTGATATGCACCGACTTGCCAAATGTCATTTCACTCAAAGCATGTTTGGAGGCTTGGCCGTGCGGTTGTTTCAATTCAGGTGCGTCAATGCCGTAGAGCCTGATTTTGCTTGTTTCCGTGGTTCTGACCGTGATCGTATCGCCATCGTGTACTGATACAACTGCTGCGTCAAATGGGTCAAGAAACGTGCATGTGATAAGAGCAAGTAGCGTAATCATTTACTAATCTTTCGTGTGGATGTTCCCGAAATCTGTTTCGGTAACATCAGCCGGGAACCGTGAACAAATGGCCACAAATCAAACCAGCAATATAAGCTAGCCAAATTGTCCGTTGATTTATACCCCAAACTGTTTCAGAAAATGTGGCTTTGCCCTTGAGAAATAGCCTGAGATCATACAGCAGCAATGCAATCGCCACCGTGATCAGCAAAATAAAATTTGTGCCAGATTGCATCATGTTCATGATAGTGGCATGTTCCCATTATCCGGTGGTGTAGGCGGTGCCCATCCAAGCGTGGGAAGCTGTGCGATATATTGCTCGCGAGTTGGGACGGGCTGTTGACCCGCTACAACGGCGTTCTCGATTTGATAAGACACCTTAAAGCATTGCTCGCGAAACGCTGCCGCCTGTTGGCTTTCAGCAGCCCATTGCGGATCGCTTGCATCTTTCCACGTGCAGGCCGTTGTGATATTGTCATAATCCCGAAATGCAACCTCGGCATTCATATGATCGTCAAGGTACTGCTTAAACTGCGGCCTGATGTTTCGCAGATATTGCAACTGCTCATCTGGTGTGAGAGCCTCGACCGACCAGCTTTGCACAACCTCGGCACTGCCTAATGTGAGCGATTCAACCAGCTTGTGCGTTGATGGGTCAAACGCAGGTTTCTCGCTTGTGCGGCACGGATACCAGCCGTAGGACACAATGATTGTGGCGTCCAGCAAATGAAAGTTGCTGATATTCTGCCAATTCCTCGGCAAGGCTTGCGGGCGGCCAATGATGTCGTTTTGAATATAGCAATATTGCATTTGTTATGACGTTGGGAAAAGGCCGGTGGGAGGAGTGAAATTTGAAGTGTAGTAGGCTTTCTTTGCGAGGCGGGTGGGGCCGATGAGGCCGTTGAAGTAGAAACCAGAACTATCAAAACCTCTAGCCAAGTAAATTGAGTTAGCACCTGTTGAAATGTTAACAGTGTTTGCCGCAGAATAATAACTTGTCCCATTTACAAAAAGTTTCAAAACGCCATTAGATCGACTTGCTGCAAAATGATACCACTGATTTTCAGTAAGAGTGATCCCAGATGTCTGCCTGACACCGCCATCGTAAAGCATCAATGACGACTGATACAGGCCAAACGTAATTGGGCTTGCGGATGCTGCACCCCTTGTGTCAACGATTGTTTGTTGGGCACTTGCGTTTGCATTAATATAAACCCACGTCTCAACTGTATAATCCCCCGTACCAAACTGAAACGAAGAATTACCCGCCAAACTCAAATAATCCCCTGACCCGTCAAAGCTCGCGACCGTGCCGTAAGTTGCATCTGAGACCAGCACCGCGTCGCCATTTCGCGTTACCGTGAAGGCGTTGGGCGACTCGTCAATAAACGTCGTGCCGCCAGCCG
>DATHYR010000527.1:0-3162 GCA_035458985.1 Pseudomonadales bacterium
ATAAAATCGACGAATCCTAATTCTTCGGCATCGTCAGCTGACAAATAAGTTTCGCGATTCATCAAGGTCGCGATTTCTACGATATCGATGCCAGTCCTCGCAGCGTACACGCTCGCAATTTGGTTTTTAACTGTGTCTAAAGTGTCTGCGATGGCCCTAAACGTTTCAGCTTCGCCCATTGCGACGGTCCACGGGTTATGAATCATTAGCTGACCCGCCTCGGCGATCACAATTCTGTCGCCAGCCATTGCTATTACACTGGCAATGGAAGCGGCCAATCCGTCTATTTGTATGGTGACATTTCCCCGCTGTTGCAACAGGTTATAGATTGCCACGCCCTCGAACACGTCGCCGCCCGGACTATTAAGATGCACCGTTAATTGAGTTGCATTGTCTCTCGGCAACATCGCTAGTAAATCAGCCGCAGAAAAGCCCACGAATGACGGCCCAATCTCGTCATAAATGTAAATCTCGTCGTCTTCTTTGCGACTTTTCAAATCATTGCGGCTGGCTTGACTTGTCTCTTTCCACGTCCAGTTAGCTGCGTCGGTATATGTCAGCCATTCACAATGACGCAAGTTCTCATTGTTGCGCAGTGAGAAGTTTATTTTTGACAACATGCTACACCCCTAATTTCCTGACCAGTGCATCGCTGCGCAATGCTACCCAATCTTTCATGGTTTGTGTGAGAATTGGCTTGAGCGTTTCGACGGTTGCCGATCCGGTTGCTTCGACGACTTGAGCATGGCCGTCGGCGATCCATAATGTCACAGCCGCTCCAAGCTCCACGATATCAGTCACGCCAGCCAACCTGGCTGGCAATTCAAGCTTTTCGACACAATGCCTGTGGTGAGTGGCCGCAAACTCGTCGAGCCATTGCAAAAAGTTTTGTTCTCGACCAGCTGCCCTAATAATCCGCTCCATCTCAATCTGATATAGACGTGACGCCTGCTCTAGCAGATTAGCAACTGCATCATTGTTGACTGGCTCCATTGTCGGCTGATCGCTCGATTCGATTGCCACCAGTCGACCGTTGTCGTCAAGCGGAGCCATCGCAGTTTGTAGGTAGAATGTATCACCGCCAGCAACGGGATTCAGATTAAGTTTTGACCGCACCTCATTTCTCGTCATGAATCCGTTGAAATGCATTTTTTCGAGGTAGTCACTTTTCGCCCCCAAATCAGCTGATAACAAATCCTCAATCACAAAGTCAAAAAACAGACTGCCGCGTTGCTGCGGCGTTATCAGGCACTGATCGTTGAGCGCTGCACTCCATAATGATGTCATGGGCCTAATGCCGTAGACTCTCCAGTTTAGGGATAGCTGCTCGACGTTTGAAAAGCTGCTTCTGCTGTGGTCATTGATCAACGGGCTCGGCACGCCGAAAATTCGCGCGATGTCGGCTATGTCGAAAGTCATTGATTGAATCCATTGACTGTCTTCATTTGGAACGCTGATCTGTTGATACTTAAGCCCCTGATCTAAAATGGCGACCTTGTGCTGGTTGTCTCGCGAATGTAATTGCTGCCAGCCGTATCGCATTTCCTGTTTTTGCTCAGCCGTCATGCGTCCCGGAAACTCTAACACGCCGCCCGGTATCGAGCCGTTTCCGAAAAAACGATTGCCGTAATCCCGCCGTGCAATCGACCCGCCTAGCACTTCTCTTTGATATCCAATCGTTGACAGTCCCGTTATCCCGTCGTCTGCCAAGTTCATTTGCCGCAAGTGAAGCACCTCAGGAGCTTCTAAAACTATTGCGTCACCGTCGTCTTGTGTGATGTGGTAAACGACTCGATCGTTAAACACTTCGACGGTTACGTCGTTTGGCGTCACTGGTATTAACGACGTCACTTGACCGTTTTCAATGACCTTAACCGCATAAGCATTTCCCCACAGCTCCAAAGCTGCTTGCATAAAGAATTTGAATTCGCGGGCGTTCTGATATTTGTTCGGCTTTCGGTGCAGCATTTTGTACAGAGGGCTGTTATTAAGCTCTCTTTTGCCGTCGTCTGAGCGTTGATACAGTTTGCAAGGCAATGTCGACAGGCTGTCGGCCTTGAGTCGCACGCACGCCCACACGGCAGACATTTTTAGGGCGTTGTCGACATTGATTTGCACGCCGCTTTCGGTCGATTTGCCGCCTCGGAACCAGTCAACTAGCCAGTTGCCCGGCGTCGTAGTCGTCGCCGCATTTGGCTTTATCCACTGTTTAAAACGCTGCAACACGTTCATAACAAATGCAGACTCCCCGACCCGACGAAATCGCTAATGTCGTTAACGTTTGTGATTTGTAAGTTCATCGCCATGAGTGTCGCGCAAATGCCGTCGATCTTGTCCGCGCTTTTGCCTTTGTCTGGCCTAATGTTTCCGCTCGCATCTTCTCGGTGGCTGCAATTGGATGCCATCCATCTTAAGACTTTGTTGTCATTGTGCCGAATTTTGCCGCCCTCAACCATACCAACAAACCTTTTAAACGGTTCGTTATACGTCGAGAATGTTTGAGGCAGCTTTTTGAATAACTTGTCAGGCAGGCCGCGTTCCGCAAGCAGTTGAATTAACGCCGTTGCATTCCAAGGGTCGTACCCTACGCACATTACATTGTTTTCTGTCAGTATTTCGCTGAGCCGATCCGCCAAATAAATTGCGTCTATTTCGCTGCCCGGAGTTGCTTCAATTTGTCCTAGTTCAATAAACCTCTCAATCGTGCCTCGCTCGTATCCTAATCGGCCTTCGATGCTTTGTTCTGGCATCCAAAAAAACGGAGTAATAACCGCATTGCCATCAACATAGCGAACCAAAGATAGAGCGGTTATGTCGCGAGTGCTTGACAAGTCTAGCCCACCGTAGCAGTCAGCTTCTTGAAGCTTGTCGGCGTCAACATCATTCGCACATTCATCCCAGCGATGCATTGGAATGATTCTTTTTTGCTGTTCAGTCCATTGGTTGAGATGCAGGTTGCGAAATGTGTTTTCGTATGCTGGATTTGACTTGGCTTTCTCGGCTTCGGTCCTCAAATAGTCGATACTTATAGCTTGGCCTATCGATGGATTAGCTTTTGCCCAGACAGTTTCGTCGGTCCAGTCTTCATGCGGTGCTGCTCCGAAGATGACCGGATAAAAACTATGATCAACGTGCATTTCGTTAATAATTGACATCGCATAG
>DATHYR010000528.1:0-2175 GCA_035458985.1 Pseudomonadales bacterium
AAAGTCGTATTAATTTTGGCCCCCTCTCAAAATGAGACAAGCGACATTAATGTCGCGTTCAAAATAACCTGATTTGAGTAGCCTTTTCAATGCTGTCTCGCTTTAAGGTGTTGCACCTTCGGCATAGGCACTGGACGTTAGCGTAAACATGCAATCCACCCGACGCGATTGGGACTACATGATCGAGCGTTGCCTCGTTGCTATCGTTGCTGCCATCTGGCTTTTTGACGCTACACTTGCACTGCTTACACTTCCACTTAGCTTGATCAAATACCTTTGTTCTAATAATTCGTTCGTGGTATTGGCCGCCTGCGACCCTTGACCTTCTCCTGTCAAAAGCAGATAGCCTACATTCTTTTTTTTGGCACCTTTCGCTGCAATACTTAGTGTTAGACCCTTTTGTAGACAACTTTGTAAACAACGATTGACACGACAAGCATTGAACCGCCTTTGCACTTTTCCTTATCTTTGCCCGCCACAGCCTAATCCTCTTTGCGTGCTTGCAGTCCTTGCTGCATAGCTTGGTAGCTTTCTTTGACGGAAACCGCTTGTTGCATTCACAGCATTCATTCCAAACGACTGTCGAATAGAGGTGCCTAGGAATCTGGTTTCTGCTTTCAGTCGCTTTGTGTGCAATTCCCCTGGTTCGATAAACCCTAGAACGATCCTCTCTTGCACATTCTAAATCGCAATAAACTTCCGGCTGTGAGTGCCCTTTTGCTGTCTGCACTCTCCATCCACCAATTACGATAACTGATCCGCAACTCTGACACATGCAAGCTTGGCTTGATGCCTTCCGCCTATCATAACTCTTGACACGCAAATAAGCAGCAAACGCCGCCGATGGCTCAAACGAAAACGGCCTTGCGTTCCACTTGTTTTTTTCGCTCCACAAAGGATCTAGTTTTCGATCGTATCTACCCACTTACCGCATTCCTTTTTTAGTTCATTCGCTTCAATTCTTTGGTGACACTGTCTACAAACCGCAACTAGATTTGACTCCATCAACCGCAAGTCTGGCCGATCCGCGATCGCTTCCAAATGGTGAACCTCCCTTGCCGCCGTAATTCGCCCCTGATCGTAGCACGGTTGGCATAACGGATTGCATTTCCTAAACCGCTCTGACAATCGTCTCCAGTCATCGCCATACCCTCTTTCGTGTGTTGTGACTCTGTTCGTCTTCTTCGCTTTGCAATGGCACCACTTGCCCTCGTAATAGCCGCCACACTGGTAGCACGCTTGCCTCATCATCCCACCGTTGGAGCGTATCGCACTTCCAAAGTACCACGCAAGTAAACCGTCTTTGGTGCAGCCTCATCCCTGAGCACCCAACCCAATTCCCTCTGCGATGCTGTTGCTGCCGATGGGTAGGCAAAGGTGACGGTATTGTTATTCGCACCGCTGACCGTGATTGACCCGCTTGCCACCACTGCCACATCGTCGCCAGTTTTTAGATTCTCAAAGATGATAGTCAGCGTTTTTCCACTGAGGTCATAGGCCGTCGTGCCGTCTGCTTGGTATACGCCGATCGATTGCGAAATAGTTTCGCCAACATAAGCTACTAGCGATGTCGTCTCGCCTCTTCCGGCTGCGATGCCCGATGCCGGTAGCACTGTGACGGTACTGCTTCCGCTTGGTGCTTCCTCAAGAGCCTTCGCTGTAAACCGATCCCCGCTCGAATCCTCCACCAGTCCAATCAGCCTAGCTAACGCCCTGCCAGCTGACCCGACAACACCGAACCCGCTCGTCAACGCCGACCAAACGCCTAACGCAATCTCCGCGATAGTGTGAACATGGCTTGTAGGATCGATCAAAACGGTATCACCCGCTATCGGTGCCACCGTCAACGCTTCCTCAAGCACAATCGATAGCGTGCCGTCGCCGTTGTTTGTCGTCGTCAGAATCGGACTGTTTTGCTCGTTTGCATTGCCGCTGTTTAGCCACAAAACAGAATGCTCAAGCGCTCCCGTTGGATAGTCTGCCCCTGAGATTGTGAACGTCGTCGTCGTCGGTGTCGGGCTTGCAAGGATCGTGCCTTCGATAACGGCGTTCGACTTGCGGAGAATATCCATCAGCTTGCCGAACGTGCCTGCGGTCGTGTGCTGATTGTATGCTTCGTCCCAAACAGCGTCGGCAACCTCCGCTGCCGTTGGCGGTGCCGTTGCAAGCGAATAC
>DATHYR010000529.1:0-1095 GCA_035458985.1 Pseudomonadales bacterium
GGTAGCATTAGTGGAATGTATCCTTTGCGTTGAACTGGTCGCGCAATGCCTGCAATGCCTTATCGTCCAGGATTCCCTCAAGTTTTTGGATCAATACATTGCTATCGGACACCTGCCTCACATCTACGATATCTGATAACGCCCCTACGCTTTGACCTATCAAACGCTGGAATGCTGCCAGTGCGGTATAGTTAGCTGCGTCACGGGCTTCCTGGGCGTCGTCTATAAGGGATTGGACGTAGCGGCCGTGTGTTACGATATCCGCCTTGTTGGCGCTGTCCAGCAGTGCTCTCAGCTTGGTGATAACTCGTGGCCGGCGTTCTATCTCGCATGCTCTTGAACTGGCGTCTTCCGCCTTCAATCGAGGTTTGTTCGCGGCTTGGCGATAGCTCTCTGCCTTGTTGAAACCACGTGCTCGGATAGCACAATATTTGCGTTCCAGCGGCGTTAGAACCTCTGATACATGCACTTTGGCTGGTTTATCAGTCATGCCTTAATCTACCATATTGGCTTAACTTGTTCAAATCCATGACACAATCCCTACATAAAAAAATTCAACTTTTTTACATTTAGCTATTGCATTAGCCGTTGAGCAAATATATGTTAGTTATACGGTCAACGTCCATATAGGACAGCGACAGCCGAGGAACGGCCCGCAACTCTCCAGCGCGGATAGCAAATCACCGCACAAATGAGCCAACTAAACTGGAGTATCTACCATGACTATCATCAGAACAGGTGACATCTCCGCAGAACATGGTGCCAATTGGATTAATCTTGATGATTACGATTGGAGCAACGGATATGTGGACGTTATCCGCACGGGAGAATGGCCGGAAGAGGGTCATACACTTGTCGAACATATCACCGTGTTGATTGACGGCCCCAAAATCCGCGACGCACTCAAATGTTGCGGATATGACAGCAGCATCTTTCGCGGCTGCACGCGCGAACAAAAGCGCGCAATCATAACTGAGGCGTTAATGGCATACGGGCATTATGACCCGGCCAATGATTTCCCGGATCATCACTGCGAAGTATTGCATACCGATAGCTTCTATCCGCGTTCGGAAAATGCTGACAAGTCAGTACACG
>DATHYR010000530.1:0-1084 GCA_035458985.1 Pseudomonadales bacterium
ATACACGCCATATGTGGTTCCGGGTCTGTTTATGTTGATTTTGCATCAAACCTTACTCATTGGCACTGGGATCTTGGGTGCTGGCCAGTGGGGGACGCAATCTCGCCAAGCGAGTGCCGCCACATCGTCGTTGCCTGTGGGTTGGCTGCACTTGTCAGCCGTTGCGATTGTGTGTGGGCGGATAACCGCTTTTATGCTGATTTATTTGTTCTTTACCGGTTTCTATGTGGGCTTTTGCTTTTATTGGTATGAGGTTAGTACCCAAGCTACGCTTGGACTAGTGGCTTTGTGGCTATTGCCATTTTTATTATCAACTGCGGCGGCAGGCATTGCCATGAGTACCCTCTTTGTTCGCCGTGACCTACCGACGCAAGTTCTGTTGCTCGCTTCTATGCCCATCATGTTTGTCTCTGGTTTTGTGTGGCCTGTTGCCTTGATCCCAGAGCCGCTGGTGTGGGTATCGCAAGTGATCCCTGCTGTTCCTGCCATTATGGGGATGTTAGAGCTCAATCAGATGGGCGCAAGTTGGGCAAGCGTTTGGCCTAAGTGGCTACAACTATGGGGCTTATTTGTGTTGTTTTTCGTTTTAGCCATTGTCGGGGTTCGCACTCGTCAGCGGCTATCACAAACCTGAACGTTCTCGATATGGCAAATTTTGGCCAAAAAAATCCCTGAGAGTGACAGAGGCTACTCTCAGGGAAAAAGGTTCTAGCTGTGGAATGTTTAACATCAGCGAGACATTAAACCAAGAACCTCGAGACAGTGATGCTAGCAATGATGTGAATAGCTTGCGCTTATCGTCATTGCAATACACTAATGAACCGAGGTCAGCATGAGGGGTAGGGGTATTCTGCGCAAGGCTTAATCAGCAAACTGCGACAAGCTGTCGCAGGTGAGGGCGAAGCATCGTTATTGAGTATTCACTTGCCATTGACGACGACCAAGTTCGAGCGTGATGCCTACGACTAGCCCAATCGCAGTGTTAACGATGAGACAGCTGGCTGCTGTGGCGATGATCACCAACAGACAAAATGGCTTGCCATCGATAAAGCGTTTGGACCACGCTAATTTCCCGCCCGCAATA
>DATHYR010000531.1:0-1728 GCA_035458985.1 Pseudomonadales bacterium
GGCGTCATTTCGTGAGCGGAAGCACTAGACGCCAACAGGGCAAAGATTATTGCGCGATACATTCCGCCACCACAACTGAACGATATGTGCCCGCTGGAAAGGATTTGCCGTAGCCATATTCGGCAACGCTTTCTATTGCAAACCAAGTCGAGCCAGCAATGCTAAGTTCAAACTCTTTGGTGGCATTATAGCTAACAGCAGCGGCGTCGTAGGCAGACATACCGCTGTCAGACACTTGCTCAGTTGCTATAGAGCCGGACCAGTTCACTACATCAGTGAGGTTTGGGCTAGTGCTAAAGCTGGTAGGATATGTAATTTTGGCGACATAATAATTAGCAATCGCCACATCAAAGCGAACAACTGGCGCAACGCCGCCAGATGCAGATGCGGTTGTTAGCGTATCTGGCGTTGGATTGCCATACACCCCAGCCGTATCGGTCTGGACTATACACTTTGCCTCTACATTTCCCGTGATAGTCACATCAGCCGCATAGGCGGGCGAAGAGACAACAACAGCAATCGCAATTTTCTTGAGCATTGAAGCCCCCTATCGGTATTGGCTGGCTACCATCTCTTCGTGCAGAAGTTGCTGCGCCAGACCGTTTCTTAGTCCACTTCGGCTATCTGGAATGAAGCCGCCGTTTAGCTGTGCCGCGTCAGGATAGACCCCACCTTTTATCTCTGGGCGCTGATACGCCGCCATAATAGCAGGGTTTTGCATCGCTGCCAAAACTTGATCTTGCGCTATCCCCGTTTCGAAAGCCAAAGCGTTAGTCGATGCCGCAAGCGCCCGCTCCATCCGCCTTTCATCTTCTTCTTCGTCCTCATCAGCGGCCTTAACTTTATCTTCCTCATAAAGCTCCTTGTCAGTTTCTTGGGTCGCTAGGCGAACAGCATCATCATTTGTAGCATCATACACCGCAAAATCTGTTGCTGTCGGCTGATAGTCTACTGGCGGAACATAATCAGGACACAATGGATTGCTCTGCGGGTCAAAACATTCATCTATGCGGTAGGCATAAATTACGCTGGCATTTGTAATTTCTCCCTCGCCTTCAACCTCAATGCCACCATCGCCCCAGAACCAGATCGGGATATTGGCGACAGCCACATTTTTGCGGATTGTATTTCCGGCCAGCCCTGACCAATCATCAGTCTCACGGAAGATGTAGCCACTACCAGTAGCATCTTCGTTGTATAGATGAACCAGAGCATCAGCCTCAACAGGCTTGCCGATGGTGTAGCCATAGCTCACAGCGCTAACAGTCAATCCCAAGGCATCAGGGAGAACCTCGCCCATAACCCATCTAAGGCCGTCTGTAGCGGCATTTCCAGTCAGCCCGTAGCTGAATGGTTCAGATGCCGATGAGAAGCCCCAACAGCAATATAATGCCGCCAAGAGCCGTGAACTTGCGCTTGTCACTATCTGTCATTGCCCCTTGATCTGTCCAGCTGGGCGGGTTTGCTTCCCATGCCATACGGGCCCGATCTCCAATGAGGCCGTCGATTGGGCATGGTGTGCCTGCGTTCATCATAGCCTCAAATACCCTTGGATCGCCGCACATGAGGGAAACAGCGGCTACCTTCATACCCATGTCAAAGAGCGTCTTGGATAGCTTCAGGCGCTCGCAATTTACATCTCTGATTGTTGAGCCTGCGGAAATGCCAAGAATTTGCGTCTGCACAGCACCAGAAACGCCAGTGGTGCAGATGTCACCAGAGCCGTTT
>DATHYR010000532.1:0-1312 GCA_035458985.1 Pseudomonadales bacterium
GTCGCGAGTTGAACGCGGAAGAGGAGTCTTACTACGACCAACCGCAGCGTTCGACTCAAGCGGCTAGCCTCTATGAGCATTGCGTGCGCGCCATCAAACATGGTCTACGCTTTGGTGAACATCAATTACCACTGATTGGCTGCGGTGATTGGAACGATGGTATGAATCTCATCGGTCGTGATGGCAAGGGCGAGAGCGTATGGCTGGCGTGGTTCCTGTACCAGAACCTGCAGCAGTTTGCAGACCTGGCGCGTAGCAGAAACGACGACGATTTTGCTGACGTTTGTACCAGGCAGGCTACCCAGTTGCGCGACAACATTGAAGCCAATGCATGGGACGGCGCCTGGTATCGGCGCGCTTATTTCGATGATGGCACACCTCTGGGTTCGTCAACGAATGAAGAATGCCAGATTGATTCGATCAGTCAGAGTTGGGCGGTTATTTCCGGCGGTGGCGATGTCATGCGCTCTCGCAAGGCAATGGCATCAGTGGATAAACGCCTGGTACGTCGTGATGCGCAGCTCATACAACTGCTTGATCCGCCTTTCGATAAATCAAATCTTGAACCTGGCTATATCAAAGGTTACGTGCCCGGCGTGCGCGAGAACGGTGGTCAATATACCCATGCCGCGATTTGGGCCACAACCGCATTTGCCTTGCTTGGTGACAAGGAGCGTGCGTGGGAATTATACGCCATGCTCAATCCCATTAATCACGGTAGTCAGACGGAAGCAATCGAACGTTACAAGGTAGAGCCTTATGTCATGTGTGCAGATATTTACGGCGCGTCTCTACACACCGGCCGCGGTGGCTGGACCTGGTACACCGGGGCAGCGAGCTGGATGTACCGGCTTACCCTGGAAACATTGCTCGGTCTGAAACTGGAAGTTGATCAACTGCGCATTGTGCCGTGCATTCCGGATCATTGGCCGTCTTACAAAATTCACTATCGCTATCGCGAGACGGTCTACCACATCACTGTTAATTGTGTCGGTGAAAAACCTGGGCATGTAAGCCGCATCATGGTAGACGGTAGCATGATGAATGACGTGATCCCCCTTGTTGACGATTATCGGGAACATTATGTCGAGGTCGAATTGAGCTAAAAGAAAAGTTTACGGCCTGCTACTCCTCGTTACCCTCTGAATTTATCAACGAGATATTCAGGCAGAAAATGATAGCAACGATATACTTGTTCAGGGTAAGCTATTGTAGTGTAGTTGGTTATTCTAGACCGTTTTACTTTTGTATAATGTAACCGAATGGCAGGTTTTCAACTTTTTAAAGTTGAATTCCCTAGCTATAGATTGAC
>DATHYR010000533.1:0-4604 GCA_035458985.1 Pseudomonadales bacterium
TAATTAACAGTATATAGGTTAGGGTATGGTCAGAATCTCAAGTTTAGACATCTTCAATATTGCCAATAGCAGTATGCAGAAGGCCAACTCAGACATTTCTAAAACGCAGTTACAATTGTCTTCTGGTCAGCGTGTGATTACACCGTCGGATGACCCGGTGGCGTCGTTAAAAATTATGGAACTCGACAACGAGCTGTCGCGCATTGCGCAATATGGCAAAAATATTGATTCTGCGGAAAATACGCTGCAGCAAACGGAGGGTTTGCTCGACGGCGTGGTAGACATTATTCAACGGGTGCGCGAGCTGTCAATTCAGGCGGGTAATACGGGGGTGAACACCACCGCGCAATACGATGCTCTGGCGACCGAGATCGAGGGGCGTTTAAATGAATTGGTGAACATTGCCAATAGCCGTGACGCTAACGGTGACTTCGTCTTTAGTGGATTTAAAGGCGAAATTCAGCCCTTTAGCGGTGACTATGCCAGTGGCTTCAAATACCACGGAGACGACGGTCAACGCTTAGTAAAAACTGCGAACAACAGCACCATTCCCGTCAGTAATTCGGGGCGCGATGTCTTTATTGATATACCCTCGGCTAACAACACGGTCTTTGGCTACACCAGCCAAAATAACCAAGGTAGCGTGATGGCAACGGTGCCGCGTGTTGTTGATCAAGACGCGTATGACGCTTTCTACCCAGAAGACATGGTCATAACGTTTAATAATGTGACCGATGTTACACCGCCCAGAATGACCTACACCATCACTGAGCGTGCCACGGGCAACATCATTGCAGAAGACGTCGACTACAAGGAAGGTTCTGAGATCATTGTAAAGGGGGTGTCTATTACCCTGTCGGGTAACCCTTCGGCGAAGGACTCGGTGGTAATCGAATCCTCGAATAAACAAGACTTAATGACCACGTTGGGGAATTTGGTGGCGGCAATGCGCGATACGAGCGATGACGCTGCTGGCAAAAAACGTATTGGAGAAGCAGTAGCCAATACCTTAAATAACCTCAACAATGCCCAAACCAAAGTGTTGAGCGTGATGTCTTCTGTAGGTGCTAGGCAAAATAGCCTACAAACCACCCGTGAGTTACACATTGACTCTGAATTGTTTGCTAGGCAGGCGCTGTCAGATATGCGCGATTTAGACTATGCTGAAGCCTCAACCCGATTGGCGATGCAAACCATGATTTTGGAAGCGGCGCAAGCCAGCTTTGTGCGGGTGACCAGTCTGAGTTTGTTTGATCGATTATAAAGGCGAGTATGACAAGTATTGAGGCAGCAAAGGCCCAACTAGCAAAGTTGTCACAAGAAATTTTAGCCGCCATCGACGTGGCCGATTGGGATGTGGTAGCCCAACGCCAAACTTTTCGCCTGCAGCGCGTAAAGCACTTTCTCCAGCAAGCCGCCAAAGATGAATCCAATGAGCAAGTGGCTGCATGGATCGCCGAGATACGCGCTGAGGATGAAAAAATTAAACACGCGGTTGTACTGGCCCAAGAGGCCGTAAGGCTAAAAATTGCGGCGAGCAAACACCAACAAAAAGCCGCGGGTAAATACAAAACTACCGAACGGCAAAAAGATTAGCTATTACGTGCGGTATTAGGCAGACGATCGGCGAGACCATCCAAAAAGCTACCGCTTGAATTAAGACTGTTGATAATCCGCTCCATGGCCATAAATTGCGCCATTAAGCGTGCTTCGTACGCTTCTATTCTTCTATCCAACGTGTCCTGTTTATCTTCTAAACGATCCAGCTGGCGATTAATGTTTTGTTCTTTTTCCGCCAATATTCCGTTATTGGACAAATAATTCTCAAGCAAAGAACTTAGCCCAGCCCCAAAGCCTCGGCTGAAGGTGACCTGCGAAGTGGTCGCGCCCCCGGCAATCAAAAAACTTAGGCCATAGGCCGGGGTATTTAAGGCCGGTAAAAAGACATTGCCTGAACCAAACCCTTGCACACCGTTTACCGTGCCAGCGACATCCTCGCCACTGTTACTGGTGCCTGCCGATAAACCAAGATCAATCGCTTCAGCGCCGATATCGGTCACAAACACGGCAGAACTTGATCCAAAACTTTCTGAGGTAATCACAAAGTGGTCTGTGTCCCAACTCACCGTCACCGACTTGCCCGCTTCTTTAAGGGCACTGTCGTTGTTGATTTGCTGCTCTAAATAGGTGGCCAATGCTGTGTTGTCTGCGTAACTGCCATAAGCCACATTGATAGTGCCAGAATCGGTGCCATCAACGCGAATACTGAAGCTGTAATCGCCCGTGCCCTCAGCACCGGCAGTGGCGCTGCCCGTACTCAAACCAAGTTCAGACGCTGCGCCACCAATATTGGCTAAGCCTGTCACCGAAGAGTTGTCACCGGTGCTGTCGGAGGTGATGACAAACCCTGTGCCATTGTATGCCACCGTGACGGTTTTGCTTGCGCCAATCAAATTGGCATCGGCATTGATATTGTTTTGAATTTCAATGGCTAAGGCATTGTAATCTGCATAGGTGCCGGGAGTGATACTCACCGCATTGGTTGCCACGCCATCAACGACCAGTGAAAAGTCATAATCGGTAGGGCCCGGAGGGGTAACGACATCGGCCAAATTAGCGAGAAGATTAGGGTCATTCGCCGCGCCCGTCCAATACCCAGAGACAGGGGTAGTCAATGCAGCCAAAGGATTGTTTGCGACCGCATTACCTGTTAATGATCCTTGACTTGGTTCTGTCGTAATCGCAATGTCATATACCCCTTCGGTGGCGTACTGCGTGAAATTATTCACCAATACTTTATCGGAGCTGGATTGCGTGTCTGCTACAAACAGGGCGCGCACATCGGCAAAATTATTGTCAAAGGCCGCTCTAAAATCTTTGTCGTTAATACTCAGTGAACCATCTAGCTCGGTTCTAACACCGAGGTTGGTCAAGGCGGTAAAGTTGCCGGTGGTGTTACCCGCTTGGTTTACAATTTGTTCGCGTAGGCTGCTTAACAAGGTGCGCACCGTGGGGTCACGATACAAGCTGCCGTAGCTTCCTTCTTCACCGTCTTCACCCTCGGTAAAGCCAACCAAGGGTTGAATGGCCTCTAAAAAGGCGTTGTAACCTTCCACAAAATCGCGCACGGCTTGTTCAGCCACGGTTTTGTCTTCGTTGATATCAATATTGAACGAATCTGCGTCGTCGGTGCTCTTTTTCGAGAGCGTAAAGGTAAAACCGTCGATCACATCGTCGACGGTATTATCGCTGCGCACCACGGCCAAATTATTAACTCTAAAGAGCGCGTCCTGACCTCCTTTCAATTGAGTCAGTTGACGATTAGCGGCACCTTCAACAAACGCCAGGCGGGACAGGCCATCATTGTCGGTATTGGTGGGGCTACCACCCGCTTCAGTGACTTCAATGCGCATTTGTTGCGTTTTACCTGAGGGTGAAGTCAGCACCAGTTTATGACCGTTGGCACCGTCGTCGACGATCGAGGCTTGCACGCCCATGTCGGCCTTGTTAATGGCGTCTTTAATGCCATTGAGTGTGTTGTTGGTGCCGTCTATGGTGAGGGTTTTCGAGCTCAGTTCGGTATTTTCTACAAAGGTGTCGGCATCCACCCATTCCCCAAAGCTAAACTTAAGCGTACCAGAGCCGACGATGGCCGTGGGGGAGGTAAAGGCGTTGGCATCGCTTACTGACAGCGAATGCGCGGAAGCCAGCTGGTCAACAATCACATTGTAACTGCCGGTGACGGCGTTTTCGTCGAGTAGTTCTGGCACCAGAATGTTGGAATCGTTATAGCTAGCGGTCTTGGAGGCAAAGGTAGCACTGTCGGCCAAGACGTCGGCGCTGTCTTGCAGCAAGGACATGGCATTTTTTAAAAAGCCAATATCGGAGATCTGCGAAGAAAACTTGCTGCGATCGGTATCGATCCGCTCCTGAGCCGGCGCGCGCTCTAACGCGGTTAACTGTTCCACCATGGTGCCGCTCTGAATGCCAGAGCCAATCCCCAGTGATGAAATGATGTTGTTACCAATAGTCATAATACCCTTGCCTTGTTGGCAGATGTTTGCCGCCTAACGTGTATAAGTATCGGCAGCAAAAAGGGTGCCATTAAGAACCTTTTGCTTGAGCATAGTGGGTTTCTATAACGATTAGTTGTGAATTTTCGAATATTGTGTAAAAAAGAGCCGGGAGAACCCGGCTCTGGGAGGTTAGCTCGCCGTTGAAATTAGGTTGAGCGTTTCCTTTTCGCGCGCTTGTCTGGCCAGTTCGATCAGCGTGGCATCGGGAATTTGACGAATCAGTTCACCGCTGTTGCTGTCGACCACCTTGATGATCGTTGTGCCTAGTTGATCATCCACGCTAAATTGAATGTCGCGTCGTTCATTTTGAACGTATTTGTTCAGTTCTAACACGACCTGCTCTAATTTCTCCCGCTGTTGAACGAAGTTTTCCACTACATTGGCGGTAGGGGGAGGACTGGGCTCGACAGGTATGGGCGAGTTGGCAGCGTCCACCGGCACTGGAGTAGTGCTGGGCTTTTGGCCCACACTACGCGCCTCGACAGGAACGCTGGGGGTTGATTGAACCTTGCTTATGTCAGCCATAGT
>DATHYR010000534.1:0-1365 GCA_035458985.1 Pseudomonadales bacterium
TGCTAACCAACAGAATGTGATGGACACCTTAGCGGCCTTGGCAAAAGCCTTACGTGCAGCCGATAACGACGCCGCGAGTAAGAAAGAATTATCAGCGGTGGTGGCTTCCACGCTTAACAATTTGGACAACGCCCAAGTCAACGTGCTACAGGCTTTTTCTGCTTTAGGCGCCAAGCAAAACACCCTGCAAACTACCCGAGAATTACACTTAGATACCTCCTTGTTTGCGCAAGAAGTATTGTCTGATTTAAAAGACCTCGACTATGCAGAAGCGTCAACGCGCTTATCGTTACAGACCATGATTCTAGAAGCCTCGCAAGCCAGTTTTGTGCGGGTAAGCCGGTTAAGTTTATTTGATCGACTATAATCCTTAAATGACCGAAACCATCTCGTTAACTCAGCTCCATTCGCTAACCGCCGACTTGCTTGCCGCCTTCGACAATGGTGATTGGGAGCAGGCGCAGGCGCTTCAGCTTAAGCGCAGCGAACATATACGCGACTTGGTCATGCGCGCGCAAACCACGCTAACCCCCCAACAACTGGCTGAGATGATACAAGCCCTTCAGCGCATTGAAGCCGATGTTGCCCAGCGCTCTCAGGCGCTTCAAGCAGAAGTGCAACAAAAAGTCTCAGCTGCCTCGAAACAACGCCACGCCATTAGTAAATATCAACAGCAAAAATAAGGCGGCAATTTTCTGCCATTGCCACCTAGTGGTTGGTTAATAATTCGTCAATATCCTGCCGTTTTAAATAAAAAACCATATAAAACAATACTTTGAAGAGTTGGCACGTTGGATGCATTTTAAACACCAAAGCGCTCGTATTGCCGGTTTTGGTCACGCTGCGCTACCGAAACCAAAGATATTCTCATAGGAGAACGGCCATGCCACTAGTTATTAACACAAACGTGTCTTCTTTGAATTCACAGCGTCAGCTCGTACGTTCGGGCAACGACATGGAAACCGCGATGGAGCGATTGTCGTCCGGTAAACGCATTAACTCCGCCAGCGACGATGCCGCCGGTTTGGCCATTGCCAACCGCATGACCTCGCAGATTCGTGGCCTCAACCAGGCGGTGCGAAATGCCAACGACGGTATCTCGATGATCCAAACCGCCGAAGGCGCACTGGACGAATCGACCAATATTCTGCAGCGCATGCGCGAACTATCCATCCAAGCAGCGAACGGTATTTATACCGACGCCGATCGCTCGACCCTTGATGCCGAAGTACAGCAGCTCAAAGCAGAATTACAGCGCATCGCGGATTCAACCACCTTTAACGGCCAGAAATTATTAGATGGTTCGTTGGGAACGGTGGAGCTGCAGGTGGGTAACCAAGCCAATCAGACGATTGATTTAAATAT
>DATHYR010000535.1:0-1124 GCA_035458985.1 Pseudomonadales bacterium
TTCATCTTAGACCCTGAGTATCTGCATCAAGTGAAGGAAATCTATGTCCATGACATGAACAAATCCCCATGGGAAAGCCCGCAAGACAGTTATTTTATTGACGCAAGAACGGCATGGTATGTGATAGGTTCTTCCAAACAAGGGGCTATGGGAGCGACTTTAGCGAGTTTCAAAGATAAGCTGGCGGCAGATACGTTTGCCGAACAATATGGCGGTCAGGTTTACCCATTTGATCAGATAACGCTCGACATGCTTTAGGCGAACACAAAAAAGCACTTCATCTTTTCAATGAAGTGCTTTTGGATTCATTCAGGCCTAAACACCTGCCGAGTGACTACTGAAACTTCGCCACCACACGCAGCCCATCAGGATCTGGCGTACTGTCGCTTGGTACCCACTGATTAAAACAACTGGCATCGGTGACACATTGATCTGTTAGCGTATTTAAGAAAGCCACTAATTGGGCAACTTGCTCATCGGTCAACGTGAGATCTTCAATAAGCCCAGCTACCGCAGCACCTCTATCGGCAGCTAACTTATCCAACGCCAACTGAGTATTTGTCATCAAGTCATCACTTTGCACACCCACCTGACTGACATTGTCAGACATGGCGTAGTTTGTTACCGCTGACTCGACATTGAGATGATGACGAACCACAGCCTCTAATGACTGATAGGCACCGCTATGACCATAAGGTCCGGTCACAGCAACGTTGAGCAGCGCAGGAGTTCTAAATGAAAACTTATCGGCTTCTTGCTTGGTCACTTTAAAGCGTCCAAAGTCATTGGTGCCAGTAAGACCATCACCTTTGCCTCGACCAATTTGCGGCATAGCGATATTGTGATAAGACTCATCGGTAAAGAAATCGCCACTGTGGCAACTAGCACAATTGGCACCCCCATCTTCTTTAACGGCGAAGAAAAGTTTAGCGCCTTGCTTTGCTTCCAAACTTATCGCGTCGTCATCACCTTGCACAAAGGCGCGCCAATCATTCAGTACAAAGACTTGTGAACGTTCGTATTCAGCCAATGCATTAAAAATATTGGCTTGAGTGATCAGTGATTCAGCTGAGCCAGCTTCATCTTGTAAACCCACTCTAAATGCAGCTAACCATTCATTCGTG
>DATHYR010000536.1:0-1621 GCA_035458985.1 Pseudomonadales bacterium
GATTTTTCAATAATGAGGACATCTTTCGAGCCCATTTCATAGTTACAAATGGCCGCCGTCAGGCCGCCGTTGCCCGTACCGACAACCAATACATCTACTTCGCGATCCCAATTATTGTTGTTGTTCATCGCCTATCTCCTAGTCGTTAGCAAACTTCGAATAATCCTGCAGCGCCCATACCACCACCCACACACATGGTAATCACCACGTAGCGTCCACCGCGGCGTTTTGCTTCCAGTAATGCATGACCCACCATACGTGCGCCGCTCATGCCAAACGGGTGGCCAATGGAAATGGCACCACCATTGACGTTAAGTTTGTCTATATCAATGCCGAGCTCACGCTGACAGTACAACACTTGGCAGGCAAAGGCTTCGTTTAACTCCCACAGATCAATGTCGTTGACCGACAGTCCGTGCTTAGCCAGTAATTTGGGGACGGCAAAGACTGGACCGATACCCATCTCGTCAGCACCACAACCGGCCACTGCAAGCCCTCGATAAATACCTAAGGGTGACAATCCTTCTTTGATCGCAGTATCACGGTCCATCAGCATGACCGCCGAAGCACCGTCTGACAACTGCGAGGCATTACCCGCGGTGATAAATTGTCCAGCGCCACTAAATTGACCCTCAGGCAGAACAGGCTCTAACGCGGCGAGGCTGTCATAGGTCGTAGAGGGACGGTTGCCCTCGTCTTTGTCTAATGTGACTTCGTGGTGGCTGACGGTTTTGGTGTCTTTGTCGAACACCTCTTTGACGGTGGTCATGGGGACGATTTCGTCATCGAACCATCCTGCCGCCTGCGCGGCCGCCGTTCGCTGCTGGCTCAACAACGAATAGCGATCTTGATCTTCACGACTAATACCGTAGCGCGACGAGACAATTTCAGCGGTCTCAATCATGCTGATATAGGCCCGAGGCGATATATCGAGCACCGTTTGTGACACGTTGCGATAGGTGTTTTTATGCTTGTTTTGGACCAGCGAGATCGACTCGAGGCCACCGGCAATGGCCACATCCATCTCACCCGTCATGATTGACTTGGCCGCGGTAGCAATCGTCATAAGACCCGATGAGCACTGACGATCCATGGTCATCCCAGGCACCGTTTCAGGCAAACCACCCGCAATAGCGCACAAGCGCCCCAAGTTATAGGCTTGCGTACCTTGCTGGGCAGCAGCGCCCATAAACACGTCTTCAATGCGCCGTGGGTCCATGCCGGTGCGCTCGACGAGTGCCTTAATGACATGGCCTCCCATCGCAGGGGCCTCGGTGTTGTTAAATGCGCCACGAAAAGCTTTGCCAATCGGGGTGCGGGCGGTAGCCACAATAACCGCGTCTCTCATAGTGTTCTCCTAGGCGTGTTGACTGGACACAGAGACGACTTCTCCGGTCATATAGCTGGCGTAATCTGAAGCGAGGAAGACCATCACATTGGCAACTTCCCACACCTCGGCGGGTCGACCAAACGCTTCTTTAGCCGCCAATTGTTCAAGTAATTCTGGGGGGGTGGTTTTACGTAAAAAATCGTGCATGGCAATACTTGGCGACACGGCGTTAATGCGAATTCCAAACGGCGCGGCCTCCATCGCGGAACAGCGTGTCAGCGCCATGACGCC
>DATHYR010000537.1:0-1020 GCA_035458985.1 Pseudomonadales bacterium
TTACCGCGCGGGGTTCGCCGCGCATCAAAGATCAATGCATCCATGATGTCACCCTAAAGTTTGAAGACCTGCTTCGCGTTCTCACGCAGAAACTTGGGCCACACCTCGTCTTTAAAAGGAACGTGTTCCATATCCGAGAAAATACGCTCAAGGGACAAGCCCATCGGGAAATAACCGGCGTACATGATCTTATCCGCGCCGCGGGTATTGGCAAAATGCACGATATTTTCTGGATAGTGCTTGGGCGCAAAGGCACTGGTCATGTAATACAAATTGGGGTATTTAAGCATCAATTTCCAAGCAAGATCTGTCCAAGGCTCACCGCCGTGGCGCATCACCACTTTAAGCTCCGGGAAGAACCAACAGATTTCATCCAAGTGCTCTACCTTTTGTGGCTCCATCGGAATACGTGGCCCGGGGACGCCAACACAGGGGCAAAAAGGGATGTCCAAATCAACGCACGCTACGAATACCGGGTACCATTTTTTATCACTCAATGACACTTGCGGGCACAAGCCCGAGGGGAACGCCGTGACGGCCTTGAGGTCGTACTCATCTTTGAGACGGCGAATCTTGCGCACTTCTTCCATGCCACGGTTGGGATTGGCGTCGTAACAGGCAATAAATCGATCGGGGTGGCGTTTGACCGCCTCGTTTTGCGTAAAGTACTGATCTTCATCGACGCCGATCATGGCTTTTTCGATACCAAACTCATCCATCTTCGCCACGGTGTAGGCGATATAGTCGTCCTGCACACCCGTTTTGGGAATATCTTTAAACATATACTGCGCCGGCATTTTAAACATGGCGCGGCTCTGCTCGTCCATCAACAGAGGTTTGATAAAGTCGTAGTAATCTGACGTGTCGTTGTTGGGTACTGCCATCATCAAATCGATGATGCCAATGTCCTTGGGATAGCCCATGTTATTCTCCTACGGGTGCATTAGCCTGGTACGGGGGATAATCAATGAATCCCTCCGCGCCGGGGGTATAGAGGGTACTAAAATCGATTTTATTGAG
>DATHYR010000538.1:0-3335 GCA_035458985.1 Pseudomonadales bacterium
GGTCAGAAATACGCTGACCAAGCATCAGCCAAGTTCGGGGCGCGGACAATCATGCCTCCCTTCCAAGGCGATGCGAACGACTATGTGGCGGCTGGGGGCGACCTTTCGGTGCTTCTGATCCCGCCCGTTTCCGATTGGCTCATCCCAGCCGACGAGTTCTGCATTAAGCCAGCCCCGATCAAGTGGCTGGTCAAGAACTGGATACAGGAAGATGCCCTCATCATGATCCACGGGCCGTCCGGTGGCGGTAAGACCTTCGTGGCCCTTGATTGGTGTCTGCACATAGCCTCTGGCCTTCACAATTGGAACGGACACAGGGTCAAGCCCGGCACAGTGGTCTATCTGGCTGGTGAGGGCCACCACGGCTTGCGTTCGCGTATCTCGGCATGGAAACAGCATCACCAACAATCCAGCGTCAAGATGTGGCTCTCAAGGGCTGGATGCGACCTGAACACGCCTGAAGGCTATATGAAGGTGGTTGAGGCCATCAGGGCGCTGCCGGAAGTCCCAAGCGTTATTGTGGTCGATACCCTGCACAGGTTCCTGAGCGGCGACGAGAACAGCGCACAGGATGCTAAAACAATGATCGATGCCTGTGCTGCGCTCATGCGTGAGTTCAATTGCAGCATCATCCTTGTGCATCACACTGGCGTGTCAGATGAGGCCCAGCACCGGGCGCGTGGATCGTCAGCGTGGAAGGGCGCTCTGGAAATCGAAATCAGCGTTGTCCCAGCCAAGGGCGATGGACCCATCCAGATTGTTCAGCGCAAGTCCAAGGATGCCGAAGAGGCAAAGCCAGTCTATGCTGTACTAAACATTGTACAGATTGACGGCTGGCTCGATGAGGATGGTGAGCAAGTGTCCAGTGCGGTCATTTGCCAGACTGAGGCTCCGCCTGAAACACGCAAAGAGGCAAAGCATCAAACCTACATTAAGATATTTGAAGGTGCATGGTGGGCGTCAGGGCAAGAGGTCAGGAATGAAAAGCCATATATTTCTCGCTCTGCATTGATGTCTTATATCTTGGAAAAGGGCATCGCCCAGACCGAAGAAAGCGCCCGTCAAATGTGTAAACCAAGTCAGACAACGAGGCTCATTGGACTGCTCACGGTGAACGAAATTGTGGCCCCATATGAGCATGGTTGGGTGGTAATTTGTCCGGACAATGGGTCGAGCATGTTAATTGCCAAAAAAGAGTAGCGGGACAAGCGGGACATTGCCGGACATTTTCGGATTGTCCGGATAAAATGACGTATTTCTGCGGTTTTAAAGGTATCGGGACATTTTACGGGACATGGATGGGGCAAGGTAGGCATTCCGGGACGGACAGGACATCTCTCCTATAGGAGATGTCCCATTGTCCCGATGTCCTGCGGACGGTTCTGACCACTTGTCATGGAACCTCTGGTGATATAGAATTAGGCATGTTGAAAGGATGATTTATGAGTAAGAATAATGTTGAGGCTTGTGGGTCGTGTTTCTTCTTTCAGGGAAGCCCTTCAGGCTCTCATGGATTTTGCAAGCGGTTCCCTCCTGTGTTCACGAACACGGATAATGATGGTAGACCAAAGTTTTTCAATCCAGTGACCTCGCCGTATAATTGGTGTGGCGAGTATGAGGAAATAGACTGATGCTTGCTATGAAAGTTGACACCAGCGATCTTGATCGGAAGTTTGCTCTCATGAAGGAGATGCCAGCCATGATCGAGAAAGCTGTTGTTGGCGCAATGTCTGAAACCGTGAATGATATTCACAGGCGTCAGGTCGATGAGATGAAGGTGGTATTTGATCGGCCAACGCCTTGGTTGCAGAAGGGGCTTATCAAAGCACTGCCATACGGCAAAGATCGTCAGTTTGGCGGTAAGCGGTTGGGGCAGACACTTGCGCAGTCTGGGACGTACTTTGAAGAGTTCCCAGTTGGGCGTTCGCCCAATGATGTGGTTAAGCCACATGTGTATGGCGGGAGCCGTAGGCAGAAGGCCAATGAAAAGCGGTTGATGAGCATTGGTGCTTTGCCGCAGGGTGGCTTTGCCATCATGGGTCGTGAGTATCCACGCAATAATTATGGAAACATTCCCGGCTCCGTCTACAGCAAGATGCTGGCGGACCTTGGTACGATACCGACTGCCCAAGCTGCCAAGAAGGCAAAGGGTAAGGCTGCGAGATTCTTTGTGATGACCGCAGAGGGTTCTGATGCGCCTACGCACATTGCGGAGCGTGTTGGCAAGAACTTGAGAACAGTGCTTGTGTTTACGCAAAGTGTGAATTATCAGAAGCGTTATCAGTACCACAAAGTCGGTAAGGAACAGTTGGCGTACAGCCTTCCTCGCCACTTTGATCGGATACTGGCGAGATATATGAATAGGCTATAACATATGATTAACGACAATATCGATCATGAAGGCCCACGCCATCTTTATGCGTGTAGCGTACTTAACGATCTCATGATCCTGCTGGACAATGCGGCCAAAGAAGGGCTTGATCGGCGGGATGATGAGGGATTGATTTACGATTGGGCCTTTTGGTCGCGGGAGTGCGCGAAGGCGCTTGGTGTAAAGAAAATTTAGCCCGTAAGATTGTATACGATTTATAATTCTGCTACTGTTAGGTATGACAACAAAACCATGCCGTATATGCCAATCAGAAGATAGGTTTCCTAGTGGGCCTTGTCGCCCATGCGCGAAACGCCGTGCGCTATCTGCTGATCAACGCAGAGAATATCAGCGCAAATGGTATGCTGAGAATAAAGAAAAGCATAGTGAGCGCACTCGTAGATACAGGCGCAAAAATCATTCTCGTGTTAGGGATCGTGAGCGTGAAAAGGAAAATGCAAGGCGTGGCGTTGTTGGAAAACTAACAAAGGATATTGAGTTAATTTTGATTTCTAAGCAAATGGGTTTATGTCCATGCTGCAACCGCGAACTTGGCGACAATTATCATTTAGATCACATTATGCCGATAAAATTGGGTGGAACCAATACTGACGATAATGTTCAGTTGCTTAGATCAGAATGTAACCTTCGCAAAGCAGCAAAGCACCCAGATGTTTGGCGCAAAGAAATTTTGGCTCAGAAATCGTATACCGGGTCAAGGTAAATTTTTGCTCCATAAACCGGGAGGGGGGTTTTGGCTCCATAAACCGGGGAGGGGGTGCTTTGGTCGCTTCCGGCCCATTACCATTGCCGATGGCGCAATAATGTTGCGCGGCATGGCAATAATGTTGCCATCTCAATAGGCGCGGCAATCCGTCAATTTTAGGCTTTATATATAGGGGCGGACACGGCATGGCGTCGTGAGGCCAAAATAATTTTGCCCCGGCGTCATTTTTATGTTGAC
>DATHYR010000539.1:0-1545 GCA_035458985.1 Pseudomonadales bacterium
CTTTGCACCACTTTCGCAATGGCGGTGGCAATCGCCTCACCTTCTGCAGCCAGCACCTCTTCTATCTGCTCAGGTGTCAGTTCCACACCCGCATCAGAAAGAGCGTCCAGTGTAGCTTGGTCAGCCATAGCATTCGTCGAAAACATTGCTGCGGCCAATGTAAGAGCCGTAAAAGATTTACGCATTGTTCTTTCCTTAATTCAGATCTGTGTCAACACCCAACCACTCGCTGCTTGAACTCAAACATTCAGGGGCGCATTAAGCTTATGACTGTTTGCACGAGCATACGCTTCGCCAAAGTGTCCTTCGCCATAATCTGAAGAATAGCAGATTCTCTTGATTAAAAAAGTATTAAGTCTAACAACTGAGCCAAAGACCAACATTTTTTTCCTTTCCGCTTTCAGCCCTTCGCTCATAGCCATGGCGCGGTTTATCTTTTACCATGCTCGCATCGCTTTTCGCACGATTCTGTGACGCCTTGCAAAACCATTAATGACACGGATCTTACACCCCTAATGACTCGAACAAACCAGTCCAAACGATCCCTTATTGACTCGGTACTCATCATTACGGTGCTGTCACTTATTGCAATCTTGCCGCTATTTCTAGACACAACACGGAACCGTGATTGGGGCGTTGGGTTGTTTGTACTGTTAATCAGCTTGTTAACCGGTATTTGGACTCTCAGCCAATTAACTAAATCGAGCGTTCATAACCGTGTATGGCCCCGTGCTGCACCTATGATTTTTTTACTTTTCTTGCTGCAAGGCTGGGTCGCAATACAGTACTTCGCCGGCATCACCACAGATGCGGGCGCAACCATGCAAAGCTTACTTTTAGGGATGGGCTACACCTTACTCTTCATTTTAATATGCGGTTTGTTCCACACCCGAAAACGCCTCACCCTGCTAATCAGTGCGCTTTTGGTAAGCGGAACGCTGCAGGCCTTTTACGGCAGTTTTATGACACTAACGGGCTGGGAGTGGCAGGTTGTAGCTCCGAAATATCATAGCGTTGGAACCGCGTCAGGTACTTTTTACAACCGCAACCACTTCGCCGGTTATCTTGAGATGACACTCGGACTGGGAATCGGACTGCTAATGGCTCTGCGGGATGGGTCAGAATTTCGCTGGCGCAACTTGCTTGAGCTCTTGTTGGGCCCCAAAGCACGCATACGTCTGGCGCTGGTTATCATGGTCATCGCACTAGTGATGAGTCGCTCCAGAATGGGCAATACCGGTTTTGTTAGTAGTTTAATCATCGTTGGATTCATCTACATACTGATTAACAAAGCCAATCGCATGCGCAACGCGATTTTGCTTGCCAGTTTCATTGCCATTGACGTGCTTATCATCAGTCAATTTTTTGGCCTAGAAAAGCTCGCTGAACGCCTGGTGAATACACAGTTTGAAGATAGAGTTGAGACCCGCATCAGTGAAAGCGGCGAGATAACCGAACAAATAGTCGCACGTGAGAACGTGCAACGCGATGATGTTTACGCCTACGCAAGGCCTGCCGTAGAGCAACGCTGGCTTCAAGGCTGGG
>DATHYR010000540.1:0-1399 GCA_035458985.1 Pseudomonadales bacterium
AACTAAAGACCTTGAATTTGATGCAGTTGGCGGTTTAACGCTTGGCGCAGACCCAGTAGCAACCGCAATGATGCACGTTGCCGCAAGTAAGGGCCGCGCACTTGATTCATTCGTGGTGCGCAAAGCAGAGAAGGCTCATGGCTTGCAGCGCCGCATCGAAGGCCCAGATGTTGTTGGCAAGCGCGTCTTAGCAGTCGAAGACACATCGACTACAGGTGGTTCTGTCCTTACCGCTGTTGATGCCCTGAAAGAGGCGGGCGCAATCGTTGTTGGAGTTGCAGTTATCGTTGAACGTGGCGCTAAGCAAGCAATTCTTGATGCAGGCTATAAATACTATGCAGCGTACTCACTGCAAGATTTAGGTTTGTAACTACTTCTTATATCGCTTTGATTGCCACTCTTTAAATATCTCAACGGCCATTGGGACCAAAGTAACTAAAACAATCAAGGCAATGATTGGGTAGAGATACTTATTTACCGATCCCTCAATAGCATCTCCAAGTAAATAACCAATACCGATAGCAACCTGGGTCCAGATGATTGCACCAATGGCGTTCCAGGTTGAAAAGAGCTTGCGCTCTAGATGCACAACACCGCAGACTGGGTTAATTAGCGTGCGGGCGAAGGGAATAAAGCGGCCGAAGATTAGCGCCTTGCGTGGTCCATATTTAAGTAACCACTTCTCGGTGGTGTTAACCATCTTCTGGTTAAAGAAGCGGCTATCGGGGCGATCAAAGAAGCGGCGCCCATATTTTTTACCAAACCAATACCCAACTTCGCCGCCAACAATTGCAGCAACCGGTGCCAGCGCAAAGAGCCAAGGCGCTGAAAGCTTGGCATCCCCTAATACAGCTGAGCCCGCACCCGATGCTGCGATTCCTGCGAGGAATACAACTTCTCCGCCCGGAAATACCAAACCAATTAATAAGCCTGTCTCCATAAAGATGATCGCCAAAACTCCGATAAGACCAAGAGTTGAGACCACCGCGGAGGCATCAAAGAGGTTGGTAATGAATTCCATACCCGTGAGGATAAGGTACGTGCCGTGATTGCGCATCCAACTGGCGAATTTCGTAACGAGAAATATCGCCCACAGTTTCACTTCACACCAGATCGCAACTGGATGAATGACCCAAATGGGTTGGTCTATTACAAAGGCAAATATCACCTCTTCTTTCAACATAATCCGCAGGCAAACGTGTGGGGCAATATGTCGTGGGGGCATGCAACAAGCACCGATCTCTATCACTGGCAAGAACAACATGTTGCAATCGCCTGCACACCAACCTCAGGAATCTTTTCAGGTAGCGCAGTTGTAGATATCAATAACACAAGTGGGTTTGGCACTACAGATAACCCACCGATTGTTGCGATTTATACCGAGCATCAAAACGATGAA
>DATHYR010000541.1:0-1380 GCA_035458985.1 Pseudomonadales bacterium
TGGTGACTTCAAAGAACTTGGCGTCGCGCACTGTGGGCAGCGGGTTGTCCTGTGCGTCAATGGCACCCGTTTGCAAGCCGGTGTAAACCTCGGTGAAGGCCATGGGCACGGGGTTGGCACCCAATGCGCGGCCTAAGAACAGCCAAGCCTCAGAGCCGGGCATGCGCAACTTCAAGCCAGCCAAATCGGCGGGGGTGTTGATCTGCTTGTCGGTGCGCAAATTGAGTTGACGACGACCCAGGTACATCACGCTCAACAATTTCACGCCCAGCTTATCTTCCACCTTCTTTTTGTAGGGCTGGAAGAAGTCGGAGTTGAAGACCTTGACTTGGTGGGCCGCGTCGCGGTGGACGTAACCGGCCGCGAACACGCTGAACTCGGGGAAGAACTCCGCCAATTCTTGGGCCGAAGCAATGGACATTTCCAAGTTGCCGCGGGAGATGGCTTCCAACTCAGTGCCTTGTTTGAACAAAGATGCATTCCAGTGGGGGTCCAAATCGGCGAAAGAGGCAACCGCTGGCGCGAACAACGAAGTCAGGGCCACCGCGCGCTGGTCAGTGGCCGAAGCGGGCGAAGACAAACGCAGTTTAATTTTGTTCTGGGCGAAGGCGCCACCGCCAACGGAAGCCACAGAGGCTGCGACCGCAGTGGTCAAGAGTGTGCGACGAACGGGTGAAAAACGCATGCTGTGTCTCCTAATGAATTGAGTGTGTGATCCATCGCGCAGACGTGATGGCTCCAAGATATTAGCATTTCAAATTTCACCGACATACCAATCGGTACATTGATAGGTCACAAGACATATTTTCGCCAACTTATATACATGCTCGCTGATAAAAAATTTCTCGAACAATTTCACCAATCTCATTAATCAACAACCAATGCGAATCCGAACAATTCCTATACTTGGCCTCACAGGAAGCTTCCTATCAACGGATCTGTATCGACGAGTTTTAAAGCGAATCGGCAATAGCCCCCGATCGAGGCATTGCCCTACCTGACCTCGGTGAGTTTTCATCTTGTCCTGGAAACGCAAACCACTTCAATACGTCTGATGCAAAAGGCTTTTATCGTGGTAATTGCTTGGCCCATGGCGAATACATCCATGAACTCAACTAACCAGTAATTGGATTTGTGCTCAGCATTTAAAGATGGGGGTGGCGAAGAGATATTGTTGTTAATGTTGAATCTACTGACTTTAAAAAACCATTTATGCGACCGCTTCTTTACATCACAAACAACCAAACCTCTGGAATAATCACTCAATTAGAAAAAATTCTTTGGCGTATATGGGTGCGCAGCCGAGTTCATCTAATCCCAGTTTGTCACGTCAACACACCACCAAAATATGACAATCAACGGCCATACCGAATTGATCGC
>DATHYR010000542.1:0-6499 GCA_035458985.1 Pseudomonadales bacterium
GTAACCGTACTCCAAGCGTCGAGCGTAAGTCAAGTTGTTGGTCAGGTAAAACGTTTGGCCCATACTAAATTTCTCTAAAACATTGTTGACAGAGTTAATTGTGGTTGTGCCTGTCCTGTCTTTTCGTTTTAGTTGCGTAACTTTAGGGGTGCTAACCGATGCCTGCCAGTTGCCCCGGAACCGCCCCGTATCAACCGGGCTTTCCTTGATGATTCGATAAGATAAGCTAAAAAGCGTAGCGCGAACCATATTTTCGGCATAGCCAGAAAGGTTCAGCGTTATCTTTTCTACGTCTTTCGAGAAACTCATTTGCGTATTTGCAAGTTGCAAGCCACCACCACATCGGATGGCTTAATTTCGGATACGCTTATTACGCGGAATGTCTCGCTTGCGATGGATACGGTATCGCCAACCTCGTAGGCGTGACCCTCGGCCAACAGGCGTCGGTCGTTTTGCTCGATGCTTTGCGCAGCGCGTTCGGTTGTCGTGTAATCAAAGACGCAAGCGTATTTGTCAAAGGTAGCCGTGGTTTGGCTTGTCGTGCCCGTAGCTGGTGAATATGTACCGTTTGTTGTACGAGTGAACGTATATTGCTTGCCAAACTTCTGAAGTAAGGCAGTTGCATTACCAGCTAGGAGCGAGTAGTTATACACGGCTGACCATTCCAACGGGTTGAATAATCTTACTCAGCGCAAAGGTAAGCGCCGGTGTGACGGTGCGGTTTTCGCTGTTGTCAGCGTATACGACAGAAATATCGCCGATGCTTTCGGATTTAGTCCTACGGCTTTCTGTTTCAAACTGGCTGTAACCGTCGGCCTGCACCTTGGTTGCTTCGTACGTTGCCGTCTTTACCTCTTTAGGTATCTCGGTGGCGTCAGCGTAGTAACCATCAATCAGAGCTTCGGTGCGCGGCCATTGCAGGAACTGGTTTTCGTTGGCCTTGTTGCCAATGTACTCAATGCGCTCTAGGTAATCCATGGCGCGTAAAATTTGTTGCTCGATTGTAGTGTCGTTGGCCGAATATGTCAGGCCGCGTGCATCCGCCCATGCTTTATATTCCGCAAGGGTGATATAGCTGTTTGCGTTGGCTACTAGCGAGCCGTCTTCTACAATCAAAGCCATGATTTAAGCCTTCTTATAGCCACCAAGGGCGTAGTTTGCTACTTCGTCTGGGTGAACGTCTGCGGTCTTGCCGTCATCGCGCACCATCTTTACCGTCTTTACTTTTTCGGCTTTGGCATTGGTTTTGCTGGTTTCTTCTTGTACTGCTTCAGTGCTTTCGGCATTTTTCTTTCCTCGCATAGTCAATCCTTTAAAAAGGGAAGGCCCCGGTTAGAGGCCCTCCCATCTTGCTTTAGCCCAACAGCACAGCGATGTGCTCTGGCTTCCATGCCTTGACGCCCCAAGATGCGGCAACTTCAATCATGGTCTTGCGGTAGCCTTTGTAGACTCGGACTTCAAACACCATACCGGTGAATGGGTCTTGAATCAACATAGCGTCCGTAGCGGTGTCGCCACCATCGGGTACAGCAGGAGCGCGCATAGCGATTTCCAGCGCGGTGCGGTGGAACGCCACGTTAGCAACGTAGTTGTTACCGACGGTAATCGCGGCGTTGTCAGCCAACGCGATGCGTGAGCCGGGTGCGCCGATTGCGAATGAACCGCCTGCCAATGCTGAGTTAACAACGTACTTGTTGGTGTCACCGTTAAAGGTCACAACGTCACCAGCGATGATAGTGCCAGTACCGCCGTCAGCAGCGATGGTGGTATCACCAACAACGTGAGCCGCGTCGTTCAACAGGTAGCTTGCGCCTGTGCCTTTGGTGTGTGACTGCACTTGTGCAGACTCTTTAACCATCAAGCCTTGCAGGTCGAGCAATGTGCCTTGGCGGAGCAAGTCAACACCACCAGCTTCGTTAGCTTTTTGCAACTGAGCCAATTGACGCAAGTTAGTACCAGCCAGAGTGCTCAAAACCATAGAGGCTTGGCCGTCGTTGCTGGGCATACCGTTGTCAACCAGAATCTGGCGCAACTCAGCCACTTCGCTGAAGTTAGAACCGAAAGGCGCTGTACCAGCAGTACCAAAAGCGCGTGATGCGTTCTTGTATGCTTCAACAGCCAAGTCAGATTCCATTTCGTTAGCCAGCGTGCGCATGGCTTGCTTGATTTGGTCGCCGTACACAGTCTCAAAACCGATACCGTTGTTCAGGTGACGCACATCTTCGCCGGTGTAAGGGATTTGCACGGCACGGGCCTTGCTGATGACCAGGGTCTTGTTGTCAACCGTTTGGTCTGTACCCTCGGGGATGGTCATTGACTCAGCCACGTTGACAGCAGTAGCTGTACGCGTGAATGAAGCACGAACATTGTCACCCTTGGCGGCACGCTCGGAGCCGTTGGCGTTGATGGTAGCTGAAGGGATGAAGCCGACCAGTTCGCGGCCCACTACGTCAGCGGCTTTATAAATGTCCGCTGCTAAGTTGTCTAATACGTTTGCCATTGTTTAAGTTCCTTTGAAAATGGTCAATCTGAAATTACTTTACCGCCATCTTTAACAAATTTGGCGCGGTCTGATTGTGCCATACTGTCAAAGTCTGAGCGACTAACTTGTTTTCGACCACCATCGGCTCTGCCTTGTGACCGTGTAGCTCCGCTACCGTTTGCCTGTGACCCGTCTACTAAAAACGGGTACGCAGTTTTGATTGTAGCAGTCAAGTCGTCCAAAGTGGAAACTGTTAATTGACCGCTATCATCTAAAACTTTAATACCGTCATCGGTTAATGTCAACCGTGCGCTAATTTGTTGCTCCAGCAAACTTGCGCGTGCTGTGTCTTTCGTGAGGCCAGCGGCAATTTTGGCAGCGGTCGTTTTAATTTGTCCGCGCTTGATGTTGGCATTTAGTTCCTCCATCTTTGCCTTTAATTGTTCGGCCTCATTCTTTTGTGCTTCAAATAGCTGTTTGTAATCGTTGCTTGCTTTGGCTTTTTCTTCTGCCTCGGCTTTGGCTAACTGAGCCGCTTCATCGCGTTCGCGCTGTACCCGCTTTTTCTCTGCGAGTAGTTCTTCGTTCTTTGACTTCAATCCGGTAATGCTTGCCTCAATCTGCGCTTGCGTGTGTGCAGTTACGGCTTCGGCAATTTGCGCTTTAACGGTGTCGTCTAACTCAATGTCTTTAAGGAAGTCCATTTATTTACCTCTGGTTTAAATGTTGTGGCCCGGCCACATTAAATACCCGCGTCCTCAAAGGCTTGCGGCTCTAATTGGCGTAACTCGTTAAGCGTCAAGGTTCTGCCCTGACTATCAACGAATCGGCCAATACTCAAATCACCATTGCGGAATAGCTTGCCCCGCGATGGCCCTAAAACAATATCCTGAAAACGTGCTGGTTGACGCTTGAGCCATTGCTCGTACGTCGTGGTAGCCAGCACTTGTCTTGCACCGTCTGGCCCTACTGCTGGGCGCTTACCTTTTACGGCACTTGCAAGGTCATACTTCGGGTCAACAATCGGGATGATGGTGCTACGGCAACCAAAGTGCGCTGGCGGCTTGGGGCTGTCTGGTTTGAACGGGTAGATTAAGCCGTCGCGGTTCATGCAGATAAGGCTTGTGCGTGCGTCTAGCGTGGAAACCCACTCGTAGCCGGTGAATATCTTTTTGTTCTCGCGCATCACAACATCGCGGGCCTGAACCGATACATGGTTAGCCACCGTGCGCACAATCGTTGCGGCCTGTGACCTTTGCATAGGCGCAAGGCTCTTGACTGCTGTTTGTATCGTACCGTTGGCGTCACCCAGCGCGATGCCGTCGCGTATCGTTTGCACAATCTGCTCAGACTTCTTTTTGCCAAACACCTTGAGCGCATCACGAATGGTGTAACCCTGCCTTGGTGCAACGTTCATTATCGAGGTGAAGATACTCGACTCAAGTTGCGCCATGGACGGCAAGACCGCTGTTGTGCGTACCGTGTTGTCAAACATCCTTTTGCTGAACTCGGCTTCGTATTCGGCAAACTCAATCGCTTCTTCGATAATCTTGTCTGCTATTTCGCCGTTCAACTGGTCGGCAAGCAAACGCAAGTCCATCAGTATTTCTTGTTGCCTAGCGCGAGATAGCAACGTCAACTCGCCACCGGCAAGCCGTGCTGTCACTTGGTCAATCAATGATTGAATGGCCTCGGCAGCCTCTTTTTCTCTACCAGCAGCGTATAGCTGAACAAATATCTGGTGGCGCGTTGCCGCGTCGATTAAGGCTGTATTGCTTGACATTAAATAAGTGGGTTAGACGTTCCACGTTCTTCGCGCACATCCTCTAACGTGCGTTCAGGGTCAACTACACCGGCGCTCTTTAGGCGGTCGAAAATGTCTTGTTCGCCAATGATGTCTCTATCCATCAGCGTGACCATAGACATAATCAGTTGTGGGTCAACAGACTTGTCGTAAAACTCGGTGTTAATGTCGAATTCAATCTCATCCGACGCAATGCCCATAAACTCGCCCACCCATTGCAGGCAAATCTCGATGCCTTCGGACAGGTTGTCCACCAAATCACCCAGCACAGAATTCTCAGATGCAAACCGGATGCGTGCGCCTTCAGCGGTTTCGTTGCCAGCGCGGTCGGTAATGATTCGCGCACCGATGGATACCATGGCGTTTTCTTTGGCCTTCATCGCCTCCATAACCAACTGGTTTGGGTTGGCTTGCAACAAGGTGGCCGAACCTGAGTCACCTAAAACGTGGCCAGAGCGTGAACCCAGCTTAATGCCTTGCGGGTTGTATTGCTTCCATTGTTCGGCGCTTAGGCTATGCGTAATGAACAGGCTTGGCTGACCCACCAAGAAGCATGATTCTTCGTAGTCGGCGCTGTTACGGTAGTGCGCCATGTTGACGTCTGCAATGTCGGCCAAAGGCGCTTCGTCAATGGTGCTGTCGTTGTTCTTTGCACCAACGAACTGAAACGGGATTTCCATCCAGCGGCTACCGTCAGCTTTGGTTGGGTAAACTTCTTCACCATACGGCTTGTCATCACGGTAGATTTGCGTCGTGTAGCCGTCCTCACGCAAGCGTAGTACGCGATATTGTACGTCTGCCGTATGGTCGAACTCATCTTTCTGTACGCTGTAATTCTCAGCCAACACGACCAGAACCAACAAGCGACGGCCGTTCACGCTTTGCGTACGCCAGTTAACTACTTGCTCCGCTGTGTACGGGATGATGTTTGCTTGCAACCTCAACCTTGCGACTTGTTCGGCACTCAGGTTTTCATCTGTCGCTGGGTAGTCAACCAAAAATGCCGTGCGGCCGGTTTCCAGCAAGTTAGATAGTTCATCCTTTGCCAACTGTACCAACGACAAGCCATCACCCGTAGCGTCTTGCAACAGGTAGCCTAGCTGGTCAGGGATTACAAAGTTGGGTTGCTTGCGAAAGGCAGCGCCCACTAGCGCGTTCTTTGTGCGGCCGGTGAAGTTTGTATATACGGCACGCTTGATGTACTGCCGATAGCGGATTGTTTCCGTACCCTTGGCCTCGTCGCCTGATGTGTTGTCAGGCACGGGTAAGTATTGGTGCTTTTTCTCTTTAACTGCCCGCGAACCCTTAACCGCGTCTCGCGTGCGCGTCCATACGGGCAAATACTTTTGATATTCTGGGTGCGGATTGCTTACAGCCATAGTGATTTCCTTTGTGCTATTTTAGCCACATTACAATGCAAAGCCAAAATTTACATTTGCCACAGGTCGCACGATTGGCATCTCAAACGCTATCGGATACGTTGTCGCATCGTTTTGGTGGTCGTTGCCGCTGCTCTTGTCTGGTTCGCCATTTTTATACACCTGTTGCTCAAGGCACTGCGCTACCGTCGGGCAAGCCTTGGCATTGATAAATAAACGTCCAGCCTCAAACGCGGCATTGGTTGACATAATTCTATCCCTAACGCTGGGATTTTTGTTATTTACGCGGACATAAAACCCAGCCGATTCTAGCAAGGATATATCCGACAGGGAAGCATTGACCGTTTTACGCGCCTTACCGCTGGCGTCAGGGTAGATGTAAATCTGGTGTTCAGCGTACCGGCTTTTGATAACGTCAATCATCTCAGGCGTGTCGTACATATTGGTCAACTCGTCAACAGCGTGCCAAGTGTGCCCACCATCTCGCCTGACGTACACGGTCGCGGCCTGCTTGGTTACGTTAAAGTCGCACCCAATAAACAGCGGTTCAGCGCCCTTATCGTCTTTGCGGATAACTTCGTTTGTGTTGTGCGCCGTGCGGTTGTAGCTTGCGTACACCGTGCCGCTGTTCAGGTTGACAAACTGCCCGTCAAGGTAAGCGGCCAGCAAGTGCTCTGGATAGATGCCTTTCAAGCCTTCGATATAGTCAATCGGCAAATGCGGGTTTGACCATGTTGGCGCTTGAATTATCTCGTAGCCGTCTTTGGGGTTCTTCTTCCATGTATCGTAAACGAACCTAAACCCTTCTGGCGTTGTCGTAACCCCGATGGTATT
>DATHYR010000543.1:0-1163 GCA_035458985.1 Pseudomonadales bacterium
CTAGCTTCGCGGATACGATCAGCCAAGTACTCATCGTAGGTACCCTGAAAATCTACGGTACCTTCGGCGCGAATATCTAACACCCGTGTGGCCAACGACGAGACAAATTCACGGTCGTGGCTGACGAAAATCAAGGTGCCATCCCACAGCAACAAGGCCTGGTTAAGCGCTTCAATAGACTCCATGTCTAAGTGGTTGGTGGGTTCGTCCATGATCAAGACATTGATTTCTTGCATCATCAACTTACCAAACAACAAACGGTTCTTTTCCCCGCCTGAACATACCCGGACATTTTTGACCAAATCATCAGCAGAGAACAGAATCCGCCCAAGAATCGCGCGTACCGCCAAATCGTCATGCTTGGGTAGGCGCCACTGAGACATCCACTCAAACACATTCATGTCGTTGTTAAAATGGGTTGAGGTATCCTGGGGGCAATACCCAAAGGCGGCGTTTTCAGACCACTTAATCAATCCCGCTGAAGGCTGCAGCTCATCGATCAAACAACGAATAAAGGTCGATTTCCCCGCACCGTTTTCACCAATCACCGCCAGTCGCGCGCCCGCTTCAAGAATCATCTTAACGTCGCTAAACAAGATCTCGTCGCCTTCGTAGCCATGGCTGAGGTTTTCCAATACCAAAGCCTGACGGTGCAGTTTTTTGTGCTGCTGGTAACGCAACCAAGGCGAGCGGCGACTGGAAGGCTTAATGTCTTCCAGGGTAATTTTTTCCATACGCTTAGCCCGTGAACTGGCTTGTTTCGCCTTGGATGCATTGGCACCAAAGCGGTTAACGAAATCCTGAAGTTCAGCAATTTCAGCACTTTTCTTGGCATTTTCAGCGTGTAACTGCTCTTGAATCAAGGAAGACGCCGCTTGGTAGGCTTCATAGTTACCTGGGTAAATACGCAACTCGCCATAGTCGATGTCGGCCATGTGGGTGCACACGGCGTTTAAGAAGTGACGGTCGTGCGAAATGATCACCATGGTGCACTTTCGCTTGCTCAAGACACCCGCCAACCAACTGATCGTGTCGATGTCTAAGTTGTTGGTCGGCTCGTCGAGCAGCAGTACATCGGGGTCAGAAAATAACGCCTGGGCCAATAGCACACGTACCTTCAAACCTGGCGCCACCTGGCTCATTAAACCAAAGTGGTACTCCTC
>DATHYR010000544.1:0-1687 GCA_035458985.1 Pseudomonadales bacterium
AATCGTTTCTACCATCGGCACTGCAAACCGCTGTGCCAGAGGTGAGTTGGGTGTAACTGACCGCCCCTTGGTTTTGGCAGGCGTTGGCTATGGTTGATGACGAGGGTGGTGTAGTGCTTGTTCCACCTACTGCGACATTAAAGGTGACTCCGCTATATTGTGTGTCTGTATCGACACTCATGTAGCGCCAGCCACGATTAGCAACAACCGTAATAGACTCTTGGTTACCCAGCTTGACACTGCTGGCTTGTGCACTGCTTTTACCTGCCCAACTATCTGCGTGATAATAAAGGTTAGCGTCACCGCTTCCCCCTGCAGTCGTGATTGTGAGCGGCGTATTGTCTTCTTCTACCCAGACGTAAAAGCTGCTTTTTCCGCCGGCGACACATTCATTTTTACCTAAAGTGAGCTTACCGTAGTTCATCGTGGTTGCGCCGCAGTCTGCCACTGGCGGAGTGGTTCCATCACCATTGTCGCCACCGCCGTTATCACCCCCTTGTGCAGGATCTGTGTCGGCAGTGAGTTCTGTGGTGCTAACCATCATGTTGACGCCACCAAAGTCACCGGATAGTGTAATGTAATGCCAGTATTCATCAGGGTTAAGACTGACCTTAATTACCTCATAATTGCCATTACCGATCCCCGCACCTTGGTTTTGCTCGCCACTGGCCCAGCCTCTTGAATCAAAATAGATATCGGCATCGCCCCAGCCACCGCCGATTTTAATCCAAATATCTTGCGCAGTGCGGTCTACATTGGCAAAGGCAAAGCTTGCGCGACCTTGTTGAGAGTCGATACATTCCATTGGAGTATCTATGACCAAACTGGCGTCCTTGGTATAGCGGAAAGCTTCATCGGTCACTTGGCAAGGAGAGTAGTCAGTGCTGATGGCGGAGGCTGGACCAGCCCAATTCCCCGTTTTCCCGCTTGCTGACGCTTCTTCATCATTGGGGCCTTTATCGACAATGCCACTGTTCGCCGTGCTGAGACCGCTGCTAAGCCATCCCATCCACTCGTTATCATAACGGGTGCCGATCCCGTCAATTAATGCTTGGTATTCAGTGTACTTATCGTTACGCAGTAAGGTTAAAATTTGACGAACATCATCCATATGATTTTCGAACATGAAACGTACCGCTAAATAGCCCCAGCGATAGATACGATCTTGGCCTGAATCATAGTTATTTTTGAAAATGGTCGATAAGGCAAATTCTCGGGTTTCACCCATCTCAATCGCGCGAGTGTTGTTATCACGATAAGAGATATATTCGGCTAAGCCTTCAATCCACCAAATGGTGTCAGCAGAAATACCACGACCAAAGTCACCAGATAGGTTGTAGCGGCCATCTAAATAGTGCACGTATTCATGCTGTAAGTTCCAGATATGGAAATCAGGCTGACGCCATTCTGCTTCATAGGCAATAAAACGGGCTTGGTTTTTCAGGCCTGCTGGAGAGCCTTCTAAGTACATGCCACCGTTATTGGTATTGATACCAAAGAAGGTGCCCGCGAATGATTGATAATCAGAAGAGCTGTTAAAGACGATAAGTTCTAAATCGTCGTTATTGTCATTGGAGACGGGTATTTTGCCCGTTTCTAATTTGGTGTGAAAGTAGCTTTCTTGGCCGGTTAGCACGTCACATGCCCACTCAGCTTGATCTTGATACATGTCTTGAGCGCGCATTTT
>DATHYR010000545.1:0-2054 GCA_035458985.1 Pseudomonadales bacterium
GCTATGGAAGCTATTGAGCAATGCCCGTCGCCACCGACTCATGTATTACTCCAAGGTGGCGTAGGTGCCTTGGCAGCAGGCATAGCGAGCTATTATTGGGAGTATTATGGCGATAAGCGACCAAAAATGGTGGTGGTAGAACCCGAACAAGCCGATTGTTTGTATCAAAGTGCGCTCAAAGGCCAACCTGCATCCGCTACCGGTACAGTTGATTCGTTTATGGCCGGACTGGCTTGCGGTGAAACCTCTCCCCTTGCCTGGGCATTCATGCAACAGAGCATCGACTACTTTGCGCTCATTGCCGATGAAGATGCCATTGCCACCGTCAAACAGTTGGCCCATGGTAGCCATGGTGACATTCCTATGGTGGCTGGGGAGTCAGGTGTGGCGGGGTTGGCGCTGCTTAATCGTGCTTGCCAAGCAAATCGCTTAAAAGACATGGACATTTCGCAAAACGCCAAAGTACTTGTCATCAATACCGAGGGGGCGACAGCACCCGGAATTTTTAATCAGGTAACTGGAACCACCGTCGACGATATTCTTGCTGCACAAGCCAACTGGCTAGCGCACAACTAGAGCGCCGCTTTTTTCGTGGCTTGCCATGCCACCACTTGCCAAGTGCCCTCTCGTTTTAAGAGTGTGCCCGTATTTAGGTAGAAGTCTGTGGTGGCCGCCTGACCTGCCTCACCCGATGTCTTAGCCACCAAGGTAAACGCCAATACGGCGATTTCACCATAGAGACGAATTTCGACATCTTCCGCGGAATACACAGGGCCTTCAGTCGGGGTGTCACGCGGGTTTTCAAACCCTGCCATAATGGCCGCTTTGTTTGTGCGCGTGCCCCGTGAAGAGGTGTAAACGAGGTCTTCTGCCCAAAAATTGTTGTGCACCTCGGCCTCCTCTACCCCCGTCAAAAACTGTGTTAATAACGCACGAATTTGCGCTTGTTCTAACGCTTCATCTACCTCAGGATGAGCATATTTTAATTCTTGCTCAAGCAACATGACCGCCGACGTTCCTACGTTTTGAATATTATGGGTCGCCGCGGGCATCACAAACACAGATCCGGTGGCTAAGGTTAAAGGACGTTTTTCACCATGGGGCGCCACTATTTCCACCTCACCGCCCTGCAACACATACACCGTACGAATTGGATATTCATGGGTGTGTAGCCCAGACTCACCGCCAGCGGGGTATTCGAGCCGCACCACCTGTACGTGAGCATTATCTAACAGCACCTCTCGCCCAGCTTCCCCGGCGACAGCAACGTTACACCATGCCCCCCAACACGCCAGTACAGCAAACCCCATCGATGCATACATTTTCATAGTTGCTCCTTTGCAAACCTTCCGCCATTTGGAGGATGCCAACAGTGTGAGTCAGCGATAACGTGGATACTAACGCAAATATAATAAGGAAACGTTATGTCATCACCAAAAATTGCACTGGTTACTGGCGCAAGCCGCGGCGTTGGCGCAGGTATTGCCCGAGCATTTGGCAGCCTGGGTTATGTGGTATATGTCACGGGGCGTTCACTTCAACAAAGTTCAGCTATTGCGTGGGATGGCTAACCTTTAGGTGGAACGTTACTAGATACCGCCGAGGCCGTCACCAACGCTGGTGGACTAGGCATTCCATTGGTCTGCGACCATAGCGATGACGCCCAAGTGGCGGAGGTTTTCGATGTAATCGCTCACGATTATGGCCGCCTTGATGTGCTAATCAACAATGCTACCCACATTCACCCCCAGCTCATTGAACCGAGACCCTTTTGGGAAAAAGAACTGGCGGCACAACACATCCTTGATGTAGGTCTTCGCTCTGCCTATGTGGCCAGTTGGCATGCGGCACAATTGATGGTGCCCAATAAGTGGGGATTTATTGGGTTTGTATCGTCCTTTGGCGCCAGCTGCTACATGCATGGGCCGGGCTACGGCGCACAAAAAGCAGGGCTTGATAAAATGGCCCATGACATGGCCCACGATTTTAAAGACACCGGGGTTGTGGCGATGTCGCTTTGGTTAGGCCCTCAGCTCACCGAACGCGCTAAGGTG
>DATHYR010000546.1:0-1029 GCA_035458985.1 Pseudomonadales bacterium
GAGTCAAGGTAATACAGAGGTTGCACTTGACCCTCATGGCGATGATGAACTGACTGCGATGGCATCGGCGATTGAGGCTTTTAAGCAAAAGACCGCCCATAACCAGGCATTACAGTCAGAGTTACGCGCAAGTGCATCGGAATTGTTTGCCCATAAGGCGTCGTTAGAAAGCACGGTACAGGCACGTACAATGGAGCTTGCAGAGGCCAATCGTCAACTCGATGCGGAGGCCAAAGGCCATTCTGCGGCACGAGACATGGCAGAGCAGGCCAGTAAGGCAAAGTCACTGTTTCTCGCTACCATGAGCCATGAAATTCGTACACCGTTAAATGGCTTACTAGGCAGCTTAACCTTACTGGAGCACTCAGCGTTACCGCCAGCACAAAAGCAAATGCTGGCGCTTTCTCAGTACAGTGGCACCTTGTTGCAAACCGTGCTCAACGATATTTTAGACTTCTCTCGTTTAGAGCAAGGGAAGCTGACGAACGAACCTAGGCCGGTCGCGCTAGATGAACTGCTTGATGAAGTGATGGCCATTATGCTGGCTGGTGCGGGGCTATCGGGTTTATCACTTTCGTTGAACAGTGAACATGTACCTAAGTGGATCAATGTTGACGGCCCCAAATTACGTCAAGTGCTGTTTAATTTGCTGGGTAATGCTATTAAGTTTACCGCGTTCGGCGAGATACAAATGCGGGTCTTTGTGCTTGAGCAGCGACTCATGTTTGAAATATCTGATACCGGTGTTGGCATTAGTGACGCGGCGATGGCGCAATTATTTATTGCATATAGTCCTCAGCCGAATCAAGGACGAACACGCGGCACTGGGCTAGGACTCGCCATTTGTAAAGAATTGGTCGCGTTAATGAATGACGTCGAAACCTCAAGTCAATGCATATGGGTTCGCAGCAAGGTGGGTAAAGGGTCTACCTTTGGCTTTAGCTTACCCTTGCATATTTGTGAGCAAGCTGAGCAGCCGACGCCAACGGTGTTGCCAGAGGTGATGGCTAAATGTGTATTGGTAGTCGA
>DATHYR010000547.1:0-1228 GCA_035458985.1 Pseudomonadales bacterium
CGTCCCTACCCCGGCACACACATCCATTGCTGCCGTTGCTCCCTTCCGGGCCTGGCGGGATTCACAATTTCGTGTTGCGAGGGGACCGGCACAGGCCACCATTGAACGAGGACGGATGGTATCAATTAAGTAAGCGTTTTGACACTACGATTATCAAACTAAGCTCAATTCACCGTATTTAGCAATCACCGCTACCATCGTCGTCGTCAATTCGTCTAAATCTTCGCGCGACATAATATAGGGTGGCATGACATACACCAGCTTACCAAACGGGCGTATCCAGACACCTGCCTCGACAAACAGTGGCACGATAATTTTCATATCGACCGGCTCTTTTAATTCTACGACACCAATGCCTCCCAGCACACGGACCTCATGTACTTGCGGCAATTCTCGACATGGTGCTAATCCTTCTTCTAGAGATTGCTGGAGCCGATGGATATTCGCTTGCCAGTCCGATTCGAGTAACAAACGAATACTGGTCAACGCCGCGGTACACGCCAGCGGATTTGCCATAAACGTAGGGCCATGCATAAACACACCCGGCTGCCCATTATCGATCGTTGACGAGACCTCATGGGTCGTCAGGGTTGCCGCCAACGATAAATAACCGCCCGTGAGTGCCTTCCCGATACACATGATATCGGGGACGACATGCGCATGCTCACAGGCAAATAATTTGCCGGTACGCCCGAAGCCCGTCGCTATTTCATCAAAGATGAGCAATACACCCTGTTCATCACACAACTTGCGCGCCTGTGTCAGATAATCGGCAGAATAAAACCACATGCCTCCGGCACCTTGCGCTACCGGCTCCATAATCACTGCCGCGATATCGGTATGTTTCATTAGCGCTTTTTTTAGCGGGGCCATATCAGCTTCGCTGCAGGCCTCACCAAAACGACAACGTGGCTGGTCGATAAACACCTGCTCGGGCAAGACATCGGCAAACATGCTGTGCATACCGGTTACCGGATCACAGACTGACATCGCACCCAGCGTATCGCCGTGATAACCCGAACGCAGGCTAATAAAGCGTTGCCGCTGGGGCTCACCTTTCGCGTACCAATACTGAATTGCCATTTTCAAGGCCACATCTACCGCGACAGAACCTGAATCAGAATAGAACACGGCATTTAACGGTTCCGGTGTGATCGCGAGCAATTGTTCGGTTAACTGCATGGCTGGCGTGTGGGTCAGGCCACCAAACATGACATGCGCCATATCC
>DATHYR010000548.1:0-1069 GCA_035458985.1 Pseudomonadales bacterium
AAGGATGGCTGCGACCAGGGTGAAAAACAGCACTGGGCCATTTATGAATTCAGCCCTCGCCAAGAAGCCAACTACAAACGCAAAGCCAATTAACTTCACCAGCCAGCCCCCAATGACCGCCCCAAAGAACCCCGCAAGAGATAGCCTCCTGCCAATCAAGACGCTAACGAGTGTGAGGCTCGTAAAAACAAGCGCCAGAGATGCTCCAATGAGTGCACTTGGCACACCCCTTTGGGAATCCACAAAGTATCCAACGACTGAGCCCACCGTGGCAATCAAGCCAATCAAAAGTGAACCCTGAGCCAATACCTTTATGAAAAGTTGATCTGCCGAGGAAGTGGTTGTCATTTTGGTGCTCTCTTTCTGATGGCGTTTAGTGCTGGCTGTCTAAGGGCTTTTAGTACCGGCCAAACGGTATAAATGGTGACTGGGATTGCGGCTAGGACAGCAATCAATAGTGCAACCTGCGTTGGGATAAACATCAGCGACAAACCTCCGAAAGAGATGATCGCCGTCCAAAAATAGAAGACCAAGACGGAGCCAACATGGCCGTGGCCCAAGTCTTGAAGCTTGTGGTGGATGTGACTCTTATCTGCCTTGAATGGTGACTTTCCGGCTCTGACTCTTCGAATCACTGCCAGTAGCAAATCAAGCAGCGGAAGCAACAAGATTGCGAGCGGTAAAACAATTGGTAAGAAAGCTGGAGCTAACACCCGACTGGATACCGCAGCAGGGTCAATTTGCCCCGTGACCGCCAACGCGGCTGTTGCCATCAATAAACCAAGTAGCATCGATCCGCTATCGCCCATGAAAATCTTGGCTTTGTGCCAATTGAATGGAAGAAATCCCAACGCCATTCCCACCACGATTGCTGAGATTAGCGAAGCCAAGTTGAAGTAGTTGGTAGGTGAAGTTTGCTGGGTCACTAGATAGGTATATAGAAAGAATGCGCTGGTGCCAATAAGCACAACCCCGGCAACGAGACCATCTAGTCCATCGATAAAGTTCACGGCATTCATGATCAATACAGTCAAAAAGATGGTGATTATCATCGAGACCGCATAGCTAC
>DATHYR010000549.1:0-1065 GCA_035458985.1 Pseudomonadales bacterium
GGTCTTGGTCGTGATAAACAGTCACAACATCATCTTCTCTGTTATAGCCCAAATACACGGCAGAGGCGATGGCACCTGTTATTTGTGCGGAGAAGAGCTCTGAGTTAAAGTCGGAGATTGTGTAAGTTGGGTACGGCATTAGCTAACCCTCCAGATGGTAAAGCGGGCGTTGCGAATGTTGACTTCATCCCCAATGCTGGATCGCCATTGAATTTCAAATGTTTTCGCTACGCCACTGAAGGTGACAAACCCGCGGGATGACATCGTGAAGTATGAATTGTTTGCGATTGAAAGGTTCTGCTCTTCGGAGTATGTCACAGCGTCGGTTGTGTTTTGAAATCGCCAAAATCCAATCTTATTTTTGACGGTGGTGCTACCTGACCAAGTAGCTTCGACAAGAAATGTACCTGATGCGTGTGCGGGGGTTGTGTGGGTCAACTTGACTTGGTAACCGGTCAGAGTGGTGGCGCTGTTGGCGAGACTAACGGCGGACTCATAATTTTGTCCGAAGTTTCCTGCACCAAGAAGGTCACTTGCAGCAATGCGCTTTTTGTTATTCGAGTCGGACGCGTCTTCGATGAGAATGTGGTCACCTGCTGCGGCTGTCACGAGAGTCAAGGCGGCAATTTCGCCAGCGACGTTGTCGTGGATGGCATCGGCGTCACCAGCGGTTGCTCCACCGTTGGTAAGCTGCACAGTATTACCAGCATTGTCCCGAGCGACGAGCTCACCGCTAGCGTTAAAGCCCAGAGAGTTGTTTTCCGTGAGGGTAATGTTAGGCTCTAGGTGAAGTTGCTCGCAGTGAAATTCAGCGTATTTCTGGAAGTCGATGAGACCGCTAGGGTCATTCGGGCCTACTACATCTGTGGTTTCCCAAACAGCTACTTCATCCTGAATGTCGCGCCAACCTATTGCTTTATTGTTGTCTCCGTCATCTCGCAAGATAACTGCGCTGTCATTGGATCCACCTAACGCATTGTCGTTGATCATTACGGCGTTGTGTTCCATCCGTGTTTTGGCTTGAATGCTTAGGTCTTGGCTGGTTGTATGACCCAACGTCATTGT
>DATHYR010000550.1:0-1367 GCA_035458985.1 Pseudomonadales bacterium
TTCATCTCGTTTGGTCCGTGTCCTGCTTCTCCATCTCCAATCCTAATAATGATATGTTTTGCTTCATCGATCTATCCTCCTTCTTGCTCGATACACTCACTTTGAAAAACCAAAAAACTTGATCATGTGATCCATCTGCTACGATTCCTCAATGACAAGGAGTGATGATTTTCACACCCGCTGCACGTGTTGCTACATCATCCAATCCCTCCGTATCAACAACAATAGGTGCCCAGCCATATCCTCCGCTTGCACTCATCGCCATCATCATGCACAATATCTCGAGATATACTTGCCTTGACAAACAATATCACAATGGGTGCTTTGATGCATCATACCATGGGCGCGCTATTGGGGGCATTGCTGGGGGTGCAGCAGGGCCGACACACCAGGCGCATGGCTGCCTATGGCTGCGTGCTACGCAGGGTGGCTTGCGCGCATGCATGCATGCATGCATGCGTGGAGTAGAGCATACGATAGCGACATGCATCTTGTGTAGAGAGTATCAACTGAAAACCCTTTCACATCCAACACCAATCAACCCCAACCAGTGTCCCGACAATGTATGCTCCTCTCCGCGTCGCTCCTGTACTGCTTACCTACCTAGCACCATATGCACAAACCCTCCGACTCTCACTACTCCGACTTACCCCAAAGATTGATGGAGGTGACGGTCGTGTTCACCTTGAGCGCCTCCGCCAGCGCCTTCGCCCCCTCGGCCCCGATGTTGTTCCCTGCAGGGGGTGCGCGCGCGCGGGTCAGGCATGATGCGTCATGTGGCAACATGTGTGCTGGCATGTGTGCGTGTGCTGTATCGACGGGGCATTGCAGCATGTTGCCTAGGGAGCTCTCCAAGCCTCCTTGCCGAAAGCACAGGCGCCTACGCCAGCCCCGCCACACGTGTACACAAAGATGCCACGCGCTGTCAGCCCAAATACGCAGCCCAACCACCCCGCCAACCACCACACTCAGACCCGCACCGCACAATCGCCGCCCATGTCTACATGCCACGCATGCACATCAACAACACTGCATTCATGCATGAACAAACGGTCCTACACCAACGATTCAACATGCCACAGGGCAACCAGTATCAGACAGCACGTGTGTAGAATATGTATCATCCATCTCTTCTCTGCTCTTCGTAGCATAATTCCAACGTCGCTAGTGCACATCATGTAACATCCGTAAAATCTCATGTGGCTCTCGTTATAGATCTATGCCTTGGTCTGGTATTCCTTCCGCACTAGGTCTTGTCAAAAAGGTATACATCGTGCTTGATCTAATATTTTTCATCATCGCATACATCCCTTCATTTTTCATCTCGTTTGGTCCGTGTCCTGCTTCTCCATCTCCAATCCTAATAA
>DATHYR010000551.1:0-1015 GCA_035458985.1 Pseudomonadales bacterium
GTTGCTGCACGCACCTGCGAGTCGATTGAGTTCATTTGCACAGGATGCAAACTAAAACCGGTGGCAGTGGGCACAGTATGCGACTGCTCACTTGCACTGCCGTTAATCATTACCACGAGGGCATCTACACTAGGGTCGAGGTCGACTAAGCCCAAGCCATCATCGATACTCATCACAATTACGCCTTGCTGTTGGCGCTTACCCACATTATGAAAACCCACACGCTCGATAATGGCTTGCTCATCGGTTAACCGAAATAGCTTGCTGTCATGACGGATCTTTAAAAATTCATTAAAGACACTCGACGCAAAATCAATTTCAGACATGGATGCGGCAGCATTAGGATTAGCTGAAATCCCCGCAATATCATTCCATTTACTGCCATTGTCTTGCTTTAGCGGTAAACCGACATTCCAGTTATTGCTGTTTTTGGTAAAGTCGACCCAGTTAAACCAGTCACCAGAATCGTAACTGTTTCGGTCCATCGATTTTGAGCGCAGCATGTCGCCGCCCATTTGCAGGAAGGGCACGCCTTGGCTCAACAACGGAATTGATGCGGCGATGTTTTGAACACGTACACGGCTGGCCAAATTCAGACCCACATCATGTTTATACTGCAAAATATCCCATAATGTTTCGTTGTCGTGCTTAGACACATAGTTAATGCTATCAGCAGGATCAAGCGCATAGGCGGTCGGCTGAGAATTCCAGCTAAAACTGCTGCCTTTAGCGGAATTACCGTTAAAATCTTTCAGCACATAGTTTTTCAAGTTACCGGCAAGTGACAATCTTAAGGTGTCTTGATCTCGTAAGTAGTCATCTTTTGCTTCAGTGGTAAACAAGGCTCCGCCCCGCACACTCTCGCGAATGCGGTCATTAAAGGTGCCCACTTCTGTGCCCGCCATATTGGCTTGCGTGGCTTGCTCAAACAAACGATTGTCGGCAACCTCGCCAAAGTTCCAGCCTTCACCATAAAAGTAAGTATCAGGGTCAACGGCTTGTACGGCCGCACGCG
>DATHYR010000552.1:0-1199 GCA_035458985.1 Pseudomonadales bacterium
GACACGTGCAAAAAGAATATTTCTCAACTCGAACCGCTACCGCTATTGTCATTGCCAACATGATCGGCACCGGCGTGTTTACCTCGCTTGGTTTTCAATTGGTTAATATTCAAAGCTACGTTGGAATTATGGCGCTATGGATTGTGGGGGGCATCGTTGCTCTTTGTGGTGCGCTTAGCTACGCCGAGCTGGCATCACGTCTTCCACGTTCAGGCGGTGAATATAATTTTCTTACCCAGATTTACCATCCCTGTGCGGGATTTATTTCAGGCTGGGTATCAGCCACCGTCGGCTTTGCCGCACCCACTGCACTGGCGGCGGTAACGTTTGGCACTTATCTTCAAGCCCTACTCCCCCAAGCGCCACCGCTTATCAGTGCCACATTACTGGTGTGCGCAAGTGTTTTTGTGCATGCCACCAGCCACCGCAATAGCGGCGCGCTTCAAACGATTTTTACGTGGCTAAAGTTATTACTCATTGTGGGGTTTTCTGTCCTGGTACTCGCGAATCTGCCCGCTTGGCAACCTTTGAGAGCACAACCCAATGTACAGGATTTGCACACCCTCATTAGCAGTGACTTTGCTGTGTCATTAATTTATGTCAGCTTTGCTTACAGCGGTTGGAACGTGGCCACCTACTTAGCCGGAGAAGTGCGCTCACCACAGCACCAAGTACCCAGAGTGCTCATCATTGGCACTCTGGTCGTCACGGTGTGTTATTTACTGCTCAATAGTGTGTTCATGTTGTCCGCCCCCGTAGAGAACTTGGTTGGCAAATTAGACGTTGGATACGTGGCCGCGGTAGCCGCTTTTGGCGAATTGGGCGGTAAAATATTAGGCGGTATGCTGGCACTACTACTCATATCTACTGTTAGTGCCATGATTATTGCTGCGCCACGCGTCTTACAAATGGTAGGGCAAGACTACCCCTTCTTTGCAAAGCTGGCGCGCTGTAACAAACATCAAATTCCGGCGACGGCTGTTTACACACAGGGGGCCATTGCTTTGATCTTCATGTGGAGCGCTTCCTTTGAAACCATCTTGGTCTTTTCTGGTGCCACCATGGCACTTAATACCTTATTTAGCGTTTTAGGTTTATTCATTTTACGAAGGAGAAATGATGTCGCTCCGGTGTTCAAGCAGCCTTGGTATCCACTCCCGGCATTAATCTTCACCGCGATTACCAGTGCCACCTTGATC
>DATHYR010000553.1:0-1081 GCA_035458985.1 Pseudomonadales bacterium
AAGTTGAAAGCCAGCAATTACAGCTCTCAAGATGATGTTGATGAATTGCAGGCGGGGTTTGATTCTGCCGTGGCACATTTAGATGAAGCCAAGGCACTGTTAATTGCTAAAGAGCGTGAATTAGCCGTATTTAATGCGCAATTGACGCAGGCCGATGCCGATGTCGATCAAGCCACTGCAAGCTTAACCTTGGCACAAATTCAGTTACAAGATACCCGAGTGACTGCGCCTTTCTCGGGGGTGATTGGTAAGCGTGGCGCTATGGTGGGGCAATATGTTCAGCCAGGGCAAGCGTTGTACAGTTTGGTTCCGGATGGGGCTGTTTGGATCACGGCAAATTTTAAAGAAACCCAGATCCGACATATGCAGCCTGGCCAGCCGGTGACGGTCAGTCTCGATGCGTTTCCCGACAAAACCTTTATTGGTGTAATCGATAGTCTGTCACCGGCTTCCGGTTCCAAATTTAGTTTGTTGCCCGCTGAAAATGCCACGGGTAATTTCACCAAAATCGTCCAACGCATTCCTGTGCGTATTCGCTTGCCGCTGACCGCGCAAGATACGCAGACTACGCGAGTGGTTCCCGGTCTAAGTGCGGTGGTAGACGTGGATACCTCTGTTGATCAAAGCGCCATTTTGACTGCCAATTTGAGTCGTTAATATGACCACGCTAACCCACCCATTTGATGACACGGTAACCGCCAAACCACAAGGCTTTGAGCGAGGCAGTCGCCGTGCTTGGATTGCCGTGTTTGGTGGCTTGATTGGCGCCTTTATGGCAATCCTTGATATTCAGATTACTAACGCCTCAATGAAGGAAATTCAAGGCAGTCTTGGGGCGACCTTGGAGGAGGGCAGTTGGATCGCCACGGCGTATCTCGTGGCCGAGATGATAGCCATCCCCTTGTCGGGCTGGTTAAGTAACGGATTGTCGACGCGTCGATATCTGCTGTGGACAACATCGGCCTTTATTGTCGCCTCTGTATTGTGCTCGTTATCGTGGAATCTAGAGTCCATGATTGCCTTTCGGGCGCTGCAAGGCTTCTTTGGTGGGGCACTGATCCCCTTGGCGTTTCGGCTTATT
>DATHYR010000554.1:0-6353 GCA_035458985.1 Pseudomonadales bacterium
GTTACTGGACAAACGCCACAAACCTTGCGTGTTGCTTACAGTGATTGCCGCATCATCGGATGGTGACGAGCGCAGGTTAGGAAAGATATTGATGGTTGCGTTGCCAGAACCGTCTGAATCAACATCATCCAGAACTTTGTGAAGCCGTGTGGTAGAACCAGAACCCAGTTGAATCCAATCTCCAGCCTTCAAGATTCCTGTGGTGCTTGTTGTCCAACCATCGGTAATTAACTCATCACCTGTCTGAGATGCGCCGTTTACTAAAGGTGTTCCAGTGCCTACACCGCGAGGCGCAGTATTAGCTTTATCGCCCAGCAAGAATGTGCCATAAACACCGTTCATCTTGAGCAGAAAGGCAACAGCTTGCTCTGCGTCTGCACGCTTCATTGGAGGGAGACTTACTTCAGCTTCCCACCATTGACCTTGGTGCTTGTAGACCTGTTGTTGCCCAGTAAAGGGGGATGACGAAATGCCAACAACGTTACGCGCCCGAATGTTGATATTTGCCAACCCAATGCTGGATGGAAACGAAACTGGGTAAGTGATAGCCATTTTTTACCTCATAGCGGCGGCGTATGAACCACCACGCAATTTTGCATCAGCCACGGCAGACTTAGCGGCATTGGCGATCTGTGGCATCAAAGTCATTATCTCAGCACGGACGGTCTGTTGCACGCCTGTGGTGACATTTATGTTTTGCACAATCGTTGTGCCGCCACCGCCCATTTGACCGTTGGGAATGATTGAACCAGACTGGTTAGGCACAAACATCTCAACACCGCGCTCGCCCACCATGTAGGGCTTGCCAGCTTGGACTGAGCCACCGATAGCCTTACCAGTTAAAGGTACGCTAGGAGCGGCGGCTTGCAAGCCAAACATCTGAGCCAAAGGCGCTGTGATTGATTGCTGGATAGCCATGCGAATCAAATCATTGATGATGCTATTAGCCATTGACTTGAAAGCATCCTTCGCGCTCATTGTGCCGTTAACAATGCCAACCAATGAGTCCTCAAGTGACTTCATACCACCAACAACCACGTTTTCCATTGCCTGATTAAGAGTTGGCATACTGTCGGCAAAGTCTTTCAGTGGGCTTTTAACCTCTACAAGGCTTTCGCGGATAGCCTCTAACTCGGCTGGCAATGAGTTCTGGCGCTTGCCACGTTGCTCTTTATCAAGATAGCCAGAAAAAGCGCCTTGAAACTGTTGCTTTTGAAAATCTGTTAATGATTTTTTTGTGTCTTCAATAACCTGAAGCCGATTACGAGCCTGTCGCTCACTTTGCGTCATTGCGCCAGCCCAGTTAGTCTCGGCATCAATGATTGATTGCTTGTAATCGTCGATGGCTTTTTGTTGCTCTTTGCTTAACTCAATAACCTTTTTGGCAGTCTGTTCTTCAACAGTGCCAACTCTGCCGCTTGCTCGTGGGTCAGTAAATCCGCGACCACGGAAGTTGGTTTGAGATACACCAAGCAATTGCTTAATCTTTGCCTCTGTTGCCTTAATCCGCTCGTCCAAAGCGGTATCCATCAAGCCACCAGAACCAAAATCCTCCTCCATCTGCGCCTTCATTAGCGACAGTTGAGAACGATAATATTTCAAGGCTTCAGCGCCGCCCATTAGCGACTGGTTGGCAACCAATTCCATTGTCTGACCAAACGTCAAACCAGACTTAATGCCAAGTTCAAATTGCTCAATCAACCCTGTCATCGAGCGTGTTGCGTCCACAAGGAACTTGTTTAGACCAGCCTCACCAATGGCGACCGACAGCTTGCTAATGGCGTCACCAAGGTTTGAGAACGCACCGTTAAGGGTTTGTGATTGACGCTCGATAGCACCCGCAAACTTGGTCTGCCCTAAAGACTCCAAATAGGACAGCATCTCTTGCGAGTTTTTACCAACCGTCTTGGTTACGCCGCCAAAGGTTAGCTTGATTCTGTCGCCTTCGCTGTTGGCTTTGATACCAAACTCTTTAAGGCGCTCAAACTCGCCCACAGCCGCATCAGCCACCGCCTCAATAAACTGGTCAAGGCTTTTGCCTGTACCTGACGCGATGTTGCCAAAGGCGGTCAGCGATTCAATGCTTGGGGTGATGCCACGCGCTACTAGCTTATTAAAACCACCAACCACTTCCTCTAGCGAGAAAGGCGTCTTGGCGGCAAAGTCTTGCAGGACTGCGAATTGTCGGTTAGCCGCTTCAGCAGAGCCTGTAAACGTAATCAGGCTGGCTTGTAGGCTTTGAAATGAACGGTTGGCATCAATAACCGTCTTTGCTACCAAACTGCCAGCGATGCCAGCAAGTGCGCCCTGTACGCTAAAAATGGCAGAGCGTAAACCACCAAGCGAGGACTTGACGCTACCAAACGCGCCTTTTGTGTCGTCTTGGGCGCGTATCCGAATGTTTACGTCATTGACTGCCATTTTTTTCCTCTTTCAATTGAAAATAGGCAATCCATTCGTGCAACTCGGTTACAGAGATTTGCTCAATCTCCTCAATCGTCTTGTGCAAACGGTCTGCCAGCGCAATCAGGTTGAGCCGCAAGCCGTCTGCTTTCAGTCGTTTCCCAGTTGCTCCACCGACTCAACGGTTGCGAACATTTGCCCCGCAATGGTTGAGATCAACGTTACAGGTTCGCGCATCAAGAACGGCTTGTCTTCGATGGTGAATAGCTTTTCACCAGCCTTATCCTCTGCCTTCATAATCAGCAGATCGACCATAGCCGCAACACTTGGGTTGCTCATAAAGTCCTTGTGCTTGCGTTGCAACTTGTCAACATCAGCACAGGTAAGCGCACCAGTGTAAATGGCTAGTGGAGCATCGTCGCCCCACTCAGCCACCTCAATCATATTGCGATTGCTTTGCCGCTTGGCGGCGATACGTTGACCTAAACTCATTAGGCGACCGTGCCAGTTGTCAATGCGCCGTTACCCTGAACGGTCATAGACGCTTCAACCATGCCGTCAAAAGATGAGTTAACAGTCAGACCAGTAACGATTGCAGAGCCACTTAGGTATGTGTCGCCAGAGGTGTCGCCTTCTGGGTATGCGCCAAAAGTAACTTCTGCGCCAACAGCCAAAGCAACTTGACCGTTAGTGTCTGTTTCGTCCCAGTACACTTCCAACGAGCCGCTCCATGAGGTCAGGCTGGGCTTGTAGGTACGAGCAGAATCACCCATTGTGGTGTCTTCAATGGTGTCTGCGGTAGAACTGATTGAGAATGAGCGGACTTCAGCCACGGCATTTGCGCCGACTTTGACTGTGCCCTCTGAGCCTTTATGTGTAGCCATGATTTAGCCTTTCGTGTGTGCGGGACTATACAGCCCCTCGGGTGAAATTATACTGAACTCTAGCGGTTACGATAACCCCTCCGATTGGTTCAATTGAGCCTTCATCAGTCTCAACCGATACAATTTGAGTGTCAAGCGCATAGCCTCCGCGAGTTCGGTCAATGTCTAGCGCGTTCTCCATCGCCTCAACCAGTTGGTTGCGTGCGGTGTCCAAAGAGGTGGTCTTGACGTAGCCAATCATCTGGTAGTCAATGGAACCTTCCCTCAAAATATCTGCGCCACCAATGGTAGCGTCTTCGCGTGTCTCGGTAGAGGTCTGAACCAAGATTGCAGGGAATTGTGCGTTTGATAGCTGGGTGAAATCAAATGGCTCCCGAGTCACCAGCTTTGCCTGAACAGGCGTAGTCATAGCCCTTAAGGTCGTAACCAAGTTGGCGGCAATTGATTCTCGTTTGCTCATATCTTCACTCGGTTAAAAAAGAACTTACGCAATCTGTCTTTACCATCCTTGGAAAAGCCAAAGAACGGACGCTTTTGCTCATTAAAGACAGCTTTCTTTGCTTCTGACTCTCGCGTGAAGTAAATTTTAGCTACTCCGCGCCTTTCCAAAATAGCACTCATTGCGCCAAACATCTCGCCACGCAAGAATAAGTTTGGTCGCCCAACACTTCCAGCGCCACCAAAACCACGAGTCTTAGGGGTTGAACTCCACCCCTCTGCTTTGCGTTTTCTGTATTCTGGCGTATATGGGGCAAATCTACCTTTATAGCCATAGCCTTTGGCGGCTGAATCAGTAATCACGTTAATACCATAAAGAGATGTTTGCACCAAGGCTTTATCTACCTTGGCTGGCATCTGCTTTTGTATTTTCTCTAGCCTTCGTTCCAACTTTTTGGAATCAAAAACTATATTTGTTTTCATCGCACCAAGCGTCCGTGGTTAATCGGGCGCTTTTCTTCATCCGTCACAACCGAGTCATTGTTGGCATCGTATTCGACACCATCTTGCAAAACGCTCTCAAGTTCCTCCGCATATCGGCTTTTGTAAAACTCGATCATGTTTTGGAAACGGTCGCCATCAACCCAGTTAGTGAGTTTGGGCAAAGCGTACTTCCACAGCACCAGATAAGATGCGGTTTTCGTCCATTGAGAATCCGTTAGCAGGGTAGCGTCCATCTCAGACGATAACTGCAATTTGGGATACCACTTAGCGCGAATCACTCGCTCAATATCAGCTTGAGCCAGAGCGTGTTCGCTTGCAAAGGACGCAATACCAAAATCCAGAATGTCTGGGACTATTGCTTGCAAATCGGAATCAGTACTGAAAGCCATGTTTAATCCTCAGTTAAAAGATGCCCCCACACCACTATGATGCAGGGGCTTCTTTTACTTACAGACCAGCGTCAAAGTACATTTCCACGCCATAAGAATCGTCCAACTCACCGACACCGTAGACGGCGGTAGCGTTCAATTCCCATGCGCGGTTAGAGGCGTCACGCTGTGGCTCAATGTTGAAGTCACGCTTCATTGCCAAAGCCAGTGCTTGAGGTGCGAAGATCGCGCCCTTGGCATCGCCCGAACCGTCGATAGCCACGTTTGCAGACTCGAAAATGTCGATGCCAGCGATGGTGCCGACATAGCCATTACGCATTGCTTCGTTTTGCAGATCGCCACCGTTGGGGTTAGCAAAGGTGTTGGTCAGGTTAGCCTTCAAAGCGTAAGTCTGGTAGGGGTGGAACACACCAACGATGCGACCCATTACCTTGTTAGCACGCAGGGTAGCGGCGGCTTGGAACAGGTAGGCGGCAGTCAATTCGGTAGTGGTTGCGCCCAATGAAGAACTGAAACCGTCGAACAAAGCGATCAGGTCTTGGTCCATCTTGGTAGCGATGGCGTTACCCAACACAGTGCCCAATTCTTCAGCAGGGTTGCCAGCGCCCATTGCGGCGAGGTCAGTCAACAACACTTGTGCGCCAACTTCAGCAACCGTGATAGACACGCTTGAAGTTGAAACAGTCGTTGAAGACATATCCGTGCCTTCTGTCAATGCGGCGGCACTGATAGAGGGGTACTTGGGAACCTGAACTGTTTTACCAGCTTGACCGTCGATGTTGTAAACGGTAACGAGGTTACGAAGCAGAGATTGCTCTTCTGCGGTGAATCGTGCTTGTGCAACGATATTGACAAACAAGTCGTCTAAGGTGCTTGAGGTGGTAGCCGCCATGATTTAACTCCAGAAAAAAAGAAAAGTGGTTTATTTGCGCTTCTTACTGGCGGCAAAGGCTTCACGCCCTCCGTTTTCCCAGTTTGCAAGCATATCAGCCACAGAACTTGGCTTCTGTGTCGAGCCTCCAGCGTTCCCACTTGAGCCAGAGCCACCAGAGGAGGCGCGGACAAAATGAGGGTTTGCCGTTAAGAATTCTGCCATCAGTTCATTGACTGACAGCAATTCACCGTTGTCATTGTAGCGAATACTTCCGTTCTTATCAAGAATCTCGACTTGACCGTCATCGCTCAATCTGGTCTGACCTTTTAGCAAGGCGGCGACCTGTTCGGGTGAAACTGCATTTTTAGTCGATGCGGCATTTAGTAATGCACCATCAACCTGAATTTGTTGTAGCTTTGAACTCAAGGACTGAATCATCTGGTCTTTCTTTTCGACCGTCTTTTTCAGCACATTCTCAAATTCTCCACGTTCCTTCTGGCGCTCTAACTCTGCCTGTTCACGCTCTGCTAGAACGCGCTTGGCTTCGTCAATGTCTACGCCATCGGTCATCTTCTCAAACCGCTTACGCTCTCGTGCTAAACGCTGTTCAAGAATCTTGTCTACATCCGCTTGCGTGAATGTTTTACTAGACCCACCGCTTTGGTCGCCCTCTGCTGGTGTATTTACTTCATCATCCATGATTTCATCGCTCATGTGCGTATCCTCTTTCGAGTGGTTAAAAAACGGTTGAAATATAACATATTTGTTATGTTATTCCTTAAATACTGGTCTCCAATGGTGTCGGCAGTTATATCCACCGCGAACAATAAATGGGTCGCCAGCGGCTTTACCAGCCCAATC
>DATHYR010000555.1:0-3052 GCA_035458985.1 Pseudomonadales bacterium
AATAAAGAAGGTTTGACGTTTCATGCCAAGCTCATCGCGCGCGGCGATAAGATGTGCCACCGTTTTCAGCATTTGCGCCAGGCGACTGCTAGTATCAAATGTCGTATCGGGTGCAGCCACTGTGCTGAGAACGCTCGTCAATTCCACACCTAAATCAATGGAGCGGCGCTGTGTTTTGGCAAATTCAGATGCAAATAAATGGCTTTGCGACTGCGCTAATAAGGCGTTATAGGCGCGATTGCGGTTAACAGCCCACGCCTCGGTGTTTTGGGGTTGTAGATGCCAGTAGCTGCTCACGCCGCCTGCGTTCATGGCGTAGGGTGATTGCAAGCCGCCGCGCTGCCAAAGGTTATCGCCGCTCATTGAGATACCCATAGCTAAATTATCGTGTGTGTTCACCTCTTGCATGAGGTCGGCCATACGACTCGCCCAGCCCTGTTGGCGTTTGCTGCTTTGCAGACTCATCACGAAGTTTTGTTGGTCGTTGTGGGAGAACAGTTGCGGGGGTAGTTCAACCCGATTGTTGCGGTAGTCCGCTTGAGTAGTTGGCTGGATCAACGTGCCCACATTGGCTAGCAGGGCCATTTTCCCTTGGTGAAACAAGTCTTGGAGGTTGCCCATTTCGGGAGCTAGTCCCACATCTGTGGCGACGCTATTCAAAGGTGAGAGCGGCACTATGTCTGCCTGAGGACGAGCGAATGCTCGTCGGGTGGCGGCATAGGTGGCATAGCTATCATTAGCCCGTGGTATGAGCATGTTAAAGGCATCGTTACCGCCATATAGGAAAACACATACTAAGGCTTTGTAATCAGTGGAGTTGGCTATTTGGGCATTGGCTAAACTCAGCTGTGTGTTCAGCGACATGAAGCTTGCGCTGCCGACACTGGCGAGGAGAGATCGTTTCAAGAAGGTGCGGCGCTGGTGGGCATGAGATAGTTTTTTCATAACGGCTCCTAGCGTTGCACCGCAAATTCTGGTGATAACCAGGTAAGATAAACCGCTTCAGCCACACGGTATAGGCGCTCTTGTGCACTGCTAGCGTTGAATGGTTCGATGTGATTCAGTAGCGTCGCACGCATGGTGTCACTCATCTGTCCGTTGAGCATTAACACACTAAGGTGATCGAGCAGGTCTTGGCTTACCCGTGCAATGGAAACCTCGTCGCCAAAGTCGGCACGTAAGCAGCCCACGGCCGAATTGTGGTCTTCACGTTCTTGGCAATCGTCGTACAAAAAGTCGTAGGCGTTAAACACCATATTGCCGCCCCAATTTGACATAGCAGTAATGTTTTTTTCATTCAATATCTGTAGTTCGGGCGCCACAATGCTCTCATCATCAAAGGTATTGGCCGGGTGAAAGTCGGGGCGGAAGAAATTAAATACCGAAGGTGAGCCGTACAAGCGTTGGCCCATGTCGATACTTGGCCACAGGAAGCGCAGCGTATCGATCCTAACACTGCCATCTTCATTGAGAGGAGTGTCACTGTAGACATCAAACGCACGCATCAATGCCGTGACTTTCAAAACCGGCTCTTTGAGTTTGCCATAGGTTTGATCGGTAAAGGTATCCGCACGGCGGGCTTCAGAATCAAGCAGGATGGCTTTGACCACGGCTGCTAAGTCTCCTTTAACACCTTTGCCATTGTTATTGAAGACCTCGCTGATTCTGGCCACGTAGGCTGGGCTTGGATTACTGGTCACTAAGCGTTGAATCAGTTGCTTACTCACAAAGGGCGCCACGTTGGTATGGGCAAAGACGTTGTCGAGCGCTTGTGTAAGGTCTTGTTGGGCCGTTTGATTGGCGGGCGTAACTTCTTTATTTAATAGGGTTTTTGACGCTTTTTCGTGGAAATCTTCAATGGGTTTCATCGGCACGATATCGCTGGTGGCATTCGGCCATTGAAACCACCAATTATTGGCATTACCGTATATCCAGCCGGTGAACACGCTGGCAAAGGCCTTGATGATGTCTTGGTTGTAGGTGGGAATGGTATTACCAGCCGCATCTAATTTGGGTGTGCCGTCGCTATTAAGTTCTACTAAGCCGATGGTAAATAGCTGCATCATTTCCCTGGCATAGTTTTCGTCGGGGCGAATATTGCGTGAAGGGTCGGCTTTTTCATTGCGCACCATGCTGAGATATTCACCCATCATCGGGTTAGTGGTCACCGCTTCCAGTAGCTCACGGTAGTTACCAAAAGCGTGTTCGGCTATAAGGTCGTGATAGTTAGCGATGCCGCGTGTGTCGTTGTAAAGCGCATCCGACAGTTCTGAAATCACAAAAATTTGGCTTAACGCAAAGGCTACACGCTGGCGAAGCTGATCATCGCCGCGCACAAAATTCTCCCATAAGACATCGCTCAAGAACATTTGTTTGCGCCACACCACCTCAAAATCAAAGTTGGTCTCGTCATTAGGCGTTAGCCCGACCATGCGCATACGGTTGTCGAGTTGTTCTCGAGTATTGCGCATAGGTAGGGCTATTTGGTTATCGATCCAGGATTCGAAGTCGGCATTGTTCTCAACCAAATCAAGAATATCGCTTTCTGTTGGACCAAAGGTAGCTTGAGTTAAGAATCGGGTCACATCGAGCACCAGAGGGTCGTTGTGTAAGTCACGTAATGTAAGCGGCTTTGGCGATGGGTCTGGTGGCGGGGCAGGCGTGGAGGGGGGTATTGGGCTTGGTGAGGGTGTTGACGTTGTGTTGCTGCCCCCGCCGCAGCTGACGAGTACCACGGCCAAACCACAATATAAAAAAGATTTCAGAATCGTCATGTTAATACCGCTAGGCTTTTCAATCATTCTAAGGAAAAGTGAACAGGGATCAAGCAAGACTTAGTTTAGTTGTGAGAGCGGTCACATACATGTAATCAAGCCAAGTAAGTGTACTCATGTAGGCTTTCGAGCAACGTGAATAAGTCAACATCAAGACTTTGGTCATTATTTATCTCTACCCTAATCATAATCGGTTGCGTGGTCTTGAGTTCTTCAAGCTGCAGCGGGTCGGGAAAGAAATCATTACCAAAGGTCATCGAGCCCATGGGCTCAAAGGT
>DATHYR010000556.1:0-1699 GCA_035458985.1 Pseudomonadales bacterium
ACTGCAATAAACTCGCCACGGGTTATCGGCAGGGCCTTTACACGATTGACAGTAGAGGCATTGGCATTGTGACCGCCACTAATATTCAATTGGTAATTAGTCGGCCATGCGCCAGTGAATCCAAGGATAGCATCGAAGCTCTTCGAATACCCGTAGGCGCGGATTGTCGGGTTCTGATTCAACAATTCAAACCAATAGGTGACATCGGACGCGGAAGCAAAATCGCCATCAACATACAGACGCATGTCAAAACCATTAGGCATTTTGGTAACGATGTCGGCCAATGCATTGGTAATGGCGTCGCGGTTGAAACGCATAAGAATGGTGTTCTGGCATTGACGCATGAATGCGGCAGGGTAACGCCATGCACGAAACGAATAGCAGAATTTGAGACACTCACCAGCACCGGGGCAAGTGACACCGGGCAGGACAGAAAACGAGATAAAGGGAAGCTTCGAATTGCCAATGGTGAACACGGAATATTGGGGGATGCCCGTAGTCAGAACAGCGCGAAGCTTGTTGAAGTTCTGTTTCCATCCGATGGTTTGGAAAGCTTCGTCGTTTTGCAGCGCATCGAATGCATCATTAATTGCATTGATAGAACCATTGGCGATGGTTTCAGTGAATGCGCGCAGTTTAGATGTCTTCAGCATGGTGTTTACTCCAATGGGCAGGGTTGACGGGATTCATTCTAAGGGGCAGTATTGGCGCTGCCCTATAGGATAAACCCTAATCAGTATCCGATCACTTTGATTCCGAATTTGTCGTTCAGGGTGTTCACTGCATCAATGGCCGATGCGCGCCAAAGCATATAGCTATCCATGTCCACAGTTTCGTTTTTCTTCACTGCCTTACGCATCATGCCCTCGCTCACAAAGATAGTGTTATAGAGAGATGCGATTTCAGCGGCGTTGCGCTTAGTGAGTGTCTTCACGATGTTTCCTTTCCTGCCGATGTCGGCTTCGTTTGTTGCGATGGGATGAATCTTAACACCACAAATTATTTGTTTTCACGTCCAGGCATCATTGAAATTTTCTATTGGCTCGATAGTATTTGCCTATCGGTCCTGGGCGCGTGTGCGCGTGTGCGCGTATGTGCGCGTAGGCGCGGGCGCACACATTGTTGTAATGACGGCGCATAAGCAAACCCTGTGCCAGCTCTGTTAGGGTTTACCCTCGAAAATGCGTAGAAGCTCACAAGTAAATTTTTGAAGGGGTGACATAGGGCAAGGGGTGAAAACGGCTTGTAGGCGTTTCTGGCGCGTTTTAGCGGCATCGGGTTTACCCTGATAAGTTTATGTTGCGGTGCAACATGGCATGGATGTTGCTTCGTGTGCGCGTGTGCGCTGGTGTGCGCGCATATGCATGATGAAGGATACCCTAGGGGGTATCGATGGTGATGTAGGCTGTACAGATGAGAATGATTCTCATTAGGGTGATGAAGGATGATGTCATACACAGTCATACGGGTTTGTGGAAAACCTGTGGATAACCTGTGGATAACTTTAACCTGACCCCATTTTTTCTGAGAATGAGTGCACTTAAGCGGGACGCTGCTAACCTGTTGATTTCATTGAACTTTGCAGGTCTCAGCTACTGGCTCGACCGATGGCATGATGGCAGCGGCGGCGGCATCGAGCGACGGCGCTGGCGCAGGCAGGGGTGGGCCTGGGCCACTGGGGGTGGTAGCGTTATTTGTA
>DATHYR010000557.1:0-6518 GCA_035458985.1 Pseudomonadales bacterium
TTAACCGCATCCAACACCGGTTTTAATGCGTCAACCAAAACCATTAACACATCAACAACAATGTCAAGAATAGGTGCCAATGCCTCAAGAATGGCAAACACCAATTCGGTTAACGGTTCAATCAAAGGTACTAATGCACTAGGAACATTGGCAAGCAAACCAGCGATCTTGTCAAGTAACGGTTCAAGCAACGGCCCGATCCTGTTAACCAAATCGGCAAAAGTTTCCAACACCGGAGTTAACACAGGAATAAGTGCAGACAACGCCGTACCTAATGCGCCAGCAACAATACCGGCAATGTCAGCAAATGACTTAGCCAAAATTGGAATCACTGGCGCGATAGCATCAAACGCCTCAGACAAGACGCCGCCAACAACCTCAGCAACCTGGGCTAACGGTTCCTGCAGGTCTTCCATAATTGGGACAAGAGTGTCAGCAATCTTTTCAAACACAGGCAATAATGCCGTGCCAACCTGTTCCTGTAGTTCGTTAAAACCAACTTTGATTTTATCCGATGCTGTAGCAGTCGCAGACGCAACACCGCCAACCTGCTTTTCCAACGCGCCAAGAATCATATCTTGCGCTTCGGCAGCCTTGCCAGACTCGACCAGAGTCTTTATCTTTTCTTTTTCCTGCTCAGTGAAAGTGACACCGGCGCGAGCCAGCGCACTGATTCCCTTAACGGGATCTTGCAGCGCCTTACCTAATTGTGTGGCATTGGACTCGGCAGAGCCGAAACCTGTAGCAGCAAGGTCGAAGGCTGCCTGGGTGGCGCGATCCATTGCGCCACCGGCCTGATCCATGGTACTGCCAATGTTTTTAAACGTGGCAAGTTTAGCCTGAACCGCAAGAACGCTTTCATCTTCAACCGCAATTTGTTTAGATAATTCACTGGCGTAAGTTTTTAAACGATCAGTTGCGCCAGCATAAGCACCATCAACAAACCCCATTGATTTGGCAACCTGGTCAAGACGTGCATTGGCTTTTTGTGCTTCCTCTGCAGCGGCAACACCTTGAACAGCAAACGCACCAAAACCAACAGCAGCACCAAGAGCGGCACCCGCAGCGACCTTCATGGCGCCACCAAGTGCGCCCATTACCTTATTGGGGCCTTTAGCGCTTGAACTTAATTTTGAAAGTTCCTGTTGTGCGTCCTTAATTGCTTTGTCATTAAATTGACCAATAATTGATACAACAATAGCCACAGGAATTCACCTCCAAAATTTTGATCACGGCAAAATGGTGTATTGCGTTTTGTCCATTTGTGCCTGCAGTTGTTGACTTTCTTTTTTAGCCTCAGCAACCAAAGTGTCAAGTTCGGCTTGCCGATCACTAACTAACGCTTCAGCCTCTCGAACGGCTTCCATGATAGCAGCGCCAACTTCACTTTTAAGTTCATCAAATGCACGCCACAAACCACGCGGTTCTGGAAAACGTTCTAACATATTTGTTACAAAATAATCATTAGAACTACCGCGACCAACTGTTTGAAAAATAGAACCGGCAGCGTCCGAATTAACAATGGCAATGTAATTACTATAACGCGCGCCACGCGCTCGACTATTTGCCTTAGTTGTCTTTACGCCTTTTTTAACCATTGAACCAACATAACCTTCACTTGCGTGCGCTGGCCAATTGTTCCAATTAGATAATGTTGTGTTAGGCATGTAATCACGGGCACGATCGCGGATTTTGTTAGCCTCGCCACGAATTTTTTTATTTATTAATTTGGCCTGTTCGGGGGCAAAACTATTTAAACGCCGCATTGTTTCTTTAACGCCTTTGACGTCAACGTTAACTTCAGGGCCTGCCACTTTTCCTCTGTTCCACGTTAAGCCAACGGAGGTATCGCCACATGGTTGCAATCATTCGCGGGTCAAGTTGTGCCACATCTTGCGGTGACATGTGAAACTCGTACGCCAAATGAACGATCAACCAGTGGGCTGATTTTTCTCCAAAGGGACAATTTCGGTATCTTCCTCATTTCCAAAAGTGATTCCCGAAATCGTATCTGCCCAATCATCAAATGACTGGGTTGTTAATTTTTTGCGCGTCAATGCTGAATAAGCAAGTTCCAACAAATACTCGACACGAACTTCTTCAGCAAACACCGTTATTGATTTATTGAACTTGCGTTCAAAGTTAACGATGTCTAGCGCGGACGCGATAACATCCGCGCTAGAACCGTCATCGTAATCAACATGCAAAGCCAAACGTAACATAACAATTCCTCTCTAATTGTTCAATGAAACTATGCAGCGGTCGCGCGAGTTACTGCACCTGTGATGGGGAACGACACACTGACCGTAGCCAAATCGCCAACGGCTGAATCCATTGGATTATATTGAGCAATAAGCGCGTCGAAGGTATAGGCGGGTGAGGTTGCGCTAATTGCTGCGGTGCCTGCCGGACGAATTGAAACGGAAGCAGTTCCACCAAGTAGCGGGAACAGTAGTGAATCAATTCCACCGGATGCGAAATCCTGATGGAATTCAAAGTCAACACTGCCACCTTTCAATCCACCAATGCGCGTGCGCCAACCATCTGTTCCAAAACTGGTGGTTTCTACATCATCGGATTCGAGTGAAATAGTTGCACTTGCGCAACTAGCAGTAACCGTGCTGCCGGCAAGAACAATTACCGGATCCTTCATTACGAACTTTGCCATTTTGATTACCTTTCTTAGGCATAGACTTGAACGGTGAATTCAGCCGCCAAGTATGTTATCTGATCAATCAGAAGCGACGTTATTCGCCGCATCTCTGTAACTCGCAAGTCCTGAACATTACCTGCGAGAGTCCTATCAATTTCAATAGCGGTTTTAACTGACCCGCTACCTTTCGGTGCGCACAACGAATCAAGTAAACGTTGTGCTGCACGCTCGGATTGTTTGCCAACAATCACGGTAACAATAAATTCGTATTCATCTAAACCGCGACCCATTGCAATATCAAACTTAATTGTTGGTGGCATGACCACTGCAACCGGCGGTTTAGGATCGTCCGGCACATAATCCGATGTTCGCAACCCTGGAACGGTTGCAAGATTAACCGCAAGTTTATTCCGAATGGTGCTAATTGATACGCTCATGCCAAACCGATCACGTTGCGCCGATACGGTGCCAACATGGATTGAATGTCGGGATCGATGCGGGATACCCTAACGGCTCCCATGTCCCCGAAACCGGCCACCCCGAGCGGGCTGTCATAACGCTTATATTGCCTCAGTGCCATAAGTACACAAGCCTGTTGCACGTCCACGGGTATAGCAGTGCCAAACCCAAATTGCGCTGTTACCTTAACGGCAGTTTCGCCTTGTGGATCGACGGGAAACAAATAATCACCAACAGCAACCAAACGATTAACGGGAAACTTTAACCCTGACGATGTGCGGTTTAATGGTTCAAGTTGTAAATCAGATGCCTGCCAGGTTTCATCATAAATACCATCAATGCCTGACGATGTTTGAACGGTTATTGCCGTGCCAGCAACATCATCAATAGTGCAGGCATAAGAATTATCTGCAGCGTAATAACGTGATTCTGAAGCGGTCACATAAAAGTGACGTTGGCAGTGACCGTCAATAAGGCGGGAACTAGATTCAATGGCAAGTTCAAGCAATGTGTCATCAATGTTGTCTGTTATGCGTGCCGCCGCTTTGACAGTTTGTAACGTGGCATAGCCATTAGTTATTGCCATGTTTTAATCCTTTACTAAATCGTTCAATAGCGGGCGCCACATTTCGTTATACACTGTATCAGCATTGTAATTATTAACAATAAACTTACGGGCATCTTGAGATGTTTTTTCATTTTTGCGCTCGTACGCTTCGCTCAATGCGTTAACAATTGATTCAATGTTAGGAATCTGAAACCATGCCTGTTGTGCTGCATCCCATAACGGTTGCCCTGGTATTTTCCAACCGTCGCCAACCAACTCAGGTTGTGCGGAAAAATCCGAAACTATAACTGGCACGCCGCACGCCTGAGCCTCAATAACAGTAATTCCAAAACCCTCGCCTAGGGTTGGGGCAAGTAAAACGTTAAGGGCGGAATATATAACTGCCATTGCTTCATCTGGTATGCCAATCATGTTTTGGTATTGATTAACAAACTGGTATTGCTCAGGTCGTAAACCAACGGCGTTAATGATTGGATCAATTGCAATGCCACCGTATGAACCAAATCGTTCGGTGTGCAGATATAACACAGCGTCTGGTTTGTCTGCAGCAAAAATACTAAACGCTAACAACTGTTCCGCAAACGCTTTGCGCACCGGTGCGGTGCCTTTGTTCGCGTTGACGATTCCCACAACGAAAGCGTCACGCGGCACTTTGATTATGTTTCGACCGGACTGCGCACCTTTCGGCGTGTAATAGTTCGGGGTTGGTTTCATCATGCTGGTGTCAATGGCGTGCGGAATGTAGTCACATTCAATGCCGGCGCGTGTCATTTGATCAGCGCCGAACTTAGACATAGCGACAGGGCGCACGTTGTCTTTGGTGAGGAATTGAGCCACCTTAGGCGGGACGGGAGTGTGGTCAATAGGAACCCAAGACACTACCGGCATTTCGTCCCATTTAGCGCCCTGAAAAACCCAGCAATCGTATAATGTGAAAACGAACGGTTTGCCGTCAGGATTCTGCCGTTGCCAATCCACAAAGAACGGAAACACCACGTCATTTGAATAGGCGTCCATGCCTTTGGGAAAAACCTCAATGCCGTCAAAATTTGTCTGCGTTGCCTCTAGCCCGTAATTCGCAGCAACAGCCATATTGTGACCGTCGGCAATCATACGGGTGACAACCTGTTTCGTTTGCGTCCCATAACCGGTCGGCGCCCACGGCGCATTTGAAACCCACAAGCCTGTAATTTTCTGCACGGTAATCCTCTCACGGATGCACGGGGGTCACGGTAAAGAGCAAGGCGGCGCGGCCCGTGCAACCACGCCGCCTTGCGGTCTTTAGTTAGTACTACGCGGCGTTGCCAATGAAGTACTTCACTGCATCAGACTGACCGAGGTCACCCCACAGGCGCAGTGTCACGCGGAAGCCAACTTCGTCAGATGCAAAGTAAGCATCATCCGAGCGAGCAACCTCAATGCCACCAACCTGGCGCACGTGGTATGAACCAAAGTGACCGAACAGGACAGACTTAGCGCCAGTCGCAATTGCAGCCATGTCTGGGTTTTCATACACAGGGAAACCTGCGAATGAATCAGGCGTGCCAACGGCAGCAGCAGGAACGTACAGGTATTGTCCTGCGGTGTCCTTCAGCTTACGCAGCGCACCAAGGCTGGAACGCTTCATCATAAAACCTGCACCCTGGCGCACATAGTCAGAATCGACAGAGTGAGCAAGGTCAATCAGGTTGTCAGCAGTGAACGCACCGGAAACAGCGGTTCCACCAGTGACACCGGAACCGGCAGCGGTGACAACACCGTTAGCCTGAACGGTTCCTGTACCAACGGTGAGCAGGTTGTTGGCCTTGATTCCGACAGACTTGCCAAGCGAACCGGCAAGGTAGGAAACAATGTCAATGCCGGAATCGGTGAGCAGTTCACGCGAAACCTTGGTGAGCACTGCAACCTTCTGCGACTTCAACGTGATGTTGCTGAACGTTGGGTCAAGTGCGGTGATCGAAGTTGCTTCAGCAATCGCGGTTGCTGCTGGGCGTGAAGCCTCAACAGGCACCTTGATGTCCTCGCCACTAGCGGTGTTCAGCTGAGTAACAAAGTTAGCGTCAAGCATTGGCCCCTGATACTGCATCTTTTCTTGCAAGATTGCATAGAAAGACTGCGGCACGACGGCACTGTCGTCGCTTGTGTTCAGGTCGCGGCGCTCAAATGTTGCGGTGCGAATCTCGCCAGAGGCAAGAGCGCGAACAACATCATAGTCACTTGCTTCACGCAGTGCGCGATCCTCACGAACCTCAGGTGCGGTTGCAACTGCGGCTTCAATGTCGGCAGCGCGTGACGCGGCGCCTTCAAGGTCGGCAATGCGCTGTGAGCGTGCATCAATGTCAGCATTGATACGGGCAAAGGATTGTTCTTCCTCGGCAGTAAGGTCGCGGTTCTCAGCGGCAGCGCCGTCAAGTAAAGCCTTGGCAGCGTGCCAAGCAGTTTTCCGCGCCTCAATTTGTTGTGCTAAGTAATCCATTTCGGATTCCTTTCAATTGAGTTTGGTTTATTGGATGACCCGCGCCGGCTCCGACGGCGGAACGCCCGCCGGCTCCGGCGTGGCGTGAGATTGCCTAGAAAGTCTTGGCAATCAAATCTAGTTGTTTCATCAACACGGTGAGGGGCGTGACCGCCACCGATTCAATGTCAGGTGCGTCAACCTTCGGACGTGAACGGTCAACAACAGACTGCAACACGTTAGCCTGATCGTCAGTCAATTCACTGCCAGATTCCAACGCACTAATCGCGTCAGTAAGCGCGTCAACGTCAGTGTCGGTGCGCTTAGCAATTATGGTCAGATTGCGAACACTAGCCGTTGTCGCAGGATAAGCCGCAACGCCA
>DATHYR010000558.1:0-1342 GCA_035458985.1 Pseudomonadales bacterium
TTCATCTAGCGCTTTGCGAGACGTTAGCTGAATGTTGACACCGAAAGCACGTGCACTATTGCCCAATTGCATTAGTCGATCATCATCACGCCCTTGCAGCAACCAAAGTTCAATAATGCGCTCAGGGCTGTTTTTCAGTAATGCTTCAACTGCGTGAATACCGAATATCAAATCTTGTTTTTTCATTTACTTCTATCTCGTGCTCCGCTTGGCGGACTTAGGCTTTTTAACCGTGGATTTCTTTTTTGAACTGCCGTTGGCGGCTGGCTTACTCGAGGCTTTCGCGCCTGATTTTGTCGCGCCAGAGGTTTTCGCCGCGGTTTTCTTATCGCCAGGCTTGGCTTTACTGCGGCTACTACGCCCTTTAGGCTTATCTGCCGAGCTGGCTTTGCCTAGTTTAGCGCCTTCTAAGTTCGCACGTTCTCGAGCTGTGATCGGCTTACGGCCAGCACTCTTACCACGCGGCTTGCCTTCATCACCAATCATGATTAAATCGATTTGGCGATCATCTAAGTTGACTGCCGCCACTTTAACCGTCACCGCATTGCCCACTTGATAAACCTTGCCGGAGTTTTCTCCCAACAAGCGTTGACGCATCGGATCATATTGGAAATAGTCGCTGCCTAAACTCGAAATATGCACTAAACCATCGATAAACAGATCATTTAAACGCACAAATAGCCCAAAGCTAGTGACTGAGGCGATAACCGCATCAAAGGTATCACCGACATGATCTTGCATAAACTCACATTTCAGCCAATCGCTAACGTCACGAGTGGCCTCATCGGCACGGCGCTCAGTTGTCGAACACTCTTCACCTAGTAAATCGAGTTCATCCAACTGATAATGATAGCCGCCATCTTGAGTCCATTTTTCTTTAGCTTCACCTTGCTCTTTGTTCAGCAAATAACGGATCACCCGATGCAGCACTAGATCTGGGTAACGACGAATAGGCGAAGTGAAATGGGAATACTCTTCTAACGCTAACCCAAAATGGCCTTCGTTATCGGGTGAGTATATGGCTTGACGCATTGAACGCAGCAACATGACTTGGATTAGCTCAGCATCAGGCCTGTCGGTCAACTGCTCCATCAAAGCTTGGTAGTCGGATGGTGTGGGCTCGAGACCTCCGCCCATACTTAAACCACGCTCGGCTAAAAACTCTTTAAAATTAGCCAGCTTCTGTTCTGATGGTGCTTCATGCACACGATACAGCACTTCACCTTTATGTTTTTTAACAAACTTGGCTGAAGCCACGTTAGCTAAAATCATGCATTCTTCGATGATCTTATGTGCTTGATTACGTCCACGCGGAACGATTTTCTCGATTTTTCGCTGCTCA
>DATHYR010000559.1:0-1150 GCA_035458985.1 Pseudomonadales bacterium
TCGTATCGCTCAGCTGCTTAACCGCAACGGAATAGACATAGATGAGATCGGTGAGATCAAAACTATGTCCATTCGACAAACGCTTGCCAAGAACGAACTGGGCAAGACCGAAGTGCATGATTTGACCACCATCCAGTTCTCGCCCAAATGGGAATCTGGTCCCGAATGGCCAGTGATCAAGCAAGGTCCAGCAATCAAACTGCCAGCAAACAGGGCGTTGAAAACGCAGTCAGGATGGGACAAATGCTTTATTTTTCCTGACATACAGATCGGCTATTTCACGACGGCCACCGGCGAACTTGAACCGATCCACGATGAACGTGCTATCGCCGTCGCATTAGAAATATGCAAAGACGTCAATCCACAGCTTGTGGTTTTAGTTGGGGATAACTTAGACCTAGCCGAATTAGGGAAATATGTGGTGACGCCTGCGTACCAGCGGACTACTCAGGCGACTATTGATCGTGCGACTGTGTTGGGTGCACAGATTCGAGCGGCCGCACCGAAAGCCAAGATCGTGTGGTTGGCAGGTAACCATGAAGAACGCTTATCTAAGTACATTCTGCAGAACGCTTCAGCATCTTTTGGTTTAAAGCGTGGTGGCACACCTAAGGAGTGGCCTGTGATGAGTGTGCCGTATTTGTGCCGTTTTGATCAGTCCGATATTGAGTACAAGCCTGGCTATCCAGCCGCACATTTTTGGGTAACTCCAGAGCTGCGCATCATTCATGGTGACAAGGTTGCTAGTGGTGGCAGTACAGCCCACAAATATTTGGCGTCTGAGAAGGTCAGTGTGGTGTATGGGCATATTCACCGCCGTGAATGGGCTGAGCGCAGTAGAGACGATTTTGATGGCCCTAGAACGGTAATGGCGGCTTCGCCTGGCTGTTTATGTCGAGTAGACGGTGCTATCCCCAGCGTGAAGGGTGGCATTGATCTTGAAGGGCGTCCGATCAGCCGAACCGAGGACTGGCAACAGGGTGTCGCAGTCATACCGTACGATCCTATTAGCGGTCGGTTCGTGTATGAACAGGTTGCGATTACTAACGGCTGGGCTATGTACCGAGGGAAAGAATATGAAGCAACAATTGATCCATATCGTTTGGCATGATGCTCATTCGGTGAGCGAAACATGGGCTACTAAGCAAGA
>DATHYR010000560.1:0-11311 GCA_035458985.1 Pseudomonadales bacterium
TTAACCGCATCCAACACCGGTTTTAATGCGTCAACCAAAACCATTAACACATCAACAACAATGTCAAGAATAGGTGCCAATGCCTCAAGAATGGCAAACACCAATTCGGTTAACGGTTCAATCAAAGGTACTAATGCACTAAGAACATTGGCAAGCAAACCAGCGATCTTGTCAAGTAACGGTTCAAGCAACGGCCCGATCCTGTTAACCAAATCGGCAAAAGTTTCCAACACCGGCGTTAACACCGGTATAAGTGCCGACAACGCCGTGCCAAGGGCGCCAGCAACAATACCGGCAATGTCAGCAAATGACTTAGCCAAAATTGGAATCACTGGCGCGATAGCATCAAACGCCTCAGACAAGACGCCGCCAACAACCTCAGCAACCTGGGCTAACGGTTCCTGCAAATCTTCCATAATCGGCAACAAAGTGTCAGCGATCTTTTCAAACACAGGCAGTAATGCGGTGCCAACCTGTTCCTGTAATTCACTGAATCCAACTTTTATTTTGTCGGACGCCGTAGCAGTCGCAGCAGCAACACCGCCAACCTGTGATTCAAGTGCGCCAAGAATCATTTCTTGCGCTTCAGCCGCCTTGCCAGATTCAACAAGGGCTTTAATCTTTTCCTTTTCTGTTTCGGTAAAAGTTACACCGGCACGCGACAGGGCACTAATACCCTTGACGGGATCTTGGAGCGCCTTACCTAATTGCACCGCGTTAGATTCTGCAGAACCAAAACCAGTAGCAGCAAGATCAAACGCGGCTTGCGTAGCGCGATCCATTGCGCCACCGGCTTGATCCATCGTACTGCCAATGTTTTTGAACGTGGCAAGTTTCGCTTGTACGGCAAGGATTGATTCATCCTCAACCGCAATTTGTTTGGATAGTTCGCCGGCGTAAGTTTTAAGACGCTCGGTTGCGCCCTCGTATGCGCCACCAACAAACCCCATTGACTTGGCAACCTGGTCAAGGCGTGCGTTGGCGGTGGCGGCTTCCTCTGCTGCAGAAATGCCCTGAACGGCGAACGCGCCGAAACCAACGGCGGCACCGAGCGCGGCAACGCCGGCAACTTTCATGGCGCCACCAAGGGCGCCCATCACCTTGGATTGATTAGTAGCCTGACCGCCTAAATTGGCAAGTTCTTTTTGCGCTTGTGCAATGCCTTTATCATCATATTTGCCAATGATGGAAACGACAACTGCCATGCGCTACTCACCACCCAACTGGTTTAATTTTGTGTTCACTAATTGTTGTGCATCCTCAACTGCCGCCATAATTGCCGGTTGAACCTCTGTTTTCAATTCATCAAAGGCACGCCACAATCCACGATACGAGGTATGTTTATTTAAAATGTTTTCAACAAAAATATCCGATGAAGAACCTTTTCCGGTAGTTTGAAAAATTGCGCCTGCTGCATCAGCGCTAACAACACCAATGTAGTTGGAAACAATTTGTCCTCTTGGTCTGGCATTGGCTCTAGTTGTTTTCAATCGCTTTTTAACAACTGATCCAACATAACCTTCACTTGCGTGATCGGGCCAGTTGTTCCAATTAGATAAAGCAACATTGGGCATATAGTCGCGGGCACGGTCGCGGATTTTATTTGCTTCGGTTGTGATGCGCTTATTGATTTCCTTGGCCTGATCGGGTGCATAAGCCTTTAACAAATCCATTGTTTGTTTTAAATTCTTAACGCGCACTTCAGCGATGGGCATTCTTCCTCTGTTCCACGTTAAGCCAACGGAGATACCGCCACATGGTTGCAATCATTCTTGGGTCAAGTTCCGCCACATCTTTTGGTGACATGTGAAACTCATAAGCCAAATGAACGATTAACCAGTGGGCTGATTTTTCTCCAAAGGGACAATTTCGGCATCTTCCTCATTTCCAAAAGTTATGCCTGAAATTGTGTCTGCCCAATCATCAAATGACTGGGTTACTAATTTCTTGCGCGTCAATGCTGAATATGCAAGTTCTAACAAATACTCAACACGAACTTCCTCAGCAAACACCGTTATTGATTTATTGAACTTGCGTTCAAAATTAACGATGTCCAGCGCGGACGCAATAACATCCGCGCTGGAACCGTCATCGTAATCAACATGCAAAGCCAAACGTAACATAACAATCCCTCTCTAATTGTTTAGTGAAACTATGCAGCGGTAGCGCGTGTTACTGCACCTGTGATTGGGAACGACACACTGACCGTGGCCAAATCGCCAACGGCTGAATCCATTGGGTTATATTGGGCAATTAGCGCGTCAAACGTATAGGCGGGCGAGGTTGCGCTAATTGCTGCAGTGCCTGCAGGACGAATTGAAACGGATGCCGTTCCGCCAAGTAGCGGGAACAGTAGTGAGTCAATGCCACCGGATGCAAAATCCTGATGGAATTCAAAGTCAACACTGCCACCCTTTAATCCGCCAATGCGTGTGCGCCAACCATCAGTTCCAAAACTGGTGGTTTCTACGTCATCACTTTCGAGGGAAATAGTTGCGCTTGCGCAACTAGCGGTAACGGTGCTGCCGGCAAGAACAATCACCGGATCTTTCATTACGAACTTTGCCATTTTGATTACCTTTCTTAGGCGTAAACTTGGACGGTGAATTCAGCCGCCAAGTATGTTATCTGATCAATCAGAAGCGACGTTATCCGCCGCATCTCTGTAACTCGCAAGTCCTGAACATTGCCTGCGAGAGTCCTATCAATTTCAATAGCGGTCTTAACTGACCCGCTACCTTTAGGTGCGCACAACGAATCAAGTAAACGTTGTGCTGCACGTTCGGATTGTTTGCCAACAATCACGGTAACAATGAATTCGTATTCATCTAGTCCGCGACCCATGGCAATATCAAACTTAATTGTTGGCGGCATAACCACCGCGACCGGCGGTTTAGGATCGTCCGGCACATAGTCCGATGTGCGTAACCCTGGCACGGTGGCAAGGTTTACCGCTAGTTTGTTTCGGATAGTGCTAATGGATACGGTCATGCCAGACCGATCACGTTACGCCGATACGGTGCCAACATGGATTGAATATCAGGGTCAATACGGGACACGCGCACGGCGCCCATGTCCCCGAATCCGGCCACCCCGAGGGGGCTGTCGTAACGCTTGTATTGGCGCAAAGACATAAGCACGCACGCCTGTTGTACATCAACCGGTATAGCAGTGCCAAATCCAAATTGCGCTGTGACCTTAACGGCGGTTTCGCCTGCAGGATCAACGGGGAAAAGATAGTCACCAACGGCAACCAAACGGTTAACTGGAAACTTCAATCCTGCCGATGTGCGGTTTAATGGCTCAAGTTGTAAGTCGGACGCCTGCCAAGTTTCATCATAAATACCGTCAATGCCTGACGATGTTTGCACCGTTATTGCCGTGCCCGCAACATCGTCAATAGTGCAGGCATAGGAATTGTCTGCAGCGTAATAACGTGACTCTGAGGCGGTAACGTAAAAGTGACGTTGGCAATGTCCATCAATAAGGCGGGAACTAGATTCAATGGCAAGTTCTAACAACGTGTCATCAATAGCGTCTGTTATCCGTGCCGCCGCCTTCACGGTCTGCAACGTGGCATAGCCGTTAGTTATTGCCATGTGTCAATCCTTTACTAAATCATTCAACAACGGACGCCACATTTCGTTATACACTTTGTCGGCGTCGTAATTGTCAACAATAAACTTACGGGCATCCTTTGAAGTCTTTTCACCTTTGCGCTCGTACGCCTCATTTAATGCGTTGACAATGGCGTAAACGTTAGGTATTTGAAACCATGCCTGTTGCGCAGCATCCCATAACGGTTGCCCTAGTATTTTCCAACCATCGCCAACCAATTCAGGTTGCGCGGAAAAGTCCGAAACTATAACCGGAACGCCGCATGATTGCGCCTCAATAACGGTAATGCCAAAACCTTCACCGAGAGTTGGCGCAAGTAAAACGTTAAGTGCGGAATAGATAACAGCCATGGCTTCATCCGGTATGCCAATCATATTTTGATATTGATTAACAAACTGGTATTGCTCAGGTCGTAAATTAACGGCGGCAATGATTGGATCAATCCCAATGCCACCGTATGAACCAAATCGCTCAGTGTGCAAATACAACACGGCGTCTGGTTTGTCTGCAGCAAAAATGCTGAACGCTAACAACTGTTCGGCAAACGCCTTACGCACCGGCGCGGTGCCTTTGTTTGCATTGACTATGCCAACAACAAAAGCGTCGCGTGGCACATTGATTATTTGCCGACCAGTACGCGCACCGGCGCCGGTGTAATAGTTCGCGGTCGGTTTCATAAGGTCGGTGTCAATGGCGTGGGGAATGTAGTCACAATCAATACCGGCGCGGGTTAATTGATCGACACCGAACTTGGACATTGCCACGGGCCGCACGTTGTCTTTGCCGAGGAATTGCGCCACCCTAGGGGGCACGGGAGTGTGGTCAATAGGTACCCAAGACACCACTGGCATTTCGTCCCATTTTGACCCCTGAAATACCCAACAATCGTATAACGTGAAAACGTAGGGTTTGCCGTCAGGATGTTGCCGTTTCCAATCAACAAAGTAAGGAAACACAACATCGTTAGAATAGGCGTCCATTCCCTTAGGAAAAACTTCAATGCCATCAATGTTTGTTTGCGTTGCCTCAAGGCCATAGTTAGCGGCAACCGCTATATCGTGACCGTCGGAAATCATACGAGACACGACCTGTTTAGTTTGCGTACCATATCCGGTAGGCGCCCAGGGAGCGTTTGAAACCCATAAGCCTGAAATGTTTTGCACGGTGTAATCCTCTCACGGTTGCACGGGGTCACGGTTTAAAGTGCAAGGCGGCGTAGCCCGTGCAACTACGCCGCCTTGCGGTCTTTGGTTAGTACTTACGCGGCGTTGCCGATGAAGTACTTAACTGCGTCAGACTGACCGAGGTCGCCCCATAGACGCAGGGTTACGCGGAAGCCAACTTCATCTTCAGCAAAGTAGGCGTCGTCGCTGCGTGCAACCTGAATGCCACCAACTTGGCGCACATGGTATGAACCAAAGTGCCCGAACAGGACTGATTTTGCACCAGTTCCGATTGCAGCCATATCTGGATTTTCGTAAACGGGGAAGCCCGCGAACGAATCAGGTGTGCCAACTGCAGCAGCAGGGACATACAGGTACTGTCCCGCGGTGTCCTTCAACTTGCGCAATGCACCAAGGCTTGACCGCTTCATCATAAAGCCGGCACCCTGGCGCACATAATCGGAATCAACCGAATGTGCAAGGTCAATGAGATTGTCTGCAGTGAAGGCGCCCGACACCGCGGTGCCGCCAACAACGCCACTGCCGGCAGCAGTGACGATGCCACGAGCCTCAACGGTTCCGGTTCCGACGGTCAAAAGGTTATTAGCCTTAATACCGACAGACTTGCCAAGCGAACTGGCAAGGTAGGAAACAATGTCAATGCCGGAATCGGTCAACAGTTCGCGGCTCACCTTGGTGAGAACGGCAACCTTTTGTGACTTCAGCGTAATGTTGCTGAACGTTGGGTCAAGTGCGGTGATTGCAGTTGCCTCAGCAATTGCTGTTGCCGCTGGGCGTGATGCCTCAACGGGCACCTTAATATCTTCACCGGATGCAGTGTTCAACTGTGTAACAAAGTTGGCATCAAGCATTGGGCCCTGGTACTGCATCTTTTCCTGCAAGATTGCATAGAACGATTGCGGCACTACTGCACTGTCATCAGTTGTGTTGAGGTCGCGACGCTCGAATGTTGCGGTGCGGATCTCGCCAGAGGCAAGTGCGCGGACAACATCGTAGTCACTAGCCTCACGCAATGCGCGATCTTCACGAACCTCAGGTGCGATTGCAACTGCAGCCTCAATGTCAGCGGCGCGTGACGCGGCACCTTCAAGGTCGGCAATGCGCTGCGAACGCATGTCAATGTCAGCGTTAATACGAGCAAAGGTTTGTTCTTCCTCTGCAGTAAGGTCGCGGGACTCAGCGGCAGCGCCGTCAAGCAAAGCCTTGGCAGCGTGCCAAGCAGTTTTCCGCGCCTCAATTTGTTGTGCTAAGTAATCCATTGTGGATTCCTTTCAATTGAGTTTGGTTTATTGGATGACCCGCGCCGGCTCCGACGACGGTGCGCCCGCCGGCTCCGGCGTGACGCGTAGATTGCCTAAAGATTCTTGGCAATCAAATCTAGTTGTTTCATTAACAATGAAAGCGGTGTTGAGTTATTTTCGATGTCATCAGATTCATCAGATTCATCAGGCACAAGTTTTTCAATCGCTTCCATTTGTTCCTTTTCCGATATATCGGCAACTAAACGGTCAACAACGTTAGTAAGAATTTGCGCCTGCGCCTCTGTCAATCGACCGGACTCAAGGGCAGCAATAGCATCTGTCAATTCGGACAGTTCGGTTTCACTACGATAAGCAATAACGCTTAGGTTGCGAACGCTGGCAGAAGTTTGGGGATAGGCCGCAACGCCAGTTACCACACTTACTTCATGGAGCCTAACTTCCTTCAGTGTGCGGTTGTTGGCATCTTGCCATTCATCTTTGACCGTTGAAAATCCAAAAGACATTGTGCGCGTGTCACCTCGACGGATAGATACAGACAGGTCGCGTGCGTAAGTTGTGTCAGGCAAATCAATCTCGGAATACAAACCGTCATCACGATTGTCAAGGCGTAGCGTCTTGGCGCGAGTACTGCCAAGGATTAAACGTTCATCGTGATTGATATACGCGCGAATGTCATTCTTTGACTTTAGCGTACGATCGAACGCACCAGGGGCAATTACTTCAGTAAATGGCAAAGGCAACGACGGTGAATTGTATCGGGCAGCGTAACCGCCAAATGTCATTCCGTCACCATTGGCGGCAACGCGAACTTCAACAATGTCCGCGTCAAATGTGCGAAACTCTACAGTCATATTGTGTTGCCTTTCGTTTCCTAACTCGCCACCTGGTCGGATACCTTCGGCAAGTGACGCCGCCACCATGTGCGCAATTGCGTCGTCTTTAGTTTCGTGGCACCCCTCAACAGTGCCGTCCTCTTTCACCATTGCCCACTTCGGGCACCCCTCGGCATTGTCAGTTATGAAATAGGGCATTTGTTAATCTTGTCTCATAATTGATAACTTGCAATCGTCGCCAAGTGTTGAGGCATTGATTGATTCACCGGCGTACAAATCAAAACTAATTGATTCGCCACCACGCAAACGGATTGAGTTATTGATACCACCAAGCCAAATGTCGTTGTAACCGTTATATCGTTCGGAAAATCCTAAACGGAAATTCACCTTGGTTCCTTGACCGCTGGCATCAACAAATTGCATAACATATGAAGTGTTTGGTTCTAGCGTGTAAACGTTGGCAATTTGTAAAGCGCCGCCGCCTTGGTTTGATGATGGAACGAATTCAGACGCGATAACAGTACCGCCGCTAACTGCAGTGGCACCAGTTAAAACGCTAGTGTAGTTGTCTGCAAAGTTACGGTTAACGTTAAACGCTGGGACGGCGGTTGCGGTTCCAAAGGTTGCGCCTTCAATAAGTTTAGCGTAAACGCTACTGGTGTCAGCGTCAATTTGGTAATACTGAAATTGCGCACCGTTTGGGCCTGTTGTAATTTGAAAATTAGCCGTGCCCGCATTGGTTAGCGTAAACAATTGACCAACCTCATAAACCATGCCGCGCCGTGAAAGTTGGTCGGCGGTTTCACCTGGTTCAAGGTTTTGCAAGACAACATGTTGCGTATCAATGCTAGGTGCCACAACCATTGTTGCAGTGCCGTTAACTGTAACAACGGATTGTGAAATTGACATTATTAAACCTCGTAAACTGTCTCTGGTGATTCGGGGTCAATTTGTGCAATGGCTTGCAATTGAACCGTTGGCAATCCGGTGTGCGCTATTGGTGGCAAACCAACCGCAATAGCAGCGGCCTCGGGTTCAAATCCAACCTGAATCAAACGCATTACCATGCCAACGCGCTTATCCAATTCGGTCACACTTGCCGCGCCAAGATCAACGTTAGCCAACGGTACACGGTAAACGTCACCACCTTCAACGGGTGGCATGTCCTCAAATCGGTGAATGTCATTGATTGAAAGGAAACCGGCTTGCGTTGCGGATGAATACGCGGCAAATCGTTCGGTCAAGTTAGCACGCAACAAACCGTCAACATTAAACCGAATGAACGCACCGTTAGGCAACATTGGTGAATAGGCTTGTTCAATCTTGGAAATGTAAGGCAACAAAGTATAGGTTACAAACTGCTTGCTGTTTTCCTCAACTGAAGCATAAGACATTGACCCTGGTTTAGTTGACTGTAAAAGATGCGGGGGTATGCGGAATATGCGGGCTATTTCCTCAACACTGAATTCTCGACTGCCAAGCATTTGTGCTTCGTCAGGGTCAACGGTTGTTTTAACAAACTTTGCACCACCGGTTAGGATGCCAGGACGGTATGCCTTGCGCAATCCACGGTGCTCGCGTTCCCAACTGTTCTTTAGTTCAATGGCTTGATCTTTAGTCATTTCATGCGGCGTTTCAATAATGCCGCTAACCGTTGAACCGGTGCCAAAGAACTGCGCGGAAAATTCCTCAAGCGCCTTAGACAAACCAAGTGTTTGTTTCAATGTTTCAATGCGTGACACACCACGCAAAACGCCAGGTTTGCGCAACTCTGTAATGTGAATCATGTCCGCATCAGAGACAATGCGCTGCCCGTGGTCAATGCGATATTCAACAATGCCCACACTATTGCGCACAACCTCAACGCGATGCGGTGCAACCACCGATAAGGCAACAACATCGCCAGTGTCAGGATTGCGCAACTTGCGTACAAATGCGTTACCGTCAATAAGCAAAGACACCAACAGCATTTGGAAATGGTCAGCGCGTGTAACCGACATGTCAGGCTCGGGATCAATCAACCATTGCGGCATGGGAAACTGTTGGCGCTGATTATCAACCTGGATGAAGGTGTCAACCGGTAACGTGGAAATAACATCCGAGATTAAACGCACCGATGCGTACACCGCGCCAATAGTGATTGAGTTTTCCTGATTAATATTGACACCGGCAAGGGTACGGTTAGGAATCTCACCACCAGTTTGAAACAGCGTCGCCGCGCTAATGGCGCGGGTCGCGTTAGGTCGCAGAAGTCGATCTAGCATTTCTCACTCTTTCCAGCGCAACACCAAGCGCGACCATGAATACACCACCAAGGACAACGGCGGCAGGCGGATAAATAAACCATGCGCCGACAACGATTAAAACTAAACCAACAAATTGAAACAATGCGGCCACAACAACTCCCTTAATAGAATTGCGGCACGGGCGCCGCTGGTATTTCCTCAAATGCCATAGCGCGTTCCAATCCCATGATGGCTGCAACGGCAAGGTCAATTTTGCGGGACGAACTTTTATTCTCTTTATAAATGCGGGTGCCGCGTGAATCTGATTTCAACACGGCGTTAGATACATGGCGACTAAGTGCAGGGTTGCCATCGTGCGTTAATTGACGCTCCAAAACCATTTGAGTAAACCGTTGCGTCGCCGGCGTCATGCGTGCCGCCGATTGCGGAAACGCCACCACCGGCAAACCTTCAGATTCTAAAACCTCAAGTGATCGTGCCCATAAATGAGTGTCTGCAGTTAATTCAACAACGCGCCAACGTTCAGTACATGCCCTAATCTTATCCTCAACGTCAAGAATAGGAACAGTCCAACCAACTTGCCCAGGCGGCTTTTCCCACAGTCCTGCCACAACAATATGCGGAAACTCGCCAACTTGAACAGCAATTAATGCGGTTGAGTCATTACTAAACGAACCGTCCAACGCCAACACAACATTAGCGTGATCTGGTATCTCGCGGGCGTTGTGACATTCTTGCCAAGCAATTTCAGGTAACCATTGCCCCTGAATACTGACAGGGCGATTAAACCAATATCGCTGCCATTCCGCCGCGCTAGTTTGTGGATCGTCAAACGAATCCGCTATTGCCTCAAGGTCTAACCAATCACCTGCAGGGCCGTACACTTGTTTTAATCCGGCGATACGATCACGGCGTTTTTCCGCATCATATTTAGCATCAGCCTGAACGTGATCGAAATATAGACCCGCGTCTTTAGTGCGTCCCTCTGCGACTGCTTGCGCGTAATCAAATGTACCCTCAGCAACGGACTGTTCACCAGGTGCAAACATGGTTGTTGTTTCAAGTGCCCAACCGTTAGCGACCTTGCGCTTGAGTAGGTTACGCAAAACAACTTGATGTAGTCGTTTAAGTTTCGGTTGTATCCAAATATGTGTTTCGTCAAATACGGTAAACGTTGACTTGCCACCGTCGGCGCTGGAATCCGCTGCAGTCTCGGGACGGATCACACCGCCGTTAGGCAACAGGGTACGCGCGTAACCTGGGTCAATGCCAGGGTAAGCATCCTGCAGTCTTGTGGATTCTTTACACATGTAAAGGATTGCGTCATAGGTGTTACCTGCCTGCCCTAACTCGGTGGCAAAGCACAAAACCTCTGGACGTTTAACTGGAACACCGACGGGTTCGCCCGCCTCGTAAGGATAACCCCACGCGGACACTTCACCCTCGATTGCCCAATGATCAAACCGCACCGGTGCCAACGCTTCAGCCATTGCAATGAACGCGGCAAGTTCCGATTTGGCGCGGCCTTTAGGACGACTGATAACGGCACGCCGTATTTTCTTTTTGCCCGTTGTGTCAACCTCATACGATTTCACAATAAACCGTGCAAATTCATCATCTAAACGAATTGGCGAACCTTCAATATCACCAGGGCCATGAACCAGGAAAGTTTCAATCCAATCAATGACGGCGAAACCAAGTGATTTCATTAGTCCGTAATCGCCTTCAATCGTTTACGTCGTTCGTCATCCATGTTGACAGTTTGCGCAATCTCTGCAGCGTCTTCATCAATTTTTAAACGCAACCGTAAACGCGCCTCTGGTGTTGACCCGAACGCACTAACGCGCAATCGGATTTCTGCAGCGTGTTTGGTTTCACCATTCCACATTTCAGAATGTAGTAATGCGGTGTCTAACAGAAAATCCCAATCGTTATGTGTAAACGTTTGTGCCAATGGGGATTCGCGCCAAGTCTGCCACCACTGCACCGTGCGCGGATGCCACGCAATTTCAGACGGCAAATCAAATCCACGCACCACGCCGTCGGACTTGACCTTAGTTGTTGCCGCGTCACGGCGTGCCTGGTCGTTGTCTCTAGTGAGTTGCGTCTTTGGCGCGGGGCCACGACCTGCCACTAGATCACCTCGCAACGAATTGACAACCACGGAA
>DATHYR010000561.1:0-1023 GCA_035458985.1 Pseudomonadales bacterium
TGGTCGATCCCTTATTGGGGATGGCAGACAGTGCGAAAACAGATTATGACGCTAAAGGGTACTTTGAGCGTGCCATCAGTATCGCGCAGCAGCAGGATAAGCCGCTGTTGGTGGCAGATGTCAAGACGCTTGCGTTTCAAGCGCTTTCTAACACCCCTTTATATACCAAAGCGGTGAAGCAATACGCATTCGATGCCTATGATATCTATAAGAAAGCGTTACCCGAAAACGCACTGGCGCGAGTCAAAGCGACTTACACGCTAGGGGCCGTGCAGTATGCTCATAAGCAATATGATGAAGCTGAGCCTTTATTGGTTGAAGTCATTAAACAATTTGATGCCTTAGATTATACCCATCCTTACGCGTTGACATCTCATGCCTATTTGGTGGAAATTTACGAGCAGTTAGATGACCGAGATAAATCGACTCAACATTGTGTGGCCATAGGAAGCATGCAACCTTGGAAGGATAGCCAAGAACAGACACCAATATTTCGTGTGAATCCTGATTACCCTATGTCTTACGTTAAGCGCGGAAAATCGGGGTGGGTAGAGGTTGAGTTTACGGTCGATGAGAGTGGTTTCGTGACAGAGCCGGTTGTGCTGCAGTCTGAAGGTGGTAGCTTGTTTGAAAAGGAAACGATCAAGACATTGGAGAAATGGCGCTATGCCCCAAAATTTGAAGGTGGCAAACCCGTTGCGGCTAAATCTAAGGTCAGATTGGATTACAGCATAGCGCCTTAGGGCCACAACTCAATCGAGTGATGAACTAAGGTAAAAAAGCCGCATGAGAATGCGGCTTTTTATTGCAGTGTGAAAGGCAATTAAATTAAGTAAACATTCAAGCTGCAGGCACCGTGAGCACCGACGACCAAGGCTTGTTCAATGTCGGCAGTTTTTGAGGGGCCGGCGATGAATACGCCAAATTCGCCTTGCGCTAAGCCAATTTTATCGGCTGCTTGGTGCAAATTAGCGACAAGCTGACTTTCTGGCAATGCCAAGATCAGGTTCTCACAGATAAATG
>DATHYR010000562.1:0-3167 GCA_035458985.1 Pseudomonadales bacterium
GCAGCTCAATACCGTAAAGCCTGCCAAACCAGCCGTGCGTCTCGCTGCCAGCGCCGTGTTCAGTAATCCAGGGACAGAGGCCACGCCAGACACGTTATTCAGGTCATGACTGACCGCACGATCATGGCTATTCAAACGACCTGAAGCAGGCTCAATCCCATAGCCTTTTTCAGTGACCGTGAGGGTAACAATCTTAATCGCAGGATCAGCTAACGCCGCTAACAGTTCGGTGCGGTCATCCCCCCCATAAATGGAGTGAGTAATCGCACTTACCTGACGAATCGTCGCATGCTGCGAACCTGAATATTCCACAACATGATACTGGTACCCAGCGTCGGCCAACTGCTTAACAAGACTGATATTAGAGCGAATATTGGCCGCAATAATCCCCCAGTCTCCGCCGTCGTTGGCCTGCAAAAATCGTTCGATATACACCGCTTGATGGGCGCGATGAAACGCGCCTAAACCAATATGAACAATGCCATTACGAACATTATCCAAGCGGTATTGCGAAGTAATGCGCTCAGTCATCATCGGCTATTTCATCAACTGACGCATACTACTGACGGTATGAATCACGCCACGAAGCTCAGCCAATCCGCGCATACGTCCCGCATAGGCGTAACCGGGTCGAGTTGTTTTGGCAATAACATCGATATCCATGGTATGACCATGATCTGGACGCATAGGAATCTGACCCATCACACCCTTTTCATTAGATGCTCTGCGCGCTTCTTCGCTCAGTAAGGCATTGACGATACCTATCATATCGTTGTCACCATCGAGATGATCCGACTCGAAGAATGAACCATCGTCCTCGCGCTTAATATTGCGCAAATGAACGAAGTACACGCGATTATGGAATTCATTGATCATGGCCACTAGATCGTTATCCCCCCTAGCACCAAAGGAGCCGGCGCACATGGTGATACCGTTAGCGACACTATTAATATGATTCACAATCAGGCGTGCATCCTCAGCGGTAGAAACCACACGCGGTAAACCAAATAACGAAAACGGTGGATCGTCGGGGTGAATCGCCATTTTGATGCCTGCCGCTTCTGCCACAGGAATCACTTCGCTTAAAAAGGCAAAGAGGTGCTGGCGATACTGTTCGTTGCTAAAAGAAGCAAATAATTCAATCGCCTGCTTGATCGTTGCTGCATTGTAGGAGCCTTCGCCACCCGGCAGGCCAGCAATAATATTAGACTCCAGTGCCGCCACTTCTTCGGGCGTCATGTGGGCAAAACGTTGTTCAGCCTTAGCAACAACGCCAGGGCTGTAGCTGTCACGCGCACCTTCGCGCTTGAGCACAAAAATGTCGTAGGCAGCAAAGTCGGTCATTTCAAACCGCAAGGCCACGCTGTTATTGCCCATTTCATAGGACAAACTGGTTCGCGTCCAATCCACCACCGGCATAAAGTTATAACAAACCGTCTCGATCCCTGCTTTACCAAGGTTGATCAAACTGGTCTTATAGTTTTCTATCATGCGTTCAAAATCACCCGTGCGGGATTTAATCGCATTGTGCACAGGCACAGACTCCACCACCGACCAAGTGAGCCCAGCCTCTTCAATAATGCGCTTGCGCGCTAGCACATCGTCAAGCGGCCATGCTTCTCCAGTGGGAATATGATCCAAGGCTGACACAATACCTGTCGCGCCTGTTTGTTTCACTTGTCGAAGGGTCACAGGATCTTCTGGCCCAAACCAACGCCATGTCTCTTGCATAGATATAATCTCTAAAGTTTTTCGTTATCGACAACGTTATCGATAACGCTTTGTAAATGCTCTCTCATTGCCCGACGAGCCGCCTCAGGATCACCGCTGGCGATGGCGTCAAATATCATGGTGTGCTGGTCAATCACCGGTTTAACACCACGGGTACGCAATTTTTCATGCATAAATTTCGCAATGGGGGTCGTTTTACGCAGGGTCCACAAATGCTTAATCGTGGCAAATAACGCACTGTTTCTAGAAGCTGTAGCAATCGCCAAGTGGAAATTCTCATCCGCCAACTCATGGTCAGTGATGCGCGTATTTTCATCCTCAATCTCGTCCAGGTAGTGCTTGATAAGGTTGAGCTCTTCGCTTGTCGCTCGCTCAGCGGCTAACGCGGCCGCCTCAGCTTCAATCAGCATACGTGCTTCCAGTATTTCTATGGGACCCGCTGCGTCACTAAGAATGCTCATGGGGTTGCCAACCGCTTTCACGTACACGCCTGAACCCGAGCGAATATCGACCATGCCAGAGATTTCCAGTGCAATCATCGCTTCCCGGATGGTGGGGCGACTCACACCGAACATCTCAGCCAGATCTCGCTCTGAAGGGAGTCGTTCATTTTTCTTCAACTCACCCTTGCGGATGAGTGAAGCCACCTGATCGGCCACCTTAAGGTACAGTCGTTCTGCTTTAACGATTTCAACCTTCATGATTATTCCCAGTTGTTGTTATAAAAATCCTGCAAGACATAATAGGCTTGCTTTCGCTGACCGTTTTCATCGATCAAGCCTTTACGGTTGTAGTAATCCTGAATACCACTTAAGGCGCGCAACATAGCGCGGAAGTCTTTTAAAATCCACGGTGTCATACCTTGAACCTGCGGACTGCGCGCCAACATGGCTGTTTGTGCGCGGTATACATTGGCCTGGTATTCTTCAGTCCAAATATTAGCGGACCCGCCTTTATTTCCAGCCTTGGCACCCGCGCCAAACTCTGAAATATGAATGGGCTTATTGAAAGCGGTGGAGATCGACATATCCGCCATGTGTTTAAACATCAAGGGGCGGACATCTGCCTGGCTAACATCGAGCATGCGATTCATCATACCCGAGTAGTACCAACCAAAGTATTCGTTGTAGGACACGATATCGGTGATTTCCCCCAGAGGATCGCTAATCACGTGGTTGTAGTGGTCAGTAGCACTGGGGATGTCGCCCTCTTGACGCGCCAAATACGCCTTAAATTTCGCTTTGGCCTCGGCTGAGGTATCACTGTCAACAAGCCCTTTAGCGGCGATATGTTTAGCGACTTTACCAAAGGAATCAATGCCACCAAGTAGGGCCGCACTCACCAATCGTGAGTCATCGGATTGACGGGTGTCATCGATCAACGTTCCCAAGAACTTCATGCGGGGTTCTGAATATGGCGTTTCATTGGCCACTGAC
>DATHYR010000563.1:0-1000 GCA_035458985.1 Pseudomonadales bacterium
AACTCTACAGTGACTATGGATATGTCGATATAGAGATATTGCGCGCTGTTTCAGCGGCGTTGAAGCAGTTGACCTATGAAAAAGCGGCACTGCTGGTCCACTATTCAATTCTGGGAACTGACGCGCATCCGCTTCACAACCCTTTGCGTCTGATTGATTTTGTCAGGGAGCACAATATTGAACATGTTTTCTGCGGTCATACCCATGAACTGGAAATAAGAAGGTCCACCGACCTGTACCACGGCCACACGTTTACCCAGTACATGTGCGGCTCGTTATCGTCCTGCAACAATACAAACGATAGCAATATGTTTTTGTATTATGAGAATTTTGGCGATGAAAATATGCGAATCCATTTGGTGAGGATGCATCTTGAAGGCGATCAATTGACATTTAAAGACGAGATTATTCCTGGCATGCCGAAGAAGAATAAAAAGCAATGAATCTGATGTCGAGAACCGGGACAGATTTATTTCATCATAATTAGATCTGTCCCGGTTTTCTCCTACGGCTTTACCGGCGAGCTGACCCTGTTTGTGTAGATAGCATTTGCACTCTACTCGCTAACTCCTGTTTGTCACCGCCTTCACTTATTAAATCGCTTGATTTTTGCCTGCGCCGGTCGCAGGCTTCTCGCCGGGCTGGCCTTTCCCCGGGTGCAGTGGCTGCAGCATCGAGACGCATACAATGAAGACAAGTTTGTACACGACACCGGTCAACAATCTGTTGGGCATTGCCTTCCTGGTATCGGCGGGCCTGTTTCTGACCACCAATGACGGCATCAGCAAGTGGCTGGTACCGCATTATCCCGTGGGCCAGATACTATTTCTGCAGGCTGTGTTAATCGTGCTCATCACGGCAATGGTGATGCGCTTGCGCGGCGCGTCACTCTTCGCCGCGCGCCGCTGGCGTCCGCACTTTTATCGCGGCGGGTTGTATGCCGTCGGCGCCTTTGCATTCGTCTATGCGCTGCGCTACCTGCCGTTTGCCGAGGTGGTGG
>DATHYR010000564.1:0-1081 GCA_035458985.1 Pseudomonadales bacterium
GCTGCCCGTCGTGCAAGATTAACGGCCTAGGATTAATTAATGCAATATTTCCCGCTGTTTGTTGATACCCAAGGTTTACGTGTGTTGATCGTCGGCGCGGGCGAAGTCGCTAGCCGCAAATTGGATCTATTGGCGCGAACACAAGCCGATATCAGCGTGATTTCGCCAGAAATTAGTGATGAGATCCAAGCGTATGCCGAGCGAAAGCGTATCCGAGTGTACCAACGAGCCATTCAAGATGCCGATGTGCACAATGTCGATTTAATTTACCTTGCGACCGCTAATGATGCGCTCAATGCGCGGCTGGCGACGCTTGCTAGCGAGCGGGGTATTTGGGCTAATGTGGTCGATAATCCAGAATATTGTCGGTTTATCACTCCCTCAATAGTGGATCGTGGCCGTTTAGTTGTCGCTATCAGTACTGCTGGGGCAGCACCTGTTTTTGCCCGGACGATTAGAGCCAAATTAGAAACTTGGTTACCACAATCGCTGGCGCCACTTTTTGATTTTGTTGCAGAACGTCGACAAGAGGTGCAACAGAAACTGCCGTCCTCGAAACAAAGAAGGGTCTTTTGGGAACGCTTTTTTGATCTAAATGCCGAGCGTTTTGATGCCAATACCACAGAGCATTATCAAAATGCATTTTCACAGTTAGGGGGAAAAGGTGAGTTACTGCTGATAGACAGTGACACACCACCTCACTTGTTGCCGTTAGCCGCAATGCCCTTGTTACAACGTTTAGATGCCGTCTGTAGCGATGAGGTATTGCCATCAATGTTAAATGAGCTTGTACGGCGTGACGCCCAGCGTCAAAGTGTGCCAAATTTAAGTGAGTTAGCGAAAGGTTATGAGCAAGGGGCAAAGGTGCTGGTTTATAGCGATAAAGCGAAAATAGACCAATTAATTGCTCATTTTCCGATGGCAAAACATCTGCGCGCAGGGGCTATCTAACCGATAAGTCGTCGAACTGCTAAAGTTTTCCTTTTGCAAGCTGTGTTCGTTTGAGCCTAAGCCGAGTCTGCTGTAGACTCGGCTTTTTATTTTCAGTTGGGATAGATTATGGCGCTCAAAGCGACAGTGT
>DATHYR010000565.1:0-1336 GCA_035458985.1 Pseudomonadales bacterium
ATTTATCCAAACGTAATCATTGAAGACGGCGCATACATTGGCCCAGGCTGCATCATTGGTTGCCCGCCCGAAATCCGTGGCTATGACCAAAAAAACGCGGGTGTTGTCATTCGTAAAGGCGCACGTCTTGAAAAAATGGTCGTTGTGGATTCCGGATCGGGAAGTCAAGCTACCGTCATTGATAGCAACGCGTTCATCATGTCGCAAGTCCACATAGGTCACGACTGCTTTATATCACGTCACGTTACTATTGCTGCCGGTGCTACACTTGCCGGTCACGTCAAGGTTGACCCACGGGCATTTATTGGCATCAATGCCGCTATCCACCAACATCAGATTATCGGCATGGGCGCAATGATAGGCGCGGGTAGCGTTGTCACTAAGCGCAGCATGAATACAATGATTATGCCCTTTCAAACATGGGTTGGCGTACCCGCTCGCTACATTGGTTACAACAAAGTTGGCATCACGCGGGGTGGTTACAGCATGGCTGACGTACACCAGGCTACTGAAATATACATGGAAGAATATCCTTTGCAAATCTCGTGAAAATATGGTAATTTTACTTGTCACCGTGGTCGTGTTCACATTCTTTTACTTTGTGGAGAAGGCCACCGAAAACGAAAAACAATGACATTAGCGCAATTAGAACTACAAGTCATCCAATGGGCGCACACAAAAGGGCTATTGTCGCCGGATAATGCACACGCACAGATGTGCAAGGTCACGGAGGAGGTAGGAGAAACTGCTGCGGCCCTACTGAAAGGCAATCGTGAAGCGTTAAAAGACGGCATCGGCGATATTGCTGTCACTATCATCATCCTTGCCGCTCAACACGGCATGACGCTAAATGACTGCCTATCTGCCGCATACGAAGAAATAAAAAACCGGACTGGCCGAATTGAACGCGGTACATTTATCAAAGACGGATAATGCCATATTTGCCAATCAATATAAAGAAGCGTGACGGCACGCAGGGCTATGACCAAACGAACAAATCGTTTTATACGTCAAAGCCCTGGCGTGACCTTCGCGCCTACATTTTGCGCACTACCCCGCTCTGTGCTGTATGTTTATCCGGCAACATCATGAACGACTGCACCAGAGGCGGCCATGTTGACCATATTATTCGTATTCGCGCAGGCGGGGCAAAGCTCGACATTAAAAACTTGTGGGTGTTATGTAAGCATCACCACGACCGCAAGTCCTACCTTGAAAGCCGTGGATATGAGGTCGATAAAAAAATAGCTGATGGCGAATATGTGCCAACGCCCGACGGATTGAAAGACTTAATATCAAAAATCGTTTAATATGAGAATTACTTACGACAATACAC
>DATHYR010000566.1:0-1798 GCA_035458985.1 Pseudomonadales bacterium
CAAGTCGACAGGTAAGACATAAATACTGTCGCACCAGACCCCATACAGCTGGTTTCGCCTACTACGCTCTTGTGACATCAAGCCCGCAATTTTAAGACAAGGCCCAACGAGGGCCTTGCATACGATAGGAGTTAATCAGGTACCAATGATTCCGCCATCATCCTTCGTAATGACAACAGTGGCACTGCGCGGGAGCGCATCACCACCGTCTGGCCAGTGGCTGTTGCCGCGCTCGCCTGGATGTTGCACGTTAATGAAAAGCGTTCGCTGATCTGGCGTGAACGTGAGACCGGTTATTTCGCACTCTCTAGGACCCACTAAAAAGCGACGGATTTCTTTTGTCTTGGGATCGGCGCAAAGCATCTGGTTATTACCCATACCCGCGTGAGCTTTGGAGTTTGAATAGTTACCATCCGTTTGAATCCATAAACGACCTGCAGCGTCAAAGCCAAGGCCATCGGGACTGTTGAACATATTGTCGATGTTCACGTTGGTAGAACCTGCATTCAAGTCGCCTTTGGCGTTTACCGCTGGGTTACCAGCTAATGCAAATAAATCCCAGTCAAATCGCAAAGCAGCTGCGTCGCCGCCCTGCTCTCGCCAGCGTACGATCTGACCGTAGACATTGGACGCTCGAGGGTTAACAGCGTCTTCATCGCCCGCTTTGCGCTTGGAATTATTTGTCAAGGTCGCGTATACCTCCTGGGTAACGGGGTGCACGGTAATCCATTCTGGCCTGTCCATTTTGGTTGCACCGACAGCATCTGCCGCCAGTCTCGCATGGACCAAAACGTCGCCAAGGTCTTTAAAACCTGCTTTAACGATAACGGGATTATTCATGGACAACTCGACCCATTGACCATCACCCATACCGTCGCCCAGTGAAGCCTTTGAGGAAAACTTTGCAACGTACAAAGTACCTGAATCTAACAAGTCCAGGTTGTGTGCACGATCACCCTCGCGGTATTCACCGGAAGAAACAAATTTGTAGATGTAATCAAAGCGTTCATCATCACCCATGTAAATCACCACACGCTTATCTTTGGAGATCGCGTAGGCAGCGTTCTCGTGCTTAAAGCGGCCCAATGCTGTGCGCTTCTTTGGCGTAGCTTCCGGGTTATAGGGGTCTATCTCCACGATCCAACCGAAACGGTTTGATTCGTTGGGTTCCTTTTTGTAATCAAATCGGTCGTGGAACGCTTCCCAACCGTATCCAGTTGCGCCTTTCGCAAGCCCATATCGCTTCTGCGCAGGTGTACGCTCATCAGCTTGGCTCAAACGCGTACCGAAATTATTGTTCCAGTTCTCTTCACAAGTAAGGTAAGTGCCCCAGGGCGTATAGCCGTTGCCACAGTTATTGATCGTACCGAGAACGCGTGTACCTGTAGGGTCAGCTTTGGTCTTCAATAATTCATGGCCTGCAGCTGGACCAGTCAACACCATCGGAGAGGCTGATGTCATTCGGCGGTTGTATTTGGAGTCTTTTACTAGGGACCACTCACCATTAGTTTGACGAACATGTAAGACTGAGCACCCCCAGGCATTTATCGCCTTGTTAGCCTGCTCAATAGTTGAAGCAACAGTCGGCGATTTCCCGAAGAGCGTCAAATACTGATCGTCTTTTTCTCCTACCGTCGTACTGTACTCATGATTCATAACCAAGATTCCTTCGCTTGAACTGTTATTCAGAGGGAAGAAATGAATGCCATCATGGTTGTCTCCTACCTGACGTGCTTGATCCTGCGCGCTTTCACTACCATCGCCCTTCCACTGGCTACCTGGTCCACTGCTAAACATG
>DATHYR010000567.1:0-1497 GCA_035458985.1 Pseudomonadales bacterium
ATCATCGTGTCCATGGTCATCATCGCTTTGGTGGTGCTGGTGACTTATTTTGTTGTGTTTGTTGAGCGAGGCCAACGCAAGATTCTTGTGAATTACGCCAGACGTCAGGTGGGCAACAAGGTGTACGGTGGCCAGTCCTCACACCTGCCGCTCAAACTGAATATGGCCGGTGTTATCCCGCCGATTTTTGCCTCGTCCATCATTTTGTTGCCAGCAACCGTGGTGGGCTGGTTCAGCTCGGGTCAGTCCATGACCTGGCTGAAAGACATTGCCGGTTCGCTCTCCCCTGGGCAGCCGGTCTACGTCATGTTTTATGCGTCTGCGATTATCTTTTTCTGCTTTTTCTACACCGCGCTGGTGTTCAACAGCAAAGAGACTGCCGACAACTTAAAGAAGAGTGGTGCGTTTGTGCCTGGCATACGACCAGGTGATCAAACGGCTCGCTATATCGACAAAATTTTGTTGCGATTGACATTGGTCGGTGCCATCTATATCACTTTGGTGTGTCTGTTGCCGGAGTTTTTGATCCTGAAGTACAACGTGCCCTTCTATTTTGGAGGCACCTCGCTGCTGATCATTGTGGTGGTGACCATGGATTTCATGGCCCAAGTACAGAACTATCTCATGTCGCAGCAGTATGAGTCCTTGCTGAAGAAAGCAAACTTTAAGGCGACCTAATACGAACGACGAGATATGGCGAAAGATGACGTCATCCAGATGCAGGGCGAGATTGTGGAGAACCTTCCCAATGCCACATTTCGCGTCAAACTGGAAAACGGTCATACGGTTTTGGGACACATCTCAGGAAAGATGCGCATGCATTACATCCGCATCCTGCCAGGAGATAAGGTCACAGTGGAGTTGACACCTTACGACCTGACCCGGGCACGCATTGTGTTTAGGGCCAAGTGAACAACGGTTGATGAATTTGTTTAGGAGAGTGAAATGAAAGTTTCGGCTTCGGTTAAAAAAATGTGCCGCAACTGCAAGATTATTCGGCGCAACGGCATCGTGCGCGTGATCTGCTCAGATCCGCGTCATAAGCAGCGTCAAGGCTAATAAAGCAAGAGTTATAGAGGACCACCATGGCACGTATCGCTGGTATCAACATTCCGCCCCACCAACACGCCGAGATTGGCCTGACCGCCATTTTTGGTATTGGCCGTAGCCGCGCTCGCAAGATTTGCGAGGCCTGCGGCATCGAGTACGCCAAGAAAATCAAGGACTTGTCCGACGCCGATCTGGAGAAGATTCGCGACGAGCTGAACAAGTTCCTGGTTGAGGGCGACTTGCGCCGCGAGACCACCATGTCCATCAAACGCTTGATGGATATTGGCTGCTACCGTGGTTTTCGTCATCGCCGGGGCTTGCCACTGCGTGGCCAGCGCACCCGTACCAACGCCCGTACCCGCAAGGGACCGCGCAAGTCTGCTGCTGCGCTCAAGAAATAAAGCACCTGAAGGAATACCATGGCAAAAGCACCCGCTAACAACGCTG
>DATHYR010000568.1:0-1496 GCA_035458985.1 Pseudomonadales bacterium
TCCCAAAAATCAGACTGATAGCTAATCCATTGAAAATAGGATCATCTAAAATAAACAGTGCGCCAATCATGGCTGCTAGTGCGGTTAGCATAATAGGTTTCGCGCGCACAGCCCCTGAGTGGATCACGGCTTGTTCAAAAGGCACACCCGAGGCGGTTTCTTGGTTAATAAAGTCGACTAGCAGTATCGAGTTTCGAACGATAATGCCTGCCAGTGCTATCATGCCTATCATGGATGTGGCGGTAAATTGTGCGCCCAGTAAAGCATGGCCTGGCATCACACCGATCACGGTCAATGGAATTGGTGCCATGATGACTAAAGGCACTAGATAAGATTTAAATTGGCCAACGACGAGCAAGTAGATGGCAATCATTCCGACCGCATAGGCAATTCCCATGTCTCTAAAGGTCTCATAGGTAATTTTCCATTCACCATCCCAAAGTACAGCCACATCATCGAGACCTGACGGCTGGTGAATGTAGTATTGGTCGAAGCCAAGACAGTTCTCACTGTTAATCTACGCCGCCATTGAGAACATGCCGTACAGTGGACTGTCTAGGCTTCCAGCCATATCCGCTACCACCATGACCATAGGGATCATGTTCTTGTGGATGATGGGCGCATCAATTTCGCCTTTGTGGATCTTAACTAATGCGGCGAGTGGAACCGCGTCTCCGGCTTGGTTTTTTAGCGTCAAATTAAGAATTTGCTCAAGGTCGACTTTCTCGCCTTCTTCGAGTTGTAGTCGAATGGGCACTGGGCGTTTTTGTTGTGGTTGATGCAAATAACTGGCGTCTTTCCCGCCGACAGCAGTGGCGATGGCATCAACAATTTGGCTGTAAGCTATGCCTGTCAGGCTGGCTTTGCTGCGATCAATGCTGACTTGCCATTTTTGCTGTGCATCGGGTAGAAAAATATCAATATCAATGACGTCAGCTGTTGTTTTAAATAATGCTTGTAGATCTTTTGCCGCTTGTTCTCGAATCGCAGGCGTAGGGCCATAGACTTCAGCCACTATAGGTGACCACACTGGGGGGCCTGGTGGCACTTCAACCACTTTGACATTGGCTTGATAAGCCTCGCCAATTTTTTGCAATGCGGGACGCACGGCGAGGGCAATACTGTGACTGTCTCTGTCGCGATGTTTTTTGTCGACTAAGTTAACTTGAATATCACCCAACTCTTGACTGTGTCGCAAGAAGTAATGGCGAACCAACCCGTTGAAGTTCATCGGTGCATTCGTTCCTGCGTACAGTTGCAAATTGTCCACTTCTTCAACGGTATTTAAATACTGAGTCAGTTCTTTCAACACGCGCTGCGTGGTTTCAACAGGGGTGCCTTCAGGTAAATCGACCATCACTTGGAATTCTGACTTATTGTCAAAAGGCAGCATTTTCAGTACAACAAGCTGACCAACGGGCAGTGCGACGGCGATGCCTATCAGCACAAATACACCGGCCGCCAGTCCCAAACGTGCCTTACGTGCGGACTTTCCG
>DATHYR010000569.1:0-1354 GCA_035458985.1 Pseudomonadales bacterium
GAATGAACGCGATTAACAAACTGACGTGGGAGCCCAATCCCGTTTTAGCGGATCGGGCGACAAGCAACCTTGGCCTCATGCCCTGGCAGGCGCATGTCTACCTCCATCCATGCCGTTATCGCGTAGTGGTGGCAGGACGGCGAAGTGGCAAGTCGTTCCTTAGCAAGCACGAGCTATACCGTGCCGCCAATGCTGTCTCTAAGGGCCTCGTGGTCTACATTGCGCCGACTTTGAAGATGGCCAAGCAGATCATGTGGCGCGAGTTGATGGACAGCATTCCGCCTGAGATGATCTCTGAAATCAATCGCAGCGATATGTCGATTGTCTTGAAGAATACAGGCACCATGATCCGTCTCTTTGGTGCTGAAGTGCCAGACCGCCTGCGAGGTCTGTCTATTTCTTTTGCTATTTTTGATGAAGCTGCCGACATTACTGAAGTGATGTGGACTAAGATCGTCCGTCCTGCCTTGGCTGACCAACAGGGCGATGCTTTGTTCCTTGGCACCCCTAAAGTCAGCGCCGGTAGCAAGTGGTTCTATGAAGCCTATTGTGACGGCTTGGACCCTGGCAAGAAAAATTGGTTTAGCTACACCATTAAGACCGTGGATGCCGGGATTGTGCCCGCTTCGGAAATCGAAGAAGCGCGGCAAAGCATGAACCCTTATGAGTTCAGGACTGAGTTTGAGGCGTCCTTCGAATCACCTACCGGCAAGGTCTACCAGCCTTTCCAACGCAGCACGCATGTCATTTCCCATATTGATGATGACAAACGGTGCAACCTTCATCTTGGTTTGGACTTCAACCGCTTTCCGATGTCTGGCATCGTTATGGTTAAGTTCCTGAATGAAGAAGGCGAGGAGTGCTTTTGCGCTATTGACGAAATATTATTGCCAAACGCTACCATCCAACGCTATGCAGACTTACTCTCAGAGCGGTTCAAAGGCAGGAATATTACAATCTATCCTGACGCCTCAGGCAACCAGCAGCACACCTCTGCGGGTGGCAACACGAACCATAGCGTGTTGCGGGGCTTGGGCTTTAAACTTGTTATGCCGCGTAAAAACCCACTCGTCAGTGACCGTATCAATATCGTGAATGGCGCCTTTCTATCAGCCGCCGGTAAGCCTCGGCTGTTTGTGCATCCGCGCTGCAAGGAGCTAATTACGTCTTTGGAGAGCCTTGGCTTTGATGACAACGGCAACGTCGCCAAGGTCGCACAAGGCAAATACACTCACTTGCCTGATGCCCTTGGCTACGCGGTTATGAACTTGTTGCCAATCGTTCGGCGCCGGGTAGGTTCTGGCGTCGTCAAGATGGCGGGGGGTTATTAATCAAGGGCGCGGATGGCGGCGGT
>DATHYR010000570.1:0-1014 GCA_035458985.1 Pseudomonadales bacterium
GTCACACGCTCTACGCGGCGTTAATGCGTGCCCAGCTAAAAACAATCCAACAGCAGGAACTGCTGTATCAACCTACTCACGAATTCAATCAGGCCATCGGTTAATACTTTTTCACTAGGACAAAGCGATGTACATTCCACAAGTTCAGTTCAAATCATCGGCATCGGGCGAAAAGATTGCAAAAGGTGATACGGTATTAGGTGTTATTACATCTATTTACCACATTGGCACGCAAGAAAATGTCTATAACGGACGCGTTTCACAAAGGGATACCGTGTTTGTCGAATGGGAGCTTTTTGCTGACAGAAGCGATGGATCAAGATTTCGCGTTGGCAAAGAAATGGGGATCGTACTCGGTTCCGCAAACCCTAAAAAAGGGCAGGTTGCATTTGTACGGAGACTGGCTGAGGCGTGTTTGGGGTCAAATATCAACGAAAGTAGCTTTTCTGTCTGGCAATTGCTTGGCAAGTGTTGCCAGGTAGAAATTGGCGAAACTTCAAGTGGCAAAATGAAAGTTGCCAATATTACGCGACTATCAAGAGGTCAAATGCAATTTGAGCCAAAGTCAGAGGTTTTCGCGTGGTCAATATTAGATTCCAACTGCGCTGTATTTAATGACAGAGTGCCGGACTTCCTGATGGAAAAAGCTAAGCAGTGCTTTGAGCTTAATCCTGAAGAACAGGCAACTCAGCCGCCACAAACTTCAGCGACTCAAGCTCCAATGCTAAATCTCGATATGCAAACAAGGCAAGCACTCACAGCGACAGACCAAGCCAAGATGGCCGCGGCTGGCTTCAAGCCCCAAGCCGTCAATGATGACGACTGGCCCGAAGGCACGCCCTTCTGACCGCAACCGGCCACGGTTGGCAAGTGGGTGGTTCGATTCCACCCCGTGGCCATCCCCTAGTTGGTTTACAGTTCGGCTAGGGGACTATGGCAAAAGTTCCGCCGCATTAGGTGTGTTGCCTGATGCCTCGGACTTGGGCTGGAAGACATGGAACTCATCGGAGGGAC
>DATHYR010000571.1:0-1154 GCA_035458985.1 Pseudomonadales bacterium
TTCAAATAAACGTTGTTGACTGTTGAGCGTGGCTTCCGCTGACGCTAACTGAGCCTTGGATTTTTGCCATTGCGTGTTCTGTAACTCACAATTAAAGGCTAATAACGTTTGGCCACGTTTAAACGCCAAACCCTCTTTGGCTTTTAAGGTTTTGACGACACCCGCAATTTCAGCCGACAAAGCGGCCGACTGCACGGCCACCAATTGTGCACGAATTTGGCTTTCGTCGATGCTGTACGTCTGAGCACACACAGGTAAGGATAATAGCGTGGCAAAGGTCAACGTGATGCATGACGTCACACGATTAATGGCAAGCAATTAAATACTCCACTTTTCAAGATTATCCGCTAATTGTGCGCTTAATTCGTCTAACGTCAAATTATCTAAGCTAGAAATTTCGGGTTCGATCCCCACCGTCGCTTGCAAGCGGCTACTGGCTTCATGAATCATTGCAATACCCCGGTATCGACGCACAGTGCTCAAAATCAAGCGAACCTCAGAGGCAATTTGATCCAGTTTAGACCCTGTGCGCACATCAAATTCATTTTGTGCTTGGCGCGCTAAGGCTTTATCTAACTCAAACATGCCGTTAATACGCTGAAACTTTCTAATAGCATCGTGGTACTGACGATTTGCCAAATGCACTTGGGTAAGTACGGCCATTTGCACCGCCATGCGCCGTGAGTCCGCCATGGCTTGCTTGGTATTGGCGGCGCCCATCACCCAGTATTGCGAGAACATATTAAACAGGTTGAAGCTAACCGTGGCGCCAGCCTCTTCCCAACGCTGATTAATTAAATAGTCGTCATCGCTATAGTTATAACCATAGTTTAAACGAATACCCGGCAGTAATTTCAATATGGCACTGCGAGTATCTAAAGCGGCAATGCGAGCGCTGTAGTAACTTTTGCGAATATCTGGGTTATTACCTAAGGCTTTCTCTTCCAAATCCTGGAGTGAAATATTGGGGGCACTCACGTCACCAAACTCACGTTTAGCAAGAGTAAAGGTTGATCCTGGCATCAGTCCCATCAGGTTGGCCAACTCAGCGCGCTTGCTTTGCAGCTCCTCTTGAATATCCTCCAAAAGGTTTAAGTTTTCCATTAGGTTACGTTGATAGCGCAACGCTTCGCCCGGGGCTTGTGCTAAAGAGT
>DATHYR010000572.1:0-22136 GCA_035458985.1 Pseudomonadales bacterium
GGCGTTTTGGTGCGCCAGCAATGGGGATAGCTGTGAACAAACTTACTCTGGGCTAGTAAAACACCCCGCTCTTCAAGCAAAGCCACAATTTTGTCATCTACCTTGTAGACGTGATCACCGGCAAACATCTCTACTACATCGCGGTAGTTACCGTTTTCGTCGACATAATTAAGTGTCGTGAGGCCGTATTTCATGCCTACGTTGAAGTCTTCAACACCATGGTCTGGCGCGGTGTGTACACATCCAGTACCGGCATCAACTGTCACGTGATCACCCAGCAAAATGGGCAGTTCACGTGAATAGAATGGATGATTGAGTAACGCTCCTTCCAAGGCACTGCCGCGGCAACGGCCGACCACATCGGTCTCGAAATTGCCGGCTTTTTGCACTGCTTCGGCGAGTTCAGCCGCAACCAATAAACGCTCGCCCTGACCTTGTAATAACACGTACTCAAGGTCGGCATTCACACTCACCGCTTGGCTCGATGGAAGGGTCCACGGGGTGGTCGTCCAAATCACCACCTTAACCTCACCCTCGCCATTGGCTTCCATCAATTGGCAGATCTGCGCCTGATCAACCACCGGGTATTTTACGTAAATTGAATATGAGGTTTTATCTTGGTATTCCACTTCGGCTTCTGCCAAAGCTGAAGCGCCAACCACCGACCAGTAAACTGGTTTGAAACCACGGTCTAGGTGGCCATTCTCGATAATTTTACCTAAGGCGCGAATAATGTCCGCCTCAAAGGTATAGTTCATGGTCAGGTAGGGATTATCCCATTCACCAAACACGCCCAAACGCACAAAATCAGCCATTTGGCCGTCGATTTGTTTAGCGGCATATTCACGGCACTTTTGACGGAACGTCTTATGATCTACTTTTACACCAGCCTTGCCGATTTTCTTCTCAACATTGTGCTCGATCGGCAAGCCGTGGCAATCCCAACCCGGGACATAAGGGGCATCAAAACCACTCAGTGTTCGCGACTTAATAATAATGTCTTTAAGGATTTTATTAACGGCATGACCAATGTGGATATTGCCGTTGGCGTAGGGAGGACCGTCGTGCAAGATAAACTGTTCGCGGCCAGCGCGGGCTTTACGGATCTGGCCGTAAATATCGCTTTGCTGCCACGCTTTCAACATCTCGGGTTCGCGTTGCGCCAAACTGGCTTTCATGGGGAAAGAGGTATCTGGCAGGTTTAGCGTCGATTTGTAGTCAGTCATAGTGTCCTAGATCACTCAAAGTAGGCTCGGCCCGCGTCAAAGTCGCGCGCGATGTTGTTTTTCAATTCATCCAACGAAGAGAACTTTTTCTCGTCGCGTAGTTTATGTCTAAATAGCACCTCGAGGTGCTTGCCGTATAAATTCCCATCGAAATTAAATACATGCACTTCCAAGATGGCTTTACTCAGGTCACCAATGGTTGGCCGAGTGCCCACATTAGCCACCCCTTGGTAGCGTTTCCCATCGATACCGTCGATCTCTACGGCATAGACTCCCGCCAATGGCGAACGCAAGCGTCGCAGCTGAATATTGGCGGTTGGCGCACCCATGGTACGCCCTAATTGCTGCCCCATCACCACGCGCCCCGACATGCTGTAAGGACGACCGAGGAGGTGCTCAACACAAGCAAAATCAGCCTCGACCAAGGCCTCACGAATACGAGAGCTACTCACGCGTTCTTGTTCGTGCTCCAAGGTCGCCGTATCTTGGACTTCAAACCCCGACGACTGCCCCATTGACAGCAACGTATCAAAATTGCCCTCACGACCTTTTCCAAACGCAAAATCATCGCCAACAATTAAGTACTTCACGCCAAGCTTTTCGACAAAAACCTGAGAAATAAAACGCTCAGCGCTCATTTGACGGATAGCGTCCACAAAATGAATACGCAATACCCTATCCACACCCAAAGCCGCTAGCAGTTTAAAACGTTCAGCGAAATTGGTTAACCGAGGCGGCGCATCATGGGGCCGAAAATATTCACGCGGCAGTGGTTCAAATAAAATAACTGTCGCGGGCAGACCCACTGCTCGAGCTTTAGCCACTAGGGTTTTGATGACCATCTGGTGACCCCGATGGACGCCATCAAACGCACCAATCGTCGCCACACAGAGACGATGTTCAGGGCGAATATTATGCAGGTCGCGGATCAATTCCATAGGGCCACAGGCTTTGTTAAAAATGGCCACGATTATAGGGGAATGAGGGTTCAAACGCACCCATAACGAGGCAAAAAGCGTTAATTCATCAATGCTTTGTAACGAAGTCTCGGAATTTGACGCCACTCACCACTAAACAGAGACAATAAACGGCCATACCGCCCAAACACAGTGGCAACAAGGTGACCGCGCGAGCTTGCCATGAATTGGCAAACCATTCACTCGCCGACGGGCTTAACCACCACAAGGTAAAGCCCATAGCAAACGTGGCCCATAGTATTTGTGCTACTAACTTGACCCACCCCGGTTGTGGCATATAGACACCTTCCTTGCGCAAACCGCGGAATAAAAGATAGGCGTTCATGTAAGACGAAACCATCGTAGCAAGCGCCAACCCCACATGCCCGACAGTAAAGTAAATGTGAAGGGGCACTACGAAGGCCAAATTGAGCACCATATTCGCTACCATGGCTTTAATACCAATACGGACGGGTGTTTTGGTATCTTGTCGAGAATAAAACCCAGGCGCCAATACCTTGATCAACATAAACGCCAACAGGGCCATTGAGTAGGCCCGAAGACTCAAGGCGGACATAGCAATATCCCTTTCTGTCATGGCGCCATAGTGATACAGACTAATTAAAATGGGTTCGGCCAAGACAACCAACGCCGTCGCGGCAGGAATAGCGATCAAGAACACAATCCGCATCGCCCAGTCCATCGTCGCTGAAAAAGCGTCACTGGACATGTCGGCATGCTTACGCGACAAGCTCGGCAAAATGACGGTCGCCAGGGCAACGCCAAAGACCCCAAGCGGCAATTCCCACAGACGATCGGAATAGTACAACCACGAGACACTACCGGTCGGTAAAAACGAAGCAAGGACCGTGTCTAATAACAAGTTAATCTGAGATACCGACACCCCAAACAAGGCGGGTACAATCAGCGTCAAAATGCGCTTAACACCTTCGTGCTGGGTATCCCAGCGCGGTCTTGGCAACAAGTTCATTTGCCTCAAAAATGGCATCTGAAAGACCATTTGCATGGCACCTGCGACAAATACCGCCCATGCCAGCGCGTAGATAGGCACCGGAAAATAACCACTTACCAACGCACCGCTGATTAAAAAAACATTCAGTAACACCGGCGTAAATGCCGGCACCGCAAACTTGCCATAAGCATTCAATATACCGCCAGCAAAACCGGTCAGTGAAATAAACATCAAATAGGGAAACGTAATGCGCACCATATCGGTAACGAGCTTTTGTTTTTCAGCATCCACTACATAACCGGGGGCAAAAATGGTGGCGACCACAGGCGCACCCAACGTCGCTAACAAGGTGACCAAAGCGAGAATACCACCCAAGACCCCCGCCACTCGATCCACCAAGGCTTTAACATCCTCTAAACTTCGCGTTTGACGATATTCTGATAACACCGGCACAAAGGCTTGGCTAAAAGCCCCTTCACCAAAGAGACGACGCATGAAATTCGGGATTTTAAAGGCAATAAAGAACGCATCTGCCGCCGCGTCGGCACCAAAAAATCGCGCCACGACCATATCCCTCACCACACCCAACACGCGGGAGGCCATAGTCATACTGCCAAAAATAGCGCTGGATTTTGCCAATCCGCGGGAGGAATCTTCGCCCTGACCGAGGACGGGCTTTTGATTTTTCTCAGCCATCAATGCCCGCCCATTGGCGCCGTAACCGCGCACGATTAAGCTGCAGCCATTGCAATGAAATGATCGTTGAGGCGTTGATAATCTCGCCGGATTGCAACTTAGCAAAGCAAGCGTCTGCACTGTATACCGCTGCATGAATATCTTCATGCTCGCTGGACAAGCCAAAAACACCACCAGCGTGACGAGTATCAATTTGCCCGCAAAAGAGCATCAAAAACTCATCGGTAAAACCCGGGCTAGAATAATACCCAACGATACTCTCCAATTGAGCAACCTGGCAGCCACACTCTTCCAACGACTCACGCCGCGCAACCTCTGCAAAGGACTCGCCGTCTTCCACAATACCAGCGACAATTTCGAGCATCCATGGAGAGTGCTGTGGTCGAGTCACCCCAATGCGAAACTGTTCAATAAGCAAAACCTCGTCGCGTACCGGGTCATATGGCAGTACCCCCACCGCTTCGCCGCGCAGTAACAACTCGCGACGCACATGACCACTGACACCACCAGCAAACAGCGCATGCTCGACGACGCGGGTCTCTAAACGCAAAAATCCCGCATGGTTAACCACACGGGATAAGAGTTTGACGTTGGCGTGATCAAAGCCCATGTTAGCGCTGGGTAAACCAATTCACAGGCCGAGCGTAGGCTTCCACCTGATCCACCACATCGAGAATCATCGCAAACAAGGCCATCCTGACATTGATGCCATTATCGGCTTGACGGAAGATCGCCAGATTTGGATTTTCATTCAGGTCATTGTCTAGCTCATTTGCTTCTAACCTAGAATCCCGCGGCAATGGATGCATGATGACCGTGTTAGGCTCGCAGAACTGTGTGTATATCGACTGATTTAAACGGAAGCGCCCGCGGTAGCGGTCTGCTTCTTCTTTGCTGGCGAAGCGCTCTTCTTGAATACGCGTGGAATACGCAATGTCGACCCTGGCGATGCTTTCTTCCAGCTTGTCGGTCACGGTCACCTTGTGCCCTGCATCGCGAAGCATGTCGACCAACTCTTCTTGCATTTGCAACTCGACAGGTGCTACCAGTGTGAACGACAGATTTTTGTATAAACGCAACAACTTACACAACGAGTGCACTGTGCGACCATTTTTCAGGTCACCAATCATAGCAATGCGCATGTTATCGATGGTTTTAGTCTGGCCAGACAACTCCTTACGGATGGTATATAAATCCAACAAGGCCTGGCTTGGATGCTCATTCGCCCCATCACCACCATTAATCACCGGCACTCGACTCGCGCCGGCAAATTCGGCCACCGAAAAGGCTTCCGGATGGCGCATGACGATAATGTCTGAGTACCCGCTCAACACTCTCGCGGTATCGTATAGCGACTCTCCCTTAGCCAAGGCCGAGTTTTGAATACCCGTGGTTTCGCGCACCTCGCCGCCTAGCAAGTTAAACGCACAACCAAAGCTCACCCGCGTGCGAGTGCTAGGCTCAAAAAACATATTTCCTAAAATCGCCCCGTCGAGCACCTTGGTCACCCGCTGACGGCGGGCATAGGGCTCCATCATGTCGGCCACTGAAAAAATGCGGTCGATATCCGCACGCTCAAATTGTTGAACAGAGAGTATATGTTGTCCGATGAAATTCATCGCCAGCCTCGTCAATAACGGTTAAACAGCTTCACCGCGCGCCGCGGCTCCTGATATTTTAAACTGCAAATCAGCCCAGCGGCGATACAAATCGCTACTCATTAAAAGTTCATCGTGCTGGCCAGTCGCCACCAACTTACCGTGGTCCAGTACCGCAATCTCATCCGCGTTAATTACCGTCGCCAGACGATGGGCAATAACGATGGTTGTGCGCTCTTTAGTCAAACTATCCAGCGCCTTTTGCACCATGTATTCACTATCCGCATCCAAGGCACTAGTGGCTTCGTCGAGTAACAATAGATCAGGATTTTTAAGGATAGCCCGCGCAATCGCGAGACGTTGCCGTTGACCACCAGACAAACGTACCCCTGCCTCACCCACTTGACTGTTGTAGCCATGAGGTAATCTTTCGATAAACTCATGAGCATAAGCAGACTTGGCGGCTGATATCACCTCGTCTTCGCTCGCATTAGGGCAACCATAGCGAATATTGTCGAGTACCGTACCGCTAAATAAGGTGGGTTGTTGAGGGACCAAGCCAATGTGCTGGCGTAACTCGAGTGGATCTACGTTGCGAATATTGACGCCATCAAACAAGATTTCACCCCGCTGTACGTCGTAGAACCGCAATAACAAATCAATAATGGTCGACTTACCCGCGCCAGACGCCCCCACCAAAGCCAAGGTTTTGCCTTTTCCAACACGTAAACTGACATTATCTACCGCCAGATGATCGGGGCGCGTTGGGTAACTAAAACAAACGTCCCTCAGTTCAATATCGGCCTGAGGATCGGCGGGGAGCGAAGCCGGCTTCACAGGGGGCACAATCATGTTTTCCATGTGAAGCAGCTCAATCAAACGCTCGGTAGCGCCGGCAGCCCGTTGCAGATCGCCTAAAACCTCGGTAATCGACCCCATCGAACCCGCCACCATGACCGCGTAAAAAACAAAGGCGGCCAGATCACCACCACTGATTTGGCCGGCTTGAACACTCTGCCCACCCCACCACAGCATGATGGTAATACCCCCGAAAACGAGCAATATGACGGCGACCGTCAACCATGCACGCTGGGCAATCCGTGAAATAGAAACATCGAAGGCGCCTTCAACGTGTTGACTGAATCGGTCACGATCCGCCGCTTGGTGGTTGAAAGCATGAACGGTTTTAATGTTCGTCAACGATTCGTTGACATAGCTGCCAACGTCAGCGATTTTGTCCTGTGTGTTACGCGATAAATTGCGCACACGACGACCAAAGAAAATAATCGGCACAATCACTAGTGGCACCGTTGTAAGCAAAATCAATGTGAATTTGGCATTGGTAATAAAGAGCCAAATCATGCCACCGATAAACATCAACATGTTGCGCAGCGCTACCGACACCGAAGACCCCACAACGGTTTGTATGAGCGTGGTATCCGTGGTGATACGCGACTGGATTTCCCCCGTGGAGGTAGATTCAAAAAAACCGGGATGGAGAGAGATAATGTGATTAAACACGGCCTTACGCATATCGGCGGTGACACGCTCGCCAATCCATGACACCAAGTAATAACGCGTAAAAGTACCGAAGGCGAGCATAACCACCAGCATCATGAAAAATTCAACAGAGGCGGCAAGTTCTTCACTGGAGTTTGACGAGAAACCGCCATCAATCAGCATGCGTATGCCTTGTCCAATCGACAACGTCACGCCCGCGGTAAATGTCAACGCCAATAGCGCTGCAAACACACGCCAACGATAGGGCTTCATGAACCCGAGAACCGGCTTTAAAGCGCCGATTTTTCGGATATTGACTTTCTTTTCTCGCTCTTCGGCTGGGGCCTCAGCAGACGGCTTACGCGCCATTTATCATTCCTTACAGTAGCCCGCGGCTAAGACCAACTTGGCCTTGCGCGGGAGTTTTTTAATCGCGGCTTCACGCTTGAGGGCGTGCGATCTATCCGGCTGGGTTTCGCAGTACACGAGGGCGTCAGGTGGATCCGCTCGGGTATATTTAGCACCCAGCTTACCCCCGCTATGCTCACGCCAGCGACGTTCAATGTTAGTCGTTACGCCTGTATAAAGTTTGCCACTGCGACAACGGATCATATATACGAACCATGCCGTGCCATTGTGTTCGTTAACCGCGCCGTCCATTAACAAAGCAGTTCATCGCCATAGGCAGCTAAGGCCTCTAAAACACGGCGCTGGGCAGGTGTTGCTCCATGCCATTTTTGCTCGATCAACGTGTGAAACATCTCCAGCGTCATATCACCTGGATACAGACCCTCACTGAGTCGCTGAAAACAAAAATCGGCCCATTGTAACCGATCTTGTTCGCTTAGGCTCTCTGGAAAATTGCGCGCGCGATACCTGAACAACATTTCTTGTAAACGCTTGTCATGGAAGGTGTAGGTGGTTTCTGCCAAATCCTGCCCTGAGGCGCGTCGCACCTGCTGCATCGTAGGCTTATCATGGGCGGGCACAAACTCTCCGTACAACGCTTGCTCGGGGTCTTGGCAATCAAAATCACGAGTTACTGCAAAAATGTCGCGAAGCTTTTGGTCTAATCCAATGGCATCGTGCAACAATTTCCAGTGTCTTCTTGCGGCCACCATATCAATACCTAAACGCCCCTGGCTGGCCTCATCCAGCAACTGCGTCGTCGCAATCACGGGGCATTGATTCGCTTTAATCTGAACAATAGGGAGGCGTTCCTGCCCCTCGGGTAAATCCTCACGTCGGGTATACAGTAACTCTCGAAGTTCAGCCGCGCCCCTCGCTAACAGATCAACCGGAGATTGCAGCAAATCGATGCATAAAATGACATTTTTCTGACTTGGGTGCTGTGCGATGGGCATTAACAGCGTTAAACACCCCTGTGATGCGGGCACCATGGATGACACATACAGCACAGGCTTTTGTTCTCGCCAGTTGAGTAATTCGAGTACCTTATGCTTGTCGCGCATCTGAAAAACATAATCAAACAGCTTGGGTTGTTTCTGTTTAATCAACTTTGCTAATCCGATCGTCGCGTAAACATCAGACATTGCATCGTGTGCCGCCTCGTGGGCGATACCATTTGCCTTGGATAATTCTTCCAGCCTAAAACTCGGCAGCGTGGGATCGTCAGCGCGTCGTGGCCAAACAATCCCGTCAGGACGTAATGCATAGGTCAAACGCACCATATCAATAATGTCCCAGCGACTGTTGCCGTTTTTCCATTCACGCTCGTAGGGATCATAGAAATTTCGCCACAGCGTGAAACGCGTCACTTCGTCATCAAAGCGCAAGCTATTAAAACCGACACTACAGGTTCCAGGCTGACTCATTTCACGATGAATCTGCGCAATAAATTCAGCTTCGCTATAGCCCTCAGCCAAAGCCTTTTGGGGTGTTATACCGGTGATAAGGCAGGCGTCTGGTTGAGGCAACACATCTGGGCACGGCCGGCAATAAATACACAGCGGCTTACCGATAATATTAAAATCGACATCGGTTCTTACGCCGGCGAATTGGGAGGGCCGATCACGCGAAGGGGTCGCCCCCCACGTCTCATAATCGTGCCAATAAAAGGTTGTATGAGTAGTCATGGCGACAATCTACAAGACTTCGGTATTCATCGCTAGTGACTCGACGCCTAGTATGCCTTCGGCAATACAAAATACAGAACGGTCGGGATCACCACCACACTAGCAAGATTGCCAATCATGACGATTGAGGCCACCTCAGCGGGCTGCTGCTGAAACTTTTCAGCGACCATAAAATTCAACACCGCGGGGGGTAGTGCTCCGAACAAGATCAATACAGCCACTTGCTGGCTTGGCAGAGTTACAAACGTGATGTAAATCAAGGCTAAGATAAGACCCGTGGCGGGCGTGACCACCGCCGCGGCAAGACCCATGCGCCAATCGTTCAATGTCACGCTCACCAAGCGAACACCCAATGCAAAGAGCATAAACGGAATGGCTATTTGACCTAGCATGTCGATAGGTCGGTAAAGAGCCTCTGGTACGTTAACGCCCGCTAACGATAAAGCGATGCCTGCTATCGTAGCGAGCAACATTGGCAAGCGAAAAATGTGACCGATCGACGCCGATCGATCCATCATTTTCATGCCAACAGTAAAATGCAACGTGTTTTCAACAATGAACAAGAGTACCGCGGCGGGCATCGCTGCCTCGCCAAAGGCAAACAACACCAGTGGCAACCCCATATTCCCCGAGTTGGTAAACATAATGGGCGGCAAAAAGGTTTTCGTTTGCCAGCCCATATAGCGCACCAAAGGCCACGCCAACACGCCTGAACACAGCACCACGAAAGCACCGCCGACGAGAAGTCCTTGGTAGTCGCCCAGCACAATATCTTTATTTGATAACACAGCGAAAATGAGCGCGGGGACAAAAATATCCAGATTGATACGATTCACAGCAGCAAGATCTGGTTGAAATTTTCGGCCATACAAAAAGCCCACCAAGACAATGGCAAACACTGGAAAAACAATACCTATGACATGCTCAACCACGCCAATCCCTCAACAAAAAAAGGGGCATCTAAAATGACACCCCTTAATTATCATTAGCTTACTAGAGACTTATCAGATCAATTCGAGCTTTTGCTCTTCGATTTTTGCTCGCCAAATTTGGGGGCCAGTGGTATGCACGGACTCGCCTTTACTATCAACGGCCACAGTCACAGGCATATCCACCACATCAAACTCATAGATGGCCTCCATACCTAGCTCAGGGAAAGCCACAACCTCGGCATGCTTAATCGCCTGTGCCACTAAGTACGCTGCTCCACCCACTGCCATCAAGTAAGATGACTCGAAATCCTTAATCGCTTCAATGGCAACAGGGCCGCGCTCAGCTTTACCAATCATACCCATGAGACCCGTTTGCTCGAGCACTTGTCGGGTAAATTTATCCATGCGCGTTGCGGTGGTTGGACCTGCAGGACCGACCACCTCATCGCGAACAGGATCTACCGGACCCACGTAATAGATAAAGCGACCAGCAAGATCCACCGGCAATGTTTCCCCCTTGTTAAGCATGTCGACAATTTTCTTATGCGCGGCATCACGGCCTGTGAGCATCTTCCCGCTTAACAGCAAGGTGTCTCCAGGTTGCCAGGATTTAACCTCGTCCTTCGTCACCGTGTTTAAATCCACACGTTTTACGCTGTCACTCACTTCCCAAGTAATGTCTGGCCATTGATCAATGGACGGCGGGGTTTGTAGGGCAGGACCCGAGCCATCCAAAACAAAATGCGTATGACGTGTAGCAGCGCAATTGGGAATCATTGCTACGGGCAGCGACGCGGCATGTGTGGGGTAATCTTTAATTTTGACATCGAGAACCGTCGTCAAACCACCCAAACCCTGAGCACCAATGCCCAACCTGTTCACCGCATCCATGATCTCTAAACGCAATTCTTCCGCACGATTTGCGGGCCCGCGTTCACGCAACTCATGGATGTCAATCGACTCCATTAAGGCTTCTTTCGCTAACAAGGCGGCTTTTTCCGCGGTGCCACCGATGCCAATACCCAGCATACCCGGCGGACACCAACCGGCCCCCATGGTAGGTACCGTTTTAACGACCCAATCAACAATGCTATCGGACGGGTTGAGCATCGCCATTTTAGCTTTGTTTTCTGAACCACCGCCTTTCGCAGCAATATCAACTTCCACTTTATCACCAGGGACAAGTTGGTAGTGAATCACAGCGGGCGTATTGTCTTTGGTATTTTTACGCGCCCCAGCGGGATCTGCCAAAATAGAAGCGCGCAAGACATTGTCAGGATGTAAGTAGGCACGACGCACGCCTTCATTAATCATCTCATCCACGCTCATGGTGGCGTCCCAACGGACATTCATACCTACCTTAACGAATACTGTAACGATGCCCGTATCCTGGCATATCGGACGATGCCCCATGGCAGACATGCGAGAATTGATAAGAATCTGCGCCATCGCATCTTTTGCGGCTGGGTTTTTCTCCATTTCGTAGGCTTTATTGACAGCTTGAATGAAGTCAACGGGATGGTAGTAAGAAATAAACTGCAGTGCGTCTGCAACGCTATCGATTAAGTCGTCTTGGCGAATGATGGTCATGTATGGCTCCGTGGGCATGAGGTACATAAAGGCCGAATTGTAGCATGAGCGCAAGGCCAGGCTACCGGTAAAATAGTCATATTGAGAACGTTTAGGAGAACTGCGACTCGCTGTTCCAGTCGATGAGAATATCCGCGAGTGCCGTGGCTTGCTGATGCAGACCATGCAATTCCTCAACTGTTCCTCTTGGACCAGCAGACACCGGCGTAGCCATCATTTTTTGCACATTGCGGTGGGAGGGGTTCGCCAGGCGCTTTTGTTCAAGCTTCCAACGAATACCAAACACCATTAGCCGATAAAACTGTAGTTTCGTCTCCAAACGAATCTGTGAAAAGTCGTCCAATTCGCCAAAGGCATTGAAATCGAGACCCAGCACCGTCGCACCGCGACCCGTTCTGGCAGCGGCCACGGTGGCACGACGTTCACCGCCAGCGAGAATCGCCAAATCGCCAAAGGTTTCACCCGAAATAATCTGATTAATCGGCTCACCGTGAGGCTCATTGAGATAGACCGCCAACGTACCTTTAAGCACAAAATAAAGCCACAGGCCAACGTCACCTCGCTTTACGATGATTTCCCCCGGGGCAAGCTCAACAATGCGACTATTTTGAAGCAATAGCTCAAGTTGCAATCGATCCGCCTGCTTGATCTCTTTGTAGAACGGAATAGCCATTAACAGGCGATCCAAATCCTGCTGGCTGTAGCCGCTGAGATCTTTTATTTGCATCGGTTAAATGCCCTCTTCCAACCAGTTCGCAATATCATGTGCGTAGTAGGTAATGATTAAATCGGCGCCGGCACGTTTAAAAGACATTATGGTCTCCATCACTACCGCGCGCTCATCAATCACACCGGCAGCCGCCGCGGCCTTGACCATCGCGTACTCACCGCTGACATGATACACCGCTAGCGGGCGATCCGTGTTAGCGCGTATATTGGCCACCACATCTAAATAGGCCAATGCAGGCTTAACCATTAAGATGTCAGCGCCCTCATAAACATCTTGCAGGGACTCCGCCAAGGCCTCGCGACCATTCGCGGGATCCATTTGGTAAGCATTTCTATTTCCCTTAAAGCTGGAATCGACGGCATCCCGGAATGGCCCATAAAAGGCAGAGGCAAATTTGGAGGAATAAGACATCACAGGAATATGACTAAAACCTTGGCTATCGAGCGCCTCACGAATGGCCGCGATCATGCCATCCATCATACCTGAGGGCGCGATCATATCGACACCGGCACGCGCGGCGGCCAACACCTGTAATTGAAGATTCTCCAACGTAGCATCATTGTCTACATGGTCATTGCACAACACGCCACAGTGCCCGTGATCAGTGTACTCACAGAAACAATTATCGCTTATCACGACCATATCTGGCGCGGTCTCTTTGGCGATGCGAATCATGCGCACCATCAGCCCATCATCAGACCATGTATCGCTGCCGATGGCATCTTTGTGATGCGACACACCAAATAAAATAATGGCGCGGATACCCGCTTGCCAGGCAAGTTTCACCTGTTCAGCTAACCCGTGTTCAGGATATCGAAACACCCCAGGCATCGACGTAATAGGCACACGATCGTCAATACCTTCCTCGACAAACAGCGGCAGAATCAAATCGTCAACCGAGATGTGATTTTCACGCACCATGGCGCGAAGACCCGCGGACCGTCTCAGACGACGCATACGCAAAGGTAGATCCATTGCTGGGACTCCCTGAAAAAATTAACGTCGTTCAAGTATAACGGTATAGCCACGAATTGACAGCCAGCCTATGCCATAATGCGTACAATTTGAAACACCTACCCAAGAGTAACTACCATGACGTCATTGGCATTTAACAACCGCTTCGCCTCGCTTAGCGACGATTTCTACACGTTTTTGTCGCCCACGCCTATTCGCGATGCCTGGTTAATGCATGCCAATGAGCCACTTGCCAGCGAATTAGGCATCACCCACGCGCAACTTTATAGTCAGGACATGCTCAACTGTGCCAGTGGCGCTAGTGTTCTAGCCGGTATGCAGCCCTTATCTCAGGTGTATTCAGGGCACCAATTTGGCCAATGGGCAGGCCAACTTGGTGATGGGCGCGGCATCTTATTAGGCGAACTCAACGGCCATGATCTGCATCTAAAAGGCGCCGGTAAAACGCCCTACTCTCGATTTGGCGATGGCAGAGCGGTGTTGCGCTCGAGTATCCGCGAGTATCTATGCGGGGAGTACATGCACCAACTGGGTATTCCAACCTCACGTTCCTTGACCTTAGTAGGAAGCAATGAACCGGTATGGCGCGAGAGCTATGAGACTGCGGCCATGATCATACGCACAGCACCCTCTCACGTTCGATTTGGTCACTTTGAGCACTTCCATTACGGGAACCAACCTGACAGGGTGAAAGAGTTGGCCGATTTTGTGATTGAACACCATTTTGCCGGGATTACGGATTACCGCGAGTGGTTTACCGAGGTTGTTAAACGCACCGCAAGACTCATGGCCCAATGGCAAATTGTGGGGTTTACCCATGGAGTCATGAATACCGACAATATGTCGATCCTGGGATTAACGCTCGACTATGGTCCCTACGGATTTTTAGATGATTATGTGCCACATTTTGTGTGCAATCATTCCGATCATCATGGGCGCTATGCTTTTGACCGACAGCCATCTATTGGGCTTTGGAATCTTAATGCTTTAGCCATGGCACTTAGCTCGCTCATCGATAGCGCAGACCTCACCGCCGCGCTGAAACATTACGAACCGGAATTGGTGACGACCTATTTAGACGGCATGGCTACACGGTTAGGCTTAGAGAGCGGCACGGGGGCAAAACACGAAAGACTCATTGCTGATTTCCTGTCACTGCTAGACGCTGAAGGCTGCGACTATCATCTTGCGATGAGGACATTAGCAGAAGACGAACAAGCATTTACAGCGCTGTTTTCTCGACAAAACCCAAAACCATGGCTCGAACAATACCTACCCCATCGGGACAAGGGCAGCGAAGCACGCGAGAGAACGCTCGCCAGTAACCCCGTGGTGGTGCTTCGCAATCATCTGGCTCAGCGCGTTATTGATGCGACGACCCAGGGTGATACCGCATTATTAGCTAGCTTTTTTGACGCGTTACAGCAACCCTACAGCACGCCAAACGATAAGCAATGGCTAGATTTACCCACCAAAGACGATAAAGGCATTGCCCTTTCTTGTTCCTCGTAAAAAGAAAAAGTACGGTTACAAGCACCTGACGAACGATTTAGTCGCGTAACTTTTCCAACAAATACGCCATTTGGGCGTGGCTAATCGTGTCTTGCGCGGTCACACGGCCGAGCTCTTCAAGGAAATCACGGAAGCCTTCATCCACCTTCAGGCCATCACTAAAGACGCGCTGTGTATCTGAAATACCACGCTGCATAATGGCTTCAATCGAACTTTCTTGTTCCTCAGACATCATTAGCTGGGGAATAATTTCTTCAGTGCTTTGCACCATATTTTCAACGACACCTGCAATATCTTTAATGACCTTATTAAAGGAATCATCAACACCTTTAACCATGGCCTGGACACGCTGCACGATTCGCTTCATCAACTCTTTTTCGTTACACAGTGCCTGGAAATTATCCAGTTCACGGGTCTTCATATCGACCGCTTCCACCACCGTGAGGATATTATCTTTGATTTGGCCATATTTAATGGGATCACCAACCGGCATATTCTTAATAAGAAGAGAAATGCTTTCGTAATTCACAATCGTCCGTTGTTTGTGATCAAAAAATCGTCCACGATCTTTGAGGTGCCCCAGTAATAATGTCTCATATTGGCCGGGCGCCCCTTTAGGTGCCAAGTTAACCACACCAAAGTCGCTACGAATTTGCAGCACGCAATCAATGTGAAAATGATTCATCGTTTCGAAGAAAAGTTTGCCGAGAGCATCAAAGCTCTCGCACTCCACACTTTTCATAAAGAACTGCAAACAGGCCCCAAGGTCTGCCGTGTTAGCCATGGCGCTGAATGCCATTTCGTTGGCACGAGTGGCTCGCACCAATAAATCGGCTTTTTGTGCCATGATTTTTGCGGCATGTTTTAATCGTGTTGGCAAAACATTACGCTGTTCGCTGGACAGCACGTCATAGACACCCGCACTAAACAACATCTCTTGCTCTGCCACGTCAATACCGTCAGCCAAAACCACAACAGCCAACTTATTGGGGTCACGTGACTTTATAAAGGCCACTACCTCATCAATGTGTTGGTACCCGCACCAAAGTACCAAGCTAGCCTCACTGGCAATCGCTTCAAGATCAGCGCAATGCGTGGCGTTAAAAATATCTCCCAGTGTCGTCGTGTCAAAACCACCTGACTGGTCATATATGTAGAGTGCGTCGGTCACAATCAAATGCCCATGCTACTTAATTTGATCGAGATATCGGCAATGATTCTAGAAAGTGTAGGATGATCGACTTCAAATTCTGTCACTAGCTCTTCAAACATGGCGACGACGCTGCCCTCTTCAGACGGCAACACACCACCCTCGTCGGCGAGCTGTTGCTCAATAGTCGCAATCAAGGGTTTCAATTTATCCGCCAGTTCTGGATCGTCCGTTCGATCAAGCTCACTGGATAATTCATTTAATTTCGCTCTTAATTCTTCGCTCATTATTGTCTCTCATTAGTCTATGCTTATTTACTAGTGTAGTTGCCCTGCTTGAGCCATCAAGTGATTCACGATCAAGCCGACAACATACCTGACATAAATCAAGGAGAAAGATAATGAGTCTATACAGTGAGATAGGTGGCGAAGCTGCCGTTGATGCCGCCGTTGAAGTGTTCTATGGCAAAGTGTTGAACGATCCAAGTGTGAATTATTTCTTTGATGGCCTAGTGATGGAACGTCAAAAGGCGATGATGAAACATTTTTTAACCTTCGCCTTTGGTGGCCATCCTGAATATACCGGCCGCAGCATGCGGGTGGCCCATATTCGCCAAGTAGAACAAGGCATGAATGAAACCCATTTTGATGCCATCATGGGCCATTTAGGGGCCACACTGACGGAGCTCGGCGTGCCCAGTGACAAGATTCAAGCCGCAGCCGCGATTGCGATGAGCGTGAAGGATGACGTGTTAAATCGGTAGCTGACAATCATTGCATCTTGTACTCATGAGGTTTTCAAGGCAGAGTCTTGCTTTTATTCACAATAAGAAGACACCATGGATACACGCAGCGAATTTAGCTCACGATTTGGATTTCTTATGGCCGCCGCCGGCAGTGCGGTGGGCTTGGGAAATATCTGGGGATTCCCAACGCAAACCGCCGAAAATGGCGGTGGCGCTTTTGTTTTAGTTTACCTCGTCCTCACCTTCGTACTCGCCTACCCCGTGCTGATGGCTGAACTATTGATCGGCAGACACGGACGAACCCATATCATGGGCAGTTTGGGCAAAATTTCAACGGGTGGCATTAGTAAAAACGCCAGTATTATTATTTCTATCTATGCTCTGATTGTCGTCAGCCTTATTCTCAGTTTTTATTCCATCGTGGCTGGCTGGATGCTGACATCCTTCCTCGATCCTATTGCTCGTTTGCTAGGCTTAGAGGGTGTGGCTAGTTGGCTGACAACGTTTAGCCTTGAGCGCAACCTGCTCGCGGGCCTGAGTTTTCTTGTGCTTACAGTGTGGGTCATTAACCGCGGGGTGAAAGACGGCATCGAAGCCTGGTCAAGTCGATTAATGCCCATGATGGTCGTCATCATTATCGGCCTTATCGCGTATGTATTGACCTTGGATGGCGCCATAGAAGGTCTCAACGTTTACTTAACACCCGACTTTAGCCGCGTATTTGATCCCGACCTTGTGATTAGTGCGCTTGGCCAAGCCTTCTTCTCACTGTCGTTAGGGGTAGGCACCATGATGATTTATGGCTCGTACGTGAGTCGCAAAGAGAATATGGTAAAACTGGGCGCCTATGTGGCCATTTTAGATACCTCTATAGCCGTACTGGCAGGTTTGCTCATTATCCCGGCCATGTACGTGGCGCAGCATAATGGTGTTAGCATTTATGGCGCAGATGGCTCACTACTCTCTGGCGACACGCTCGTCTTTAGTGTTTTACCCCAACTTTTTGCGTCATTAGGGTCGGCTGAAATACCTCTCTCGCTGTTTTTCTTTGCACTGCTAAGCATCGCCGCACTGACATCGTCGATCTCGATGCTTGAGGTACCTGTCGCGTATGTATCCGAAGACAATCGCTTCCATGCCAGTCGCCATCGCGCCGCTTACGTATTGGCACTCATCGTTGCTGCCATGGTGATCGTTATCCTGTTCAATTTCGAGAGTCTGTTTGGCTTGGTTATTAGCTTTACTACCCAAATAAGCCAACCTCTCATCGGGATCGTATTTTGTATATATGCAGGCTGGATCTGGCATAGAAACAGTGTTTTAGAAGAGTTAGCACAAGGCAATCCTGAGGTTGCCAACAGTCTGTTTTGGCGAATTTGGCCAAATTATATCCGTTTTGTATGCCCAATTTTATTGGGATTGGTGTATTGGCAAAGCCTGTCTTGAGGGAGCCTTATGAGCAACGTATACGATTTTACATTACAAAGCATCGACGGTCGGGATGTTTCACTTGCAGACTATCGCGGCAAAGTGCTTTTGATAGTTAACACGGCGAGCAAATGCGGCTTTACGCCCCAATTTGATGGTCTTGAGAAGCTCTATCAAAAATATGGTAATGCGCAGTTTGCGGTTCTTGGTTTCCCATGCAATCAATTTGGTGGACAAGACCCTGGTAGCAACGATGAGATTGCTGATTTCTGCCAACTGAACTATGGCGTCAGCTTCCCCATGTTTGCCAAGATCGATGTCAGCGGGACCCTCGCCCACCCGTTGTTTGAACATCTCAAACATGCCGCCCCTGGGGTATTTGGCTCCGAAAGCATCAAATGGAACTTCACAAAATTTTTAGTTGATCAACATGGCAAGGTGGTGCAACGCTACGCACCGATGACAAAACCTGATGACATCGATGAAGATATCATGGATCTCTTAGAAAAAGCTGCTGGGTAACAGCACAGCGTGCGCAAGACACTCATCACCTGCGCTGGCCTTATCGTTTTAATCGTCGCTTACGTGGCCAGCGACCTTCCTGCCGCCCTTATCAAGCCTTCCACAGCTGCTCCACGTATCATTATTACCCGGGCCAATATCTTACCCATGACCGACCTGTCCACCCCCGAACAGGTCATACATAACCAAGTCATTGTGATTGAACACGGGGTGATACAGCAAATTTCAACCAAACCGCCACCAGCAAACCCGCAAGACACCGTCATCGACGCCAAGGGGGCTTTTTTACTGCCTGGTCTTATCGATGCTCACATTCATCTTCACGACGAAGCTGAGCTCGCTGGATACCTTGCCCATGGCATTACTGGCTTACGCAACATGTCTGGCTACCCCTTTCATCTCGCGATGGCGCAGCGTATTTCGCGCGGGGAATTATTGGCACCAGAACTGATGACCACTAGCCCCATCCTCAATAGCCACGGGCCAAACTCGGGCATTAACCAAGTCCTGGTGGACGATAAGCATCAAGCCGAGCAGGCCGTTGAACATTTTTACAAGCGTGGCTTTACGTCCTTGAAGATCTACTCCAATCTAAACAAGCACGCCATGGAAAGCGCTCTCGCTACCGCCAACAAATACAATATGGCAGTGACAGGGCATTCTCCCGAGGGTCATCGCGAACAGGGTATCCCCTATCAAGCCCCGTTTTCGATACCATGGGAAGCGTCGGTTGGTCGCGGCTTTCAGACCTTAGAACACATCGAGACGGTGGTATGGCATGCACTTCGTGACGAACTCAACACAGCAAAACTTGCCAATGTCGCTAAGGCCCTTCTCAAGGGTGGCGACGTCCTAGTACCCACACTTATCGCACATAGGCGACTTGTGCATATCGCCGAAAGTAAAGGACAGTACCTCCAACAAGCGGGAAGTGACACGATTAATCCCCTGCTTACTTGGTTCGAGCAAGGCAGTATCGCGTATTGGTCAGAAATGGATCCTGCACCCTATGAACGCCCACATGCGGATTTCTTTCAAGCAGCGACTGGCTACTTGCACTCCCAAGGCGTACCTATGTTAGCCGGAAGTGATGCCGGTGGATTTGGACTAATACCCGGGCTGTCGTTGCATGAAGAACTCGCACTCTTGACACAAAGTGGGATGACAGCCGCAGAAGCTATCGCTAGCGCTACCCACCTGAGCGCCCAGCGTCTTGGCATGCACCAACAGGGCATCATCGCCGAGGGCGTCCCCGCCAATATTATTTTGATAAAATCCGACCCACGCCATGACATTACAGTACTGCAGCAGCTTGAAGGCATGGTGGTAAACGGTCGCTGGCTGAATGCCAGCGACATAAGAGCGCTACACAGCGCCGCTCGAGACACTTCGTGGTTTCGCTCTATTTGGCGATCGCTACAAATGCTGTGGTACGTCCACCGCGTTTAATCGCCAGCGGCTAGTGCTCGCGGGTTGAGAAGAACCTCACGTCCGGATAGCGCTCTTCCGCCAACGAAAGATTCACCCGCGTAGGCGCTAAATAGGTCAAGTGGCCACTGCCATCCATCGCCAAGTTATCGGCCGCTTTACGTTTAAACTCTTCAAACTTTTTGGCGTCGCCACACTCAACCCAACGCGCAGTATACACGTTGACGTTCTCATAAACCGCCTCAACTTTGTACTCGTCTTTTAGGCGGTAGGCCACCACCTCAAATTGCAGCACACCCACTGCACCCACGATAATATCGTTGTTGTTTAACGGGAAGAAAACCTGCGTCGACCCTTCCTCAGAAAGCTGTTGAAGTCCCTTTTGTAAGGCCTTCATTTTTAAGGGATCTTTTAGCCTAATGCGACGAAACAATTCGGGCGCAAAGTTGGGGATGCCGGTATATTTAAGGTCTTCACCGCCGCTAAAGGTGTCGCCAATTTGAATCGTTCCATGGTTGTGCAAGCCAATAATATCGCCTGAAAACGCCTCTTCGACGAGGATCCGCTCCCCAGCTTTAAAGGTGACAGCATCGGCAATGCGCACATCTTTACCAAGGCGCACATGCTTCATCTTCATGCCTTTTTCATAACGACCAGAACACACACGCATAAAAGCAATACGGTCACGGTGTTTCGGATCCATATTGGCTTGAATCTTAAATACAAAGCCCGAAAACATGTCTTCTTTAGGATCAACCTGGCGAGTTTCCGTGGCGCGAGCAATGGGTGGCGGAGCCATCTCGACGAAGCCGTCCAGTAATTCCCGTACACCAAAGTTCCCCAACGCCGTTCCAAAATACACCGGCGTCATACGCCCAGTGAGGAACGCCTCGACATCCAGCTCATGACTGGCACCTCTTACCAATTCAATTTCTTCAAGAAAATCTTCATAGTAAACACCCAGTAATGCTTTGGCGCCATCGCTGTTGAGCCCCTTAATCTGTATGTCTTCTGGAATGGTATGTCCCTGCCCAGACTTGTAGACATGAATCACATCGGTGTAGAGGTTATAAACGCCCTTAAACTCCTTACCCATGCCAATAGGCCAATTAATGGGGGCACCGGCAATGTTGAGTACATCTTCAATTTCGTCCAATAGCTCAATGGGGTCGCGAATGTCGCGGTCCATTTTGTTCACAAAACTCAAAATGGGGGTGTCGCGCATACGGCAAACGTTCATCAACTTAATGGTGCGATCCTCAACACCTTTGGCGCCATCAATCACCATTAAGGCAGAATCGACTGCCGTGAGTGTACGGTAGGTATCCTCAGAAAAATCTTCGTGTCCAGGGGTATCAAGTAGGTTAACCATACGATTTTTATAAGGAAACTGCATAACCGAAGACGTCACGGAGATGCCTCGCTCCTGCTCCATGGTCATCCAATCTGAGGTCGCGTGCGGCCCTTTTTTGCCCTTAACCGAACCCGCTAATTGAATAAGGTTTCCAAACAGCAGCAGTTTCTCCGTCATCGTGGTCTTACCCGCATCCGGGTGAGAAATAATGGCGAAGGTGCGGCGCTTGGTGACGGCGTCGATGAATTCGGCGTTGGCCATGGTCATTTTCCTGTGGAGTCCCTATTCGAACAAGCCGCGCATTATACACGAAGCGGTCTTGTGTGGGGCCGGTGCTAGCGCTTTTTCACTACCCATGCGATGTGCTTTTGTACGGCACCGTCTGCAAGCAACTGTGCTAACGTAGAAAAATGCTTGGCGAGTGTCATCTCATCATAAAGTCGATGAACGGCAAGGTGGCAATACCGGCACACCATGATGCCTTGATTTAACGCGGCCTTGTCGTAGTGGATTCGAAAATGTTTGCGACGATGCATCTTGCGTGGGATAAGATGATGGAAAGTCAGCGGCCGTTGACAGCCACACAACTGACACTCCGCTATATTGTTGTTGCGCCCAAATAACATCTCAAACCTTAAATGCCGACCAATCCACGAAGGCCATGAGACGCTCGAACTCTCTAACCGACCAAGGCCAATTGTTATTAATCGTCCCTTGGGTATTTT
>DATHYR010000573.1:0-1718 GCA_035458985.1 Pseudomonadales bacterium
TAAGGCAGTGCCATCACGTCATCTGGGTTGTTGATACGCTTCAAATTGCGCTTAGACGTCATGGCAATACGCTGCACTTGTGGACTTGGCTCAACGCCAAACTCAGGGGCAAATTCCATGGCCAAGTTGTATGTGAAAGCACGCAGATAGCCAGGCGGGAAGTGCAAAGCGGTTGCCAGTGTGGCTGGCTGCGTCAACTCTTGCACCGACACGAAGTGCCATTCCAACACCTGCGTAGGCCTTGGGTAGACGTACATCTCCACATTGGGGTACGTCATGTTGGCAAAGATTACCTGTGGGTAGGTAGACGTGACGTTTTTAACAGCAATACCGTCGTACTGCTGTTGATTGATAAATTTAATGCCGTATGACACGCCGTTGGGCGCTTTGAAATACGTTGCGTCGTCAAATAGAATTGGACGATTGCCCACAAAGTCACCAGTAGGGCCAAGCGTGCGCTTGATCTGGCTTGAAGGCCATTCAAAAATTTGGTCTTGAGTGCAAAACACTGAGAGACGCTCAGTGTTCCATGACTCAATCATCTGATTCATCGCCATCAAGGCGTCTTGCGACATAGATGCCGATGGCGTTTCAGCTTCAGCCAAAATACCCAGCAGGCGAAGCGCCCTATTTATTTGATCGCCAGCGGTGTATGTCGACATGTTCAGACTCCTTCGGTTGCATCCTCTGCCGGTTTACGGCGTCGCTTAGTCTCCAACGTATTTACAACGGGAGCCACCTGAACAGGCGTGTCTGGATTGTAGCGTGTCCAGCCATTTTTTTCATCCATTTCCATCTCAAGTTCGTTGATTGCGACCTTGGCGCCATGGATAGGGTGTACGAGTGTTACGTTCATTTTAAAAATGGGGGGTGATTAGCCCCCCACTCCGTGTAGGCTGTCTTGTAAACAGACCAAGCTGCGTCGCCAGTTTTACGGAATGTAAACTGGGCGCTTGATGTGATGGCAACAGCCACTGTAGCGTTGCCGCCGTCAGTGATGCCAGTGCCAGCAGCCAAAGTCACGGTGCCGGAAGAAGTGCCGGTGTTGACGATGGTCAGCGTAAATGTGCTACCAACTTTAGCGCTGGTCACAACTGCGTCGATAGCAGCTGCGGTAGGCAAAGTGTAAGTAGCAGCAGATGTGCTGGGGTTAGCAACCAAGATACCACCAGTCACTTGAGCGGCTGTCAAAGTCGCTGTAGATGTGGCAGTTTGAGGAGCGGCTGCGTAGCCAATCGTCAGTTCGTTCAGGTTGCCGTCACCAAGTTGATAACCGCCTGCGCCATTAGGTAAAGCCATGATAATTTCCTTTCAAAATAATTTACAAGAAAGGGGCCGAAGCCCCGTTCGGATTAGCCCCACATGCGGACGGCCATCTGTGGACGGATTGTGTTGTAGCCGTACAACACGTCGATACGGCAAGGCATACGATCGTTGTTGATGTCGTACTGACGAACCACACGCAAGCTGATACCGTTGTGAACGGCACGAGCAGCCATGTCAACACCTTGTGGCAACAGCAAGTCAGCAGTGGCGAACGCGATGGCGTCACGGTGGTACACCATGTTCTGTGGGTAGCTTGTGGAAGCAGCGCCAGTGAACACGACAGCCTTACCAGTGGCAGGCAAAGACACCATAGTGCACAGGGCGTTACCAGCCGAGTACATAGGAGCCACAGTCACGGTAGCAGTGGTGGTGCTGGTCGAAGATGACAAGGC
>DATHYR010000574.1:0-1015 GCA_035458985.1 Pseudomonadales bacterium
CGATCATTTTTTTCTCCTTTCGTGTATGGGCTAAAACTTCTCTTCTCTTGGCATGGCTTGCACTGCCATCGATTAACTTTTCCTGAGCGTTTGATGATGCCACCTTCTTTGGGTCGTGTCATCTGGCAACCCGTACAAAACTTTGTGTCGTTCATTATTTAATTTTCGCAAGTGCGCCCAAGCGCGTTGGTGTGCCCACGGTCATCAGCATATCCGCTGCCTCTGCCGCTTCTTCGTCAGTCATGTCGTTCAGGTTTATGGTACGCCCGTCCGGTGTTGTCACTGCTTCGATGCCACCCATGACTTCTTTGTTCTTCTCAATGAAGTCAATAATGCTCTGCCGTGCTGTACGAATTTCACTCATTTGGAATCCCCCTTGCTTTCATCATTGCGTCAGCTATTTTGTAGCACTCTCGTGCATCGCGGTCATAGGTATTGCCATCCGTGGTTGCTACCCACATACCCCCCGTCATCGCTTTCGCTGCAAAATAATCGCGGAGGCCCATGCCTTCGTGCCATGTGGTTGTATATCTCGGGCTGTCTGGATGGTTAGGGTCATAAGTCATAACCGAAAACGGAAATGCTTTCATGTTTAACTCCCTACTCGTTGGTCTGGCGGTAATGTTTGTTGGTAATCGTCCCATGATTCTTCAAGCAGCATCGCGGCCTTCATCAGCATAGCAATTAGCGCCTCGTGCCTGTTTTCATCCAGCCCTTCGGCGTATCCGCGCAATTTGTAAGACGTTGTGTAGTACTGTAATTTTCTTGCGTCGATCATTTTTTCTCCTTCATGTACATCATCAGCTCGGCATTCATTTTGGCTCGTGCCCACTTCTCTGGCCCGCTTATCTGCATTAGCGCCAGTGCAAACTGAGCAAAGTTGTGCAGCTTCTCCAGCTCCAACTCATCGACTTCGCCCTTGTTGATGCTATTAATGACGCGCATCACGCCTATACGATAGCCGTCGATGGTTGCTTGCCAGTGTGGGTCTACCTTGGGTGGCTTAGGCATTCTT
>DATHYR010000575.1:0-1415 GCA_035458985.1 Pseudomonadales bacterium
GACACGGTCTGGGACAATACGGATGAACTGTGATTGATCACATGACGCGCCCGTTCAATGACCTCTGAAGACATAGTGCGCGGACCAAAGCATTGCGCCAACTGCTTATAAAAACGGTTAGCATTGTACAGACCCCAGCTCGCTTGATCGGTAAGACTATGACGAAGGTCTTGCGGCGAAGAAGGCACAATCATGGCCACGAGAGGAAATTGCCCATACTCCATGCCTTTCGTATCTTGTGTATCACTATCGTAGTCCCTGATAAACCGCCATGAAGTGCGCTCAAATCTGAGCCCGTACGCCTGCTGATTAATACTGATATCACCCACGTAATCGTTAAGATAAACCGCGTGTGGGATGATCGAGTGACCATGAGGCGCAGGCATCTGCTCCACTTGACGGTACCAAGACGGGTAATCCTCGGGCCGAGACGCCAATCCAGTAGAAGCCATATTGACCTTTTTGTTACTGGTAATGATGCCGGGTATGGGTGGGGTAGCAGCCATTGAAATGTAGTATTTAAAAGGCAGGTTGAGGCGTGTTGCTTCCTCATAGAATGGCTGTGCCACCTTGCCAGCCATACTCCAACCCAGAACGATAACAGGCCCCGTCAGTTCTTCTTCAACCAACACCTGTTGCGTAATCTGCGCCGCTTGTGCACCCCAATCTCTCACGCCGAAATCAGGAAACGTTTGCTCAAAAAGGCCGCCAGTAGTATCGATAGGATAAGAGACAGCAAGAAAATTAGCACCTGACAGGCTGATCCAATGCGCTAAAAAATCGCGTTGGCGATATCCTGCGTGCCCACCATAAGCGATCCTAGCGTTGTGATGCGCCCCTGGGACAAACACATATAAAGGGCGGTCGGATTGCCCCTTAAAAAATCGTGTCACCGCTGGGTACCCTGCACCGTAGCGGATAGTCTCACCTGGCCACAACGTCGTATTGGCTTGTATGTTGGCACTCGAGATGACGAGCAAAGCGATAACGCAAAAACGTAGCCCCTTCCTTACGGACACGAGCAATAAAAAAGGTCGCAAAGCACTCATTGTAGCCTTTTCACTTTAATGGTTTTAGAAGAAGGATGAAGCTTGAGATCGTAACTGCCGAAAATACCCTCTGATAGTTCGCCAGTTATCTTTGACGACATGTCGATCTTAAGGTACCTCGCCTCTAACTGCTGCCAGACTTGGCCATTGTCAAACTCAAACACCCAGCGTTGACTTTTGTCTTTAAACGCATGCACAAGGGTAACGTTAAGCGAGGATTCAGAAATCTTATTCTTCTCTAGATATTTGTCTCCAAATGCACTGCCGGCATGGCGTCTGCTTGCTTCATGGAGGGGTTGAGCGTCCGCATGTGCCTCAACAGGACGAGCATCATTCTCTGACGTGACATGATTTACTGCCGCTGGC
>DATHYR010000576.1:0-1091 GCA_035458985.1 Pseudomonadales bacterium
CACATCGCAATAAGCGTTGACCAAAGAGTCAGCATCGTGGCTAGCGACTTTGGCTAGTGTCTTTGCACCAATAGCACCATCAGGAACAGCCCCCACAGCCTCCTGAAGCCATTTGGCGGCGCGACCAGTACCTGAGTTAACGGCCGCATCGAATACGCAGTAATTGACGCCTGCTGGCAAGTCATCGCCTTTTACCCTGTCCCAGTATTTGCGTTTATACAATGTAGATACATCAGCCGGTGTTAGGCCGCGCATCTCGTCTTCGCTTGATTCACGCCCAATCCATTCATCCCAGACCGCTTTAGTCACGCCAAGGTTAGTCATGCCGCCGGGGTCTTTAGGGTGATTGACAAAGCCACCCTCGTGCTTCAAAACGTGCTCAAGTGCTTCGGTGAAATTCATAGTGAGTCGGTTTGCTTGGGTTTAATTTCGATGCAGTCCACTTGGTAGGCTTGTACATCAGCGTCGGTTTTCATCGCAATGGCCGCTCGTTGGTTTTGCACTTCGCATTGCTCTAGCGATATGGATAGGTCGCCGTTGTAAAACGAACACACGTTGTTTGTCAGACATACAAACGCGACAGGCAACCAGACCATAGCACTACTCCTTAGTTGAGGCCCCAAAATAGTAGGACAGGATGACCATTAGAGCGCCGTCCAACGTTCCAAGCACCCGTGCGACCAACTCGCGCATTTCTGCTGGAACGGTCGTGTTTAACAACGTGTATTGAATGCCTACCCAAGCCGTCACCACAATTACTGCAAGCAGTGGGGAAACCAGCTTGTTTATTAGCGGAGCCTTTTCGCTTGTGACGATGGCGGCTTCCCGGTCGCGTGCGTTTGCTTTGTCGGCTAGCACGGCCTTAAACTTCTCCACCTCTAATTGCTTTAGCTTCATAGCGGCTTCGGGGTCGGCCTTAATCGCGGCAGTAACGGCTTTTACTTCATCCTCGACTCCAAAGCGCGACGCAAGAGCACTAACTGCCATACCACCCAAAGGCCCGCCAAGCGCAGTACCGATTGCAGGCGCAAACTTAGATACCATCGAAATAAGTTCATTCATCACCCCACCAACCCTTCGACAAAGATTGA
>DATHYR010000577.1:0-1512 GCA_035458985.1 Pseudomonadales bacterium
TGGGGTGGCCCGGAGTGCGCTTAGGCTTGTTGTAGCCAGCAAATTTTTCGCCGCGATACTCAACCATCGCTCAAACCTTATTCAAGGTTGGAAGTGATGGCACCGCTGGTGATGAAGTTGCAGGTAGCAACGACCAGATCACCCACAGTGGATGCAATATCCATGCTGGTGATAATGCCTGCAAAGCTCACGCTATCGGTGCCGCTGGTAGTACCAGTCGTGAATAGCTCAAACGTGGCGTCAGCAGTGTCACTGGTGGTCAGCACGTCTTCAATAAACGCTGCTTGACCTGTTGCGTCTGGGTCGTAAACCAGCTCAACAGTGCCAGAACCTGAAATCAGGCTGCCAACAAATGCACGAGACGTGTCACCGTGATCGGTAACGTCCAACGTGTCTTTGGTGATGTTTAGCGTCCAGCTACGGGTGCCAACAATGGTTGCGTTGGTAGTACCAGCGGCATCAAACTGGACCGCACCTTGCTCTCCGCGAAGGATGGCCATGATTAGACATAGGAAGGGTCTATAACCCCGAGTCTAACTCTTTAACCGTGGTAAGCCACGACGATATGCGGCGTTAATGCCACCGTGCCAGATGAAATGGACGCAATCCGCATCCGAATCAATGTGGCTGCCCTGCCGGTGTAAAAATAAACGTATTGTCCAGCAGAAGTAATTGTTTTACTGGTGTCGATCGTGAACCAGCTACCATTGCCGTTAAAGTTCGCCTCTAGCGCAATAGTAAAGTTGGCTGAACTGGTAACATTTGCGGCGAAAGAAAATTCACTAGAGTGTGCTTGGACTTGAAGCCAGTCATCGACTGAACTCATTGAGTTGCCAGTGAACTCAACCGTGTTGGTAAAACGGTCAACAACGGTGGTGCCAACATTAGCCATTACTTTTTACCCCGAGATTTTTTATAGATGTCGGCGTCTGCTTTGCGGGCGCCCCCTTTGCCCGTCATGTAGCTGTTTACGCGACCCATAGCCCATGCTGCCATGGAGACGTTGCGAGAGCCACTAGACAGGTATGCGCCTTGTCCACGGCGATAGACCTGAGCCAACTCGCCATAAGTAAAGCGGGTGCCCTCAGCCTTTTCTCTTAGGGCCTTTTTTGTTTTTTCGTTTAGTGGTTTTGCTGGCATCCTGCTGGCTCCTGGAACGACTGACGGCCTTAACGTCGATATTTTCGCCCCGCTTGTACTTTCTGGCAGTCTCTTTAATCTCTGCCGCCTTGGCGGCTCGATTTTTTGAGCCAGATAGGTACTTCTGTGCTACCCCAGTCTTAGGATCTTTGCGGGTTTTGCGAAATTTACGAGCAGCCATCACATTTTTTTGCTGCCCTTTTTCTTGCCTTTAGGCTTTTTCTTGCCACCGGCTCCGTAATGACCAGGCATGACGCAAAATGCGACGACATGCCCAGTCTAACGCCCCAAATGATTGCGGACTAGAACCGGCTCACGCACCCGCATTCCTCACTCCTGATCCGCTGCAGGAGACTTGTCCTTCGCCTTTTG
>DATHYR010000578.1:0-6218 GCA_035458985.1 Pseudomonadales bacterium
TGCTTGCAAAACATTTTGGGGGAAACTGGTGGGAACCAGCCCGAACTAGCGGCGACTAATCAGCATTTGCCCAGACTTGAAACGGTTGGTTTGAATCAGGACAGTTTTGGGGAGGGGATCTCCCAGTGGGCTACTTTGCACATGGGCATTGAACTCATGGATTGGCAACGCCATGTATTGACCGGTCAACTGTGTCATGACGGTTCAGGCAATCTGCAGTTTCGTGAAGCCCTTGTGTCGACTGCACGTCAGCAAGGTAAGTCTGTTGCTTTGCAGGCTTTGATTGGTTGGTGGATTACTGAACTGGCTGCAGTTCGTGGGAAGCCCCAGGCGGTGTTGTCGGTGGCTAACAAACTTGACAGGGCCGAAGCAATCTTTGGGTTTATCGCCCCAATCCTTGTAGACAAATTTGGTGCTAAGGCGGCTAACGCTATGGGCCGTAAGTCGATTAAAATGCCTGATGGTTCCACGTGGGAAGTTAGAGCTGCTACACCGAACCTGCACGGTGGCTCGTATGACCTTATTGTCATTGACGAATTGTGGAATATTTCGGCGGCTGTAGTTGATGAAGCGTTACGGCCTAGTCAGATCGCTAGATCAAATCCGTTGTTGTCTATGTGGTCTACCGCTGGCGATGAGTCAAGTGCAGCAATGATTCAGTTCAGGGAAACCGCTATTAGTGAGATAGATACCGGCACGACAGGAAACGTCTATTTTGCGGAATACAGCATGAAGCCTGGCAGTGACCCCCGATTAGAAAGCAATTGGGTGCAGGCCAACCCTGCGATGGGGCAGACAGTGACCGTGGAAGCACTTAGGGCCGTATCCAAAAAGGACAGTTTCTTGCGGGCGCACTTGAACATGTGGGTTTCGGCCCGTGGTGCATGGCTGCAACCTGGTGTTTGGGATAAACAAAAAACTGATATTGCTATGCCACCTGGTGGCGTGTTGGCGGTTGATACCGATTTAACTGACGGGCGTTATGTGGGTGTCAGATCAAGCGTGTTGGAATCTAAAGCCCATGTGTGTGTTGAATTCATGGTGGACACCGAAGACCAAATGTGGGAAGAAATAGAACGAGTCATGGCAGACACGGCTACCCGTCTGGTGATCACCCCAGCCCTGCATTTGCATTTGCCGAAATTTTTAGAACGTCGAAGTAGCGTCATTGGTTACGGCGAGTTACTCAAATATTCGGGCCTGATACAGAAAATGATCGTAGAAGGCAAAGTCAGGCACCGTGGCGAACTGGCACTAGCCGAACATGTCAACCGTGCTGTGCTCACTAAAACTGGTGGCGGTGTTGTTCTCAGTTCTCAGAAATCGCCTGGCCCAATAGAACTGTGCCGGTGCATGGCGTGGGCTATAGCCGAATCGTCACGGCCAAAGGTTGTTGGAAAACCCATGTTTGCTGTATCTACGACACCGTAAAGCCCTACCACGCTAATGTTTGTGTAGTCCCTGTCCTGCGTCGGGCAGGGCAGGGACACCCCCGATAGGAAAACACCATGGGATTATTCAGCACTAACAAAGTGAACAAGGCGCAGATATCGCCCCAACCTGAACCGACTGTGCAAGCAGCTGCAGTTGGTGGTGCTTACTATTCTTCACAAGTCGCAGGCCCAAACCTTATTGGTGATTGGTGGTCTTATCAGGCTGGTGTCATGCGTAATCGTGCCATGTCTGTGCCTGCGATTAGTCGAAGCCGTGACCTGATGGCGTCAGTGCTGGCCAGCATGAAACTAAAAATGTATACCGAAGTTTGGAATGAAGAAGACGGTGAAATGGAAGAAGTGCCGTTGGCGCCTCGTTCCTGGTTACGCCAATTAGACCCCGAAATGCCTAACAACTTTTTGTGGCCATGGGTTTTTGATGACCTTTTCTTTTTTGGTCGAAGCATGCTGTACATCACCAGTCGCACCAAAGACGGTTACATGGCTAGTGCCACCCGACTGCCGCAAGGTTCAATTACGACACCTGACGCCAACCCGCCCGTGTGGTTCGGTAAAAGCAAAGAAATCTTTTTCAACGGTGGCGCTATTGACCCCAAAGATGTTGTGCAAATTTTCAGCCCAACACAAGGCATGTTGTACATGTCCGAAACAACCATTGCGACATCACTAAAACTAGAAGAAGCACGGCTACGCAATAGCAGTTCAGCGATTCCCGCCGGTGTACTTAAACAAACTGGTGGTGAGCCGCTGTCAGGTTCTGAACTTGCCGCACTTGCCGAATCGTTTAACCAGGCACGGGCCACCAATCAGACAGCTGCACTGAACGAATTTTTGACGTACACAGAAACAACTGCGACACCAGACAAAATGCTGTTGATTGACGCCGCCGAATACCAATCAAAAGAAATCGCTAACTTGTGCAATGTACCCCCGTATTTGTTGGGTATTTCTACAGGTTCATACGCATACACAAACAGTGCTGGCGCCAAATCTGACTTGTGGACTTTCGGCCTGTCAATGTACGCCGAAGCAATCGTGGCCGCACTGTCACAACAGTTGCCCCGTGGCACATATGTTTGTTGGGACACCGACGATTTCTTAGAAACCGAAGAAGAAGGCATGTCAAACATGCAACCCGTACAAGAACAACCACAAGAAAACACACAAGAGGAACTTGTCTAATGATTCAATTCAACGCCAACACATTTGCTGTCGAAGCCGCAGGCCCAGACGGACTACCACGACGCACAATCACTGGTGTGGCAGTCGAATATGGAACTTTTGCAACCGTAAGCGATGGCACTACTGTGTCATTTGCACCAGGTTCATTACCTGTTGACGGACGCCAACCACGTGTGTTCATGTACCACAACTCAAGCATGCCCGTTGGCCTTGTAACTGAACGAGTTGATACCGGCACAGAAATGTTGCTGGCTATGAAAATTAGTGCGACAGACCTAGGCAATGAAGCCTTGGTGTTAGCAGCTGATGGCGTTATGGAACTGTCCGTGGGTGTGAATCCCACAGAATTTTCATACGACAAAGAAGGCAACATGACCGTGTTAGCAGCTGACTGGTTAGAGATCAGTCTCGTCCCCACGGCCGCTTTCAAAAGTAGTACCATAAGCCAAGTGGCGGCCTCAGAACCAGTGGCCGAAGAACCTAAGGAAGAACCGAAAATGGAAACCAGCCCCGCAGTTGTTGAAGAAACCGTTATCCCCACGGCACCAATTTTTGCTCAGGCAAAGCGTGAACCACGCCTGCCGAACGCTGCAGAATTTGTGGCCGCAATGCACAAGGGTGGCGTAGAAGCCGCCAATGCACAAAAGGTTTGGAACGACTACCGCAGTTACCACCAGTCAGATATCGCAGCTGCCGCTGGCGATGTCAACACTGGCAACGTGCCTGGTGTAATCCCCGTGCCGATTCTCGGCCCAGTGTTTGCGGATATCAACTACATTTCACCATTGCTTACCGCAGTGGGTACTCGTGCAATGCCAGGTGGCGGCGCAGGCGCTACGTTCATTCGTCCGACCTGGACAACTCACCCGTCAGTTGCAGAACAGTCGGCACAGTTTGACGCAGTATCGGCAACCACCAGCGTGATCGCCGCTAACACCGTCACCAAAAAGACTTTTGCTGGCAGCACCACCTTGTCCTACCAAACGGTGGCGTTCAGTGACCCCGCCGCTATGGCCATCATCATGCAAGACCTCGCAGGCCAATATTTGCTTGCTATCGACAATTACGCATGTGACACGCTTGTATCAAGCGCCACCAGTGACGGTGTTTGGGACTTGTCAGTGACCGACTTGTTGAAGTCAATTTACGACTGTGCAGTAACCACGGTTGCCGCCACGAACTACTTGCCAACCCACATTGCGGTTGACCCAGCCACCTGGGGCTTGATGATGCAGTTGGTCGACACGACAAACCGACCAATTTTTAGTTACACGGGCGGTGGCCTGAACGGTTTCAACACCATCGGTAAGGGTGACGCAACTTCATGGCAAGGTTCAAACCCACTTGGTTTGCAAATTATCGTTGACAAGAATTTCGCCGCTAAGACCATGGTCATTTTCAATGCCAACGCTTACGAAATCTACCGTCAAGACCAGGGCTTGCTTTCGGTTGAGAACCCCACCACGGTTTCACGCACCATGTCGATGTACGGTTACGCCGCAGTCTTTGCTGCTAACTCAAGCATGATTCGCAAGATCACCCAGGCCTGATTCCGAAAGGCGGTTAGCCGCCTATGGCTACATACCAAATAACTTTCAAGCAGCGGTTGGATAACTATGTGGTTGTCCAAACGCTGACTGAACCTGACGTGGCGATTGGGCAACCTGTCACCATTGCAGGATTGACTGACCCACCCAACGGCAGTTACACCGTCTACGCATTACCTGAGTACTACTTCATTGGTGTTGACTCACAAGGTGACTTGCTGTTTGATTACAACTGGTCAATACCTAACCAGGTCATGTTCTATGAAGCAGGCGACGACATCACCCGTGGCGCTGTCACTGGTGGCACCCTGCAATACACGCAGACATGCACATGGATTACGGGAACTCAGATTGGCACCTGGCTAGGTATTGCGTTGGCAAGCGTTGATGAAACAGCGTTTCTTGCGCAGTGTGCGACAAGCGCCAACAATTTCATATATCGCAGACGTCAAGAGTCAGGGTATACGGACTCTTTAACCAGCGCCCCCAGCGGTGATGTCGAATTGGCAACGATCATGATGGGGGGTTCGATTTACCGCCAGCGTGGCGCCATTGACCAATTTGCTAGTTTTAGCGATATGGGCACAGCTGCAGTTTCGGGCCTGTCACCACTGATCAAACAGTTAGCCGGTATCCCACGGCCTGCGGTTGCGTGATGGCATACACCGACCTGTTCAATGAAGCCATAGATGATCTTGCGACAACGCTGGCAACGATCACTGGCATGCGTGTGGTGTTTGACCCTGAGAAGATCAACCCGCCTTGCGTGTTTATTGACGCACCCAGTTTTGACGCCTTTAACTACAACATCGTCACGATGAATTTTTCGGTCAAGGTCATAACCTTAGGGCCAGCCAATTTGGATGGCTTACGCAGCGTTTTAGGCATGTGTGCGCAGGTTCTAGCAAAGAATGTGGCTGTGAAGTCTGGGCGCCCTGGTTCGTTCCCAGTCGGCGGACAAATGTTTGCCGCATATGATCTATCCATTGACATGCAAGCACAGACAGGTTGAACATGAAATACACAATCATTAGTGAAAAGATCGGCACCGTAGGCGAAGAGTTCGTGCCAGGTGCAGGTACCAATATTGAAGCGTTGCTAACCCACGGCTTTATTAAAGTTGAGACACCTAGCGACAGCCCAGCCCCAAAATCTGCTAAAAATAAAGCACAACCGAAAAAGGATTAACCCATGGCAACTTCCACATACCTTTCAAACCCAGGCGTTGAAGTCAACAGCGTTTCTTTGACCGACCAATGCACCAGTTGCACCGTTACCAGCACGATCGAATCGCTTGAAAGTACAGCGTTTGGTTCTACTTCACGGGTCTACACGGGTGGCCTTGCTAACAACGAAATCACTATGGACTTGTACATGTCCTATGCGGCCACTGAAACGTACGCAACACTTGCAGCTCTTGTTGGCACTACCACCACAGTGAAGGTTTCAAACACTGTTGCAGGTTTGACCACGGCTAGCGCCACCGAACCCCGTTTTGAATTGGTCGGCTGCTATCTGGAATCCTTGCCGGTCATCAACGCAACCATGGGCGAACTCAGCACTATCAGCATTACTTTTACTGGTGGCGTACTCACCACCGTAGTTGCCTAATCCACACACAAACAGCAAAGGCCCGACATGCAACTAACTATTAGAGTCGACCAGGGTGAAGGCCCTGTTGATGTCACCACCAACCTTTTTACCATTGTGGCGTGGGAAAGAAAATACAAACGCAAAGCCAGCGATATGGACAATGGTATCGGCATTGAAGATTTGGCGTATCTTGCACACCAGGCATGCCAGCAACACAATGTGGTTGTGCCAATCGTTTTAGATGACTTCATCAAAAAACTGGTGGTGCTTGAAGTTGTTAACGATGAACCCGACCGCCCTACTTTGCCAGTACCTACCGACACGCACTAGCACAAGTTTTAGCGGCGACAGGGTACTGGCCACCTGAAGTAGAGTTTGACAATGACGACCTTGCAACGGTCATCAAAGTCATTAACGAGTCACGCAAATAAAGGTTGGTCAT
>DATHYR010000579.1:0-31066 GCA_035458985.1 Pseudomonadales bacterium
GTTGAAGCGCGTGGCGGCAATGCTTTTATGGAAATTTCCGTACCCGATGCCGCCCTAAAATTAGTGCAGGCGGCGGGTCGTTTGTTGCGCTCTGAAAATGATACCGGCACGATCACGCTATTGGACAAGCGCGTTGTCACAAGGCGTTACGGTCGCAGTATCCTCGATTCATTACCTCCATTTACACGGCAGATCGCACGCTAGAGCGCTTGTTTTATCGCGGTGGCCAGAGAGTCGGCCAAGGAGATCGCATTGCTGGCGTCGAGCACACTATCGCAGCTCCATAGCGCATCGATGCCTTCTTCAGCAATGAGCTCACGCGCCCCAGGTGCTAATAGGGCATGGGTGCAAGCGATAGCAACGCGTGCAGCGCCTCTCGCCTTGGCGATCCTTGCGGCTTCAATCGCCGTGTGCGCACTGCTGACGATATCGTCGACAATCACCACATCGCGTCCGGCGAGTTCAAAGGCGGGTAGGTCAACCCGTACATCGCGATCGCCGTACCGTGTTTTACTGGCAATGGTGAAGGCCAAGCCGACACTCGCAGCCGCTTCGGCGACCCATTGTTCTGACTCGCTATCAGGACCAATAAGCACAGCATGTGGGTATTGTGTAGCAATGAAGTGGGCTATGGTGGTTGAGGCGATGATATTACACGCTATTCCTTTATGGATCGCCTCCGAAAGATGGTGAATCCGATGTAAATGCGCGTCGACGGTAAAGACACCGTCAAAGGTTTCCGCCAAGAGTCCACCGATGATGCCTTGGCTAACGGCTTGGCCCGGTTCAAAGGCCATATCTTGACGCATATAACAAAGATAGGGTGCGACCAGTAGTACACGATGTGCGCCCAGCTGCCTCGCAGTATGCGCGGCTAGGATGAGTTCGATTAATTTTGCATTAGGTTGATTGAGTGTTTGACAGAGTAGCACATCACCCGACAGCGCAGAGGGGAGTGTTAAGCAACTCTCGCCATCGGGAAAGCGGTGTCGAATAATGGCTGAGGCCTGGCAGTCGAGTGCCTTGGCGAGTGCCTTGGCGGGTTCGCAGTAATCATCAAAATACAAAATCAGCATGGCGTTTCTCGGCGCTTATGACATAACCATGATGTTGGGTGGCCCAACGCGTGGCAAAACTAAAATCAGCTGGGAATTCAGCGTGAATCCGATACAAGGGCTCGCCGCTCTGAACACTGTCGCCGACTTTCTTAAACACATCGACACCCGCGCCTTTATCCATGGGCGCTCCGGCTAAACGCGCGATTTTTGCTAGGCACAGGTTATCAATTTCAGTCACCACACCATCACAGGGTGCACAAATGTCTTGTGTCAATTTACCAGGCGTTAAGACCTTCGTTTGTCGGCCTTGAGCGTCGATGATGGCATTAAATTTACTGAGTGCTCGGCCGCTATCGAGAATGTCGCGGGCGACATCGTAGCCACAGCCGCCACGTATATCCGGATCGAGCTCTAAAATTAGTCCCGCTAATTTTAATGATTTTTCACGCAGATCGCGTGGTGCATCAGCGGCATTCGACAGCACTTTCAAGACATCTCGGGCTTCCAGCACAGGCCCAATCCCGCGGCCAATGGGTTGACTACCGTCGGTGATGACCACTTGTAAGTCTATACCGAGCTGGTCGCCGACATATTCAAACAATTTGCGAAGTTGCATGGCATCGCGGGCATTACTGACTTTGGCCGACTTGCCAATGGGAATATCGATTAATAGATGCGTCGCGCCACAGGCGATTTTCTTCGACAAAATCGACGCAATCATTTGGCCGGGAGAATCAATTTCCAGCGGGCGCTCAACCGAAATCAGAATATCGTCAACGGGGGCTAATTTCGCCTTGCCGCCCCAGGCGAGGCATCCTCTCTGTGCATGTACGATGGTGTGAAGTTGCTCTGGGTCAAGGTCAACGGTGGCAAAGACTTCCATGGTATCGGCGGTGCCGGCGGGTGAGGTAATGGCTCGGCTCGATGTCTTGGGAAAGAGTAATCCGTGTGCAGCGACGATCGGTACGATGACCATTGTGGTTCGATTCCCCGGGATCCCTCCAATGCAATGTTTGTCGACCACCATCTCCTCTTCCCAATCAAGGCTGTGCCCCGACTCGATCATGGCACGGGTGAGGAAAAGGATTTCATCTCGGTCAAGTCCCGCGTCGGCTGCACTGACCAGGAAGGCAGCTATTTCGGGCTTCGAATAACGGTTGTCGGCTATGTCCTGCACGATGGCATTAATTTGAGTTTGATCGAGCCGTTGGCCACGCATTTTTTGTCTTACAAACTGCATTGACTGGGGCGGTTCAGCGTGGCTGAGTTGTACTTCACTGCCTTCAATGACTTCAAATTGCGTAAAACACTGCTCAGATAAGCCCACTTCAACGGGCGAAACGATGTTGTCGTCGTCGACGATATTGAGTACGGCAAGAATACGTTTGCCATCTAGTCGGATTTCTACTTTGCTAAGGGCCTGAAAACCCTCAGCACGATACGCTTCACAGCGTCGGTTTAGATAGGCCACGTTTTCATGATAGGTATCGATCGCAACGCGTTTTAGTGCCAATTTTGTCGTTTTGACGTCGTTCATGCTACCTCGCTAATAGGGGAATACCGCACGCTATGAGCAACAATTAATCACCGTTTGATAGAGCTCGGCGGCAAGAATCGGGCGAGTCAAAAAGGCAAATATCATATCCTTACTGGTGACATGCAACGGTTTTCGGTTGCACAAGGCTACGATGTGGGTGGCTTGATGCTCGCGTTTTATCCTTTCAATGAGGTGTTGCCAGTCAACGTTTTGGTTATCTGTCGCTATGAAGATAAGGTCGTATTGGCGCTTCTCTATGAACGATTCAATGTGTTTTGGATTGGGCGGCGTTTCGGCGGTGATACCCGCCTCAGCCAGCAGGTCCTCAAGGTGTGCTGCACTCAAAAAGTCGCTCTCAATAATTAAGGCAGAGGGTAACTTGGGGAGTTGCTTAAGGGTGTTGCGAAGTGTGCGTTCCGCTATAGTGTTGCCTGTGATTTGCAGTCTCGAATCAGTACCCTGCGATGCCACGCTAGGGTGGGTAGTCACAGCGGCTAGAACGTCGGGTGGCGTCTCCGCTAGGGCAGTCGTTCCCAAGAGGCTGTTGAGGCCATTGACGAGGCGTTGGAAGATATCGATGTCGACCCTCTCCCAAGGTACAGCGTTGTGCTTAACTTCTTCTTTCCATGCTTGGAAAGAACCTCGCGGGGATAGCCGTTTGATACCACTCACTTCATCGACCGATACAGGCTTTTTAGGGTCGCCGGCCCATGTCACCGTCTCAACTTCTTCGCGTCTAAAAATGGCCACATAACTTCCCTCTAAGATGAGAGGTAGCGCCATGAAACCACTGAGCCGGACAAGTTTATAGGGCTCTTGTATATAAAAGGCGGCGTTGTCATTTTGAACCGTGAGCACACGAATGGACGGTGCTTTACTTTTTAATTGATCATTCTCTGGGCACAAGCCCGCCTTGTAAATACTGTTGGGTGTGATCACCGCTGCGCCACAACAGGGGAGGATTTTAAGAAGTAAGTTGGCCAAATTTGCGTAGCCTTTGTCAGGTGCCTGTTTGCGCTGAAGCTCATCCAGGAAATCATCGACATAATTACTTTGCGTAATGAACGTATTACGCGCCCTAATCTCGCGATTAACGATGATGTGTTTCGCTGCTGCGTCTAAAAAATGACGGCAAAGCATCCTGTGCTTGGGCGAAATGTATTTTGATTTACTGTTCCATGCGATGACCATGCCCCACACTTTATTTTTGTGTGACACGGTCATGGCCAACTTCGCATGTACCCCAACATTCAGGTAAAAGCGATTACACATTGGCGATAAGCTGCGCAGTGAGGAGCAGGATAAATTGATATCTTTGGGGGCTATCTCATCGCTGAAACTGATGAGGGGCATGGGGGTGTAGTCTATATCCGGCACATAAATCATATCGTGTTGCTCGATATTTTTGCGCGCAGGGTCGGGTACATCGGAGCGTGGAAAGCGCTTATCTAAAAAACTTTGGTAGTGACCATTGCTCGATTCTGCCACTGTTTGCATGGTGCCGTCTCCTCGTACGAGTAGAAACTGCACCATGTCGTAACCAATGATCTCCCGTATTGTGTTCACGGTCACTTGGCGTACATCACGCTCTTCTTCAAACGGTGTCACGCGTGCTTGTAGGGCGCGTGATTCTCTGAGCAGTGCCATCGGGTTTTCACGGCTTAATTCGGCTGGCCCAAAGAGGCGTTCAATATCCATGAACATGTAGTGCTCATCTGAATTGGCATGAATATCGATGACAACGCCATTGGCGAGGGTGTATCGGTCTAGATAGTCGCCGGTATGCTTGCGTAGTTGTAGCCAAATGGCCTCAGGTAAAAGACGCTTGATGTCGCCGGCATATTTCCCCGTCAGTTCTAGATAGTCACAGATATTTTCAGCACAGGCCACGACATTATGGCTGCGCTTATCAAGCACGATGAGCGTGCCGTGAGGCATGATGGCCCCGGGAAAGCGAATCTCTTGCCGGTCGCAGCTACTGACATCAATGGGCATGTTGGATGACGACATAGTTAAGTTCATGTAAATTTAATAGGGCGTTTTTTATGCATAAATACCCACTTAGAATAGACGGTTATCTACAAAGTGCGGCGATTTTTAGACAAAAAAAATCCAGTGACTACATAAGACACTGGATTCTTTAATGAGCCTCAGCGGGTCGCTATACAACCACGAGGCAAACACCTGGTGAGATTAATCCCAGCTTAGAGCACCGCCTGTTTGGTACTCAAGCACGCGCGTTTCGAAGAAGTTTTTCTCTTTGCGCAAGTCCATGATCTCAGACATCCATGGGAAGGGGTTTTGTACACCGGCGAATTGCTCAGGGAGGCCCAACTGAGTCAAACGGCGGTTAGCAATAAATTGCAGGTATTCCTCCATCATGGCCGCATTCATACCCAGAACACCACGTGGCATCGTGTCACGCGCGTATTCAATTTCTAACTGCGCGCCTTCCAAAATCATTTGGGTGACCGTGGCCTTGAACTCGGGGGTCCAAAGGTGTGGATTTTCCAGTTTGATCTGATTGATTACGTCGATACCAAAATTTAGGTGCATCGACTCATCGCGCAGGATGTATTGGAACTGCTCGGCCACACCGGTCATTTTGTTTCGACGGCCCATCGATAGAATTTGGGTGAAGCCACAGTAGAAGAAAATACCTTCGGTGACACAGTAGAAGCCAATCAGGTTGCGCAGCAATTCTTGGTCGGCTTCGGGGGTGCCGGTTTGGAAATTGGGGTCAGACAATGCTTTGGTGTGCGAAATAGACCAGGTGGCTTTTTTCGCAATCGCCGGTACCTCACGGTACATATTGAATACTTCACCTTCATCCATGCCCAGAGACTCTACGCAGTACTGGTAGGCATGGGTGTGGATGGCTTCTTCAAAGGCTTGACGCAAAATGTACTGACGGCACTCGGGGTTGGTAATCAAGCGATAAATGGCCAGTACTAAGTTGTTGGCAACCAAACTATCTGCCGTCGAGAAATAACCCAATGAACGCATCACAATTTTGCGCTCGTCGTCGGTCAAGCCGTCTTTAGACTTCCACAGTGCTACGTCTTTAGACATGTTGATTTCTTGTGGCATCCAGTGGTTGGCGCAACCGTCGATGTACTTTTGCCAAGCCCAGTCATATTTGAAAGGCACGAGCTGGTTTAAGTCAGCGCGACAGTTGATCATGCGCTTTTGGTCCACTTGGATGCGCTCTGCTCCCATTTCAAGTTCTTCAAGACCGGTGCGCACATCCATGTTTTGGGTGGCTTCAATAGCTCGAGCCACATTATCAGCGGCACTATGGCTGACGTTGGGTTGCGCGACAGCGACTGATTCAGCCGCCGGTGCGGGGGCCGCTTCAGCCACCGGGGCAGGGGTTGGCTCAGCCAATGTTTCAGCCGCTTTTTTTACCACGGGGGCAGGTGTTTCAATGGTGTCGGTATCGTAATCGTCCCAGCTCAACATAAGTATTTCCCTCTTTAAAATGTGTGTTGGCGGCCAGTGACCGCCATGCATTGTTTATTGGCAAGCTTCGCAATCAGGATCGTCGATGGAGCAGGCTTTGGGCACTTCGGCCGGGCCTGCTTGCATCGTCGCGGCAGCTGAACCATTGGATACGGCGTTTAACTTGCTGCTGCTCACGGTTGACTTCTCTGTTGACGTGGCTGCCAAGGCACGGAGGTAGTAGGTGGTTTTCAGACCACTCAACCACGCCATGCGGTATGTGATATCCAGTTTCTTGCCATTAGCGCCGGCGATGTAAAGGTTGAGCGATTGTGCCTGGTCAATCCACTTTTGACGACGGCTAGCCGCTTCAACAATCCAACGAGGCTCAATTTCAAAGGCTGTGGCGTACTGCGCCTTCAAATCGGCAGGAATACGATCGATTTCTTGCACGCTTCCTTCGTAGTACTTGAGATCGTTAACCATCACGTTGTCCCACAGGCCACGTGCTTTCAAATCACGCACCAAATAAGGATTAACTACGGTGAATTCACCAGAAAGGTTCGATTTCACATAGAGGTTTTGATACGTGGGCTCAATGGATTGCGTTACGCCTGTAATATTGGCAATAGTTGCCGTTGGGGCGATGGCCATGACGTTTGAATTACGCATGCCTTGCGCTTTGACTTTCTGGCGCAAGCTCTCCCAATCCAATGTATGTGTTTCGTCGATTTGCAAGAATTCAGCACCACGGTTGTCGCGCAAAATACGCAGCGAATCCAATGGCAGAATGCCTTGACTCCAGAGTGAACCTTCGTAGCTTGAATAACGGCCACGCTCAGCCGCTAAGTCGCTTGAAGCGCTGATGGCGTAGTAGCTGATCGCCTCCATCGAACGGTCGGCGAATTCAACGGCTTGCGCACTGCTGTAAGCGATATCCATCTTGTACAACGCATCTTGGAAACCCATCAATCCCAGGCCAACAGGACGGTGACGCATATTGGACTGACGCGCGGCTTCAACGGCGTAGTAGTTAATATCAATGACGTTGTCGAGCATGCGAACAGCGGTATCGATGGTTTTGCGCAGTTTGACTTGGTCGAGCTGGCCATCCACGATATGTTGCGCCAAGTTCACTGAACCCAAGTTACACACGGCAATCTCGTCACCGGCAGTGGTGTTCAAGGTGATTTCTGTGCACAGGTTAGATGAGTGGACAACACCAACATGCTGCTGCGGGCTACGCAGGTTGCAGCTGTCTTTGAAGGTGATCCAGGGGTGACCTGTTTCGAACAGCATACCGAGCATTTTGCGCCACAGATCTGCCGCATTAACACGCTTGAACAAAGGCATCTCACCGGTTTCGCACATGCGCTCGTATTCTTCGTAGCGCTTTTCAAACGCAGCGCCGGTCAGGTCGTGCAGATCAGGCGTATCGCTGGGTGAAAACAGGGTCCACTCGCGATTTTGGAAAACGCGCTTCATGAATAAATCGGGCACCCAGTTGGCCGTATTCATATCATGGGTACGGCGACGGTCGTCACCGGTGTTCTTACGCAGCTCGAGGAATTCCTCGATGTCCATGTGCCACGTTTCCAAATAGGCGCACACAGCGCCCTTGCGTTTGCCACCTTGATTGACCGCTACAGCGGTATCGTTGGCTACTTTTAAGAAGGGCACCACACCCTGTGAACGGCCATTTGTGCCCTTGATGTAAGCGCCGAGTGAGCGCACTGGGGTCCAGTCATTACCCAAACCACCTGCCCACTTAGACAACATCGCATTGTCTTGAATAGCACCATAAATACCGTGTAAATCATCGGGTACCGTGGTGAGGTAACATGACGACAACTGAGGGCGCTTGGTGCCCGCGTTAAACAGGGTAGGGGTTGAGCACATGTAGTCGAAAGACGACAACAGGTTGTAGAACTCGATAGCGCGTTCGTTGCGGTTTGGCTCTTCGATGGCCAAGCCCATGGCGACACGCATGAAGAAAATTTGCGGCAGCTCGATACGTACTTCTTCACTGGTGTGAATAAAGTAGCGATCGTACAGTGTTTGGAAACCTAAATACGCGAATTGGTTGTCGCGATCAGCTTGCAGCGCCGCGCCTAATAGGTCCAGATCGTAGCCGTTGAGGTTTTCCGCCAGTAGCTCCAGTTCAATACCTTTGGCAATGTATGCTTTTAAGGCTTGTGGGTAGTAGGTGTGCATGTCTGATTGTGTTGCAGACTCTGCGATACCCAAATAGCTCAATGCTTCGGCGCGCAACTTGTCCGCCAACAGGCGCGCTGTGACATAGCTATAATTAGGCTCTTGCTCAACCAAGGTACGGGCTGTAATGACCAACGAGGTGTTGACTTCATCGCTGGTGATACCGTCATACAAGTTTTTCTGGGCTTCGCTGAGGATCTTCTCGATAGACACGTTTTCAAGGTCGCGACATGCTTCTGTCACCAGAGTCTCCATACGACCTAGATCTAAAGGCTGACGCGAGCCATCGGGCATGGTCATATTAATCGTGGGGTGGAGATTGTCACTAGGCGCATTGTGCGAGCGCTGTTGACGACGCAGTTCGCGATAAATCACGTAGTCGCGAGCGACTTTGTGTTCACCCGCACGCATCAACGACAATTCGACTTGGTCTTGGATTTCTTCAATGTGGACCGTGCCACCAGAAGGCATACGACGCTTAAAGGTAGCGAATACCTGCTGAGCGAGAGTCTTAACTGTGTCGTGTACACGCGATGATGCCGCTGCTGTGCCACCTTCAACGGCCAGGAACGCCTTGGTCATCGCCACGGTGATCTTGCTTTCGTCGAAGGGAACCACGGTGCCATTGCGCTTAATCACGCGCATCAGGCCGGGGGCTGTGAGGTTGACGTCTTGTGCGGGCTGCTTTGCAGCGGGCGCACTACCTTGCGTCGCAGGCGATTCCATCTCGGTGTACATAATGTTAGTCCTATCTATTTGGCGGTTAATCTTTCGGCGCATGACTGTGTTTGACGAGAAGCCAGAAACAGTGTTGTTATTCTGTTAGCGCGACGTTTCATAAACCCAATATATTGGGGTTTCTTTGAAACGGAATACAAGATAATGCGGTTTTATGACTAATGCAATAGAGTAAGTCTGAGTGAAAATGGTGGAAAAACTGTGGATAACTTGCAATGTGTGTGAGCACTAACAAGGAAGCCATTGCTGGCGCTTATTATTAAAAAAATGAGTTTTTATTTATTTAATAAACCAATTTGTTATATGGCTAAAAAAAGTGCAAAGACACAAAATATAGTGGTTAGGTGATTCTAAAAATTCTATTAGTTGTGTTTTTATGGTTTATAAAATCGAACGGTTTTGAGAGCTACGTCACTGTCTGCACGCAGACGCCTCCCACAACAGGTCCTATTTGCAGGAGGTGTCTCGCAGAGATGGCGACACTATTTTGAATGGTTGAGTAAAAACTCCATGAGTGCTTTTTGGGCATGTAAACGGTTCTCTGCTTCATCCCATACCACGGAATAGGGGGCATCGAGGGTGTTCTCTTCAATTTCCATGCCGCGATAGGCCGGCAAACAATGCATAAATAAAGCATTAGAAGCGGCGTGACTCATCAATTCATCGTTTACCTGATAGCCGGCAAAGTCTTCCATACGTTGCTGCTTCTCTTCTTCTTGGCCCATCGATGCCCAAGTATCGGTGACCACTAAATCGGCTCCCTTAACGGCAACGAGGGGGTCTGTCGTCATGTGAATACGCTTAGCATTGTCGTTCACCAATGTTTCATCAGGGCGGTAACCCTCTGGGCAGGCAATGGCCAATTCGAAATCAAACTGACGAGCAGCATTGATGTAAGACTGGCACATATTGTTGCCGTCGCCGACCCACGCGACGCGCTTGCCTTGAATGCTGCCGCGGTGCTCAACAAAGGTTTGCACATCGGCTAAAAGCTGGCAGGGATGGAAGCTGTCAGTGAGGGCATTAATAACAGGCACCGTGGAGTACTTGGCAAACTCTTCCACAGTGCGGTGGGCAAAGGTGCGAATCATGACAATATCCACCATAGAAGAAATCACTTTGGCGGAGTCAGAAATGGGTTCGCCTCGACCCAGTTGGGTATCTCGTGGTGAGAGGAACATGGCATGACCACCAAATTGCGCAAAGCCAGCTTCGAACGAAACACGGGTTCGGGTAGACGCTTTCTCAAAGATCATGCCCAATACATAATGGGGGAACACGGCGTGATTGATGCGCTGTTTTTGCAGGGCCTTTAATTCTATCGCGCGCGCGATAATGGCCTGTAGCTCATCGGGTGAAGTGTCCAACAGTGATAAAAAGTGTCTTGTTGCCATGATCAATATCTTCCCTAGCTTTGCCTTACTCATACCTGTGTAGAGGCGCTAAAAAACGCAAAAGGGCAGCGATAGCTGCCCGACGAGGCTCGAGTATAATAGCCCTTGGAAAAAAATGGAAATCTCTGTCGCGTTGAGGAATTATTTGTCGTGAGCAGCGAAATTTTGTTTGGAAACGTATATCATAGCGCCACGTTGATTCACTGATAGGTTTGATTCTATGGACACTCTGGATACCATCAAACAGCAAATAGCTGAAAACCCTGTACTAATATATATGAAAGGCTCACCCAACCAGCCTCAGTGCGGCTTTTCGCAGCGTGCTTCGCAGGCCTTAATGGCGTGCGGTAAGCGTTTTGCCTATGTGGATATCTTATCGAATCCCGATATCCGTGCTGAATTACCCAAGTATGCGAACTGGCCTACCTTCCCACAATTATGGGTAGCGGGTGAATTGGTTGGTGGTTGTGACATCATTACCGAGATGTTTGAAAACGGGGAGTTGCAGGAGCTGATTAACGCGACAGTGAGCGAATAATCCGCCACTGTTCCCTTCTTTTTAAAAGGCTACCATCGGTAGCCTTTTTTATTCGTGCATGATATTTGCGTAGTACGCTTGCGTGGGCTATCACTTAAACAACGCTTTGAGGTCGTGATGGATTCAACGGTACTGCTCCAAAATCAAAGAACTACGTGGATGAAGACCGCCTTTACTTTGGCGGCACTGTCCGCCTTGTTGGCCATGGTTGCTTTCGGCCAGTCCTTGCCTCAACGCTGGATATTCATGGGGATGGCTGCCGTCTTGGGTGGCATTTCGGGCTACTATTTTTCAAAAAAAACGGTCCAGGGGGACGCCTTTGGGAAGACCAGCATGATGGCGATGCTGATGATTGCCGTTCCTGTCGGGCCCTATACCAATGGTGGTTTTTACTCTGCCACTATGAGTTGGTTAGCGATTACACCATTAATGTACGCTATTGCTTTTGGGGGTGGGTGGCGTTTGCATGTGCAGGTTGTTTGGAATGTAATCTTGGTGCTCTACCTAGGTTATCGGCAATTTTATCTTGAGGATCTCGTGTCCATCACAGCCCCGCGTTTGCGACCGGGGTATGAAATCATGCAACTGCTTATGCAAAGTGTCGCCTTGGGCTATACCTTTTTTATGCATCGTCGATATGAGCGTGCACACCGGCAATGGTTACAAGATTTACTCCAGCAAGAGCGCCACATGGCGTCAATGAAGTCTAATTTTATCAGCAATGTTTCTCACGAGGTGCGTAGCCCCTTGAATGGCATTTATGGGACATTACAAGCGCTATCTCTTGACCCGAGCCTAGGTCCCAAGCAACGCAGTATTTTGACAGCATCGGTAAGTACCGCGAAGCATTTGCGCGCGATCATGTCAGATATTCTCGATGTTCAAAAAATGGCTGAAAATCGCTTGGTACTGCGTCCTCAGAGGGTATCTGTCGCTGAATTGTTTACTAGCGTTGTAGACCAGTTTGTGCCGATCGCTGAGGCGAATCATGTGGCACTGGTATTATCGATGGCCGACGACGTCCCCGAGCATGTGTGGCTAGATCATGTCCGCTACAACCAGATCATCATTAATCTGGTGGCGAATGCCGTCAAATATACCCCTTCAGGACGCATCGATGTGACGGTCAGTTATGCAAAGAATGTATTGCGCGTGGAGGTTAACGATACGGGAGTAGGTATCAGTGAGCAGATGTTACCGCATGTGTTTGAGCGTTTTGCACGCGCACCTGAAGTCATTGCTGAGAATATCGAAGGCACAGGGCTGGGTATGGCCATTGTGAAGGATTTAGTCACCTTGTTTGACGGCCATATTGAATTGAAAAGCCAGCTAGGTATTGGCACGACGGTCAGTGTCGAGGTGCCGGTGTCGTCTGCGTTTGAAAAAGCCTCGAACCTTAACGTGATTAACGGTTAGCGTTAGCCATTTTGGTGCTGAAGTATTGATCAAGTAAGCCAGTGCGCAAAGCAGCGCGATAAAGGCTGTAGTTGGCCATGGAGACATCACTTCTAGAGCGGTACTTGGCCAGTGCTAGCAACATTTGATAACGATTTTCCATCCACGCTTCGACAGACATCAATACGCCCCCTAATGTCACGTTTTAGTTACAAGTAGTGTAGTGTGACTTGCGAGGACGAGCCAATATTTATTTCTGGGTGAGGCAAGGGGGTATTGCATTGTGTTGGCGCAGGGGCGCGATTTCATTAAGGTCCCTCCCATAATAAACGTGGCATAACCAATCTATTCATCTGCAAAAAAAAGGGCGTCAATGACGCCCAAAGTTAACTACCATCCGGAGAGGGATTAGGGAAGCGTGACATCGCCAACAATAACGGCATCAATGACATGGATAATGCCATTAGCAGCATAGATGTCGGTGGTTGTCACCTTAGCGCCTCCAATAGTCAATTGCCCCTCGCTGATAGCAATATCTAACATCGCGCCAGAGGCCATTTCAGCTTGGTTGCCATTGAGGCTGTAAGCGGTAACAGCATCCACTGCAGCGCCCGCAATCACGTGTTGCAGCAAAATGGCAGAGAGCGTATCCGCGTCTGCCAAAATTGCATTTAATGTGTCACTTGGGATGGCTGCAAAAGCTGCATCTGTAGGGGCAAACACCGTGAATGTGGCGGTTTCATCCGCCAGTGTATCCACCAGGTTGGCTGCCGTCAGTGCTGCTACAAGGGTTGAAAAACCTTCGCTTGCAACGGCAATTTCAGCAATGTTCATGGCCATGGTTTCCGCATCGGGTTCAGCCGGTGGCATAAGCACCATATCGATCACGTGAACAACGCCGTTTACTGCTTCAATATCCACCACGGTTACCATGGCATTGTTAATGTAGACTTTGCCCTCAACTACACTGATACCTACCGAGTCACCATTCACCATGGCGACCGTGGTGCCGGCAGCAGCGATGGCGGCGCTTGAATCAATCTCGGCGGCAATTGCGTGATACAGCAAGATATCCGTTAAGGCGTCGGTATCGGCTAACAAGGCATTAATCGTTTCTTCACCTACGGCAGCAAAGGCCGCGTCAGTGGGCGCAAATAAGGTGAAGGTAGCGCTATCGTCATCTAAAGCAGCATCTAAACCTGTTGCTTCGAGTGCCGCTTGCAACGTGTTGTGGTCATCGCTCATCGCCACAATCTCGTTGATGTTGTAAGTCACTTCGGGCAGGACAAGGTCGCCAATGATTACCGTATCGATAACGTGGGCTATACCGTTAGCGGCGTAAGTATCCACGTCGGTAATGGTGGCGCCACCGATGGTGAGCATGCGATCTTCGAGTGCGATATCGAGCATCGCGTCATTGGCCATGGTAGCCTGTGCGCCTATCAAAGAGTAGGCCGTGGGTGAGTCGACCGCGGCACCGACAATCACGTGCTGTAACAAGAGTTGTGTCAATAACTCAGTGTCGGCAAGAATAGCGGTAAGCAGACGTTCGGGAATTTTTGCAAAGGCCTCATTCGTCGGGGCAAACACCGTGAAAGTGCCCTCGGCGTTAGCTAATGTGTCAGCTAAGCCTGCGGCCTGAAGTGCAGTGACTAAGGTTGAGAAATCGGGGTCGTTGATCGCCAGTTCAGTGATCGTTAGATCTACAGTGGCGGGATCCGGATCGGCAGGGGGAATCAGGACGGTATCAATGACATGGACAACCCCGTTGCTGGCCTCAACATCGACCACAGTCACCATAGCATTGTTAATGTAAACACGGCTGCCCATGGCGCTCACCCCGACGGCGTCGCCATTGGCCATCTCAACGGTCGTGCCCGCGGCACTCATGGCTGCACCGGCATTAATTTCGCTGCCCGCCACGACATGGTAGAGCAAAATATCCGTCAAGGTTTCTGTGTCGGCAAGTAAGGCATTGATAGTGTCTTCACCCAAAGCGTCAAACGCCGCATTGGTGGGGGCAAACACGGTAAAAGTGCTGCTTTCATCAGCTAGGGTGCTATCTAGGCCGGCGGATTGAACTGCCGTGTACAAGGTGGACAGCTGGGCACTATCGCGCACGATTTCAGCCACGTTGAAAGAGACAGGGGTGGGTTCGGCGATAGTCGATACTGCCTTGTTGTCGCCGCCACATGCGACCAGTGCTGTCGCAAAGAGTGCGACCGTGGCTGATTTTAGTCCGCGTAACATGGTGTTGATCTCCATTTAATTCCGTGTCCCTGATATACGGTGAGAAAATTTCGAAAGGTTGCACGCTATGCAAAAAGCTGATCATTATTTGATCTTCCCTGCAAGCTATTGATTTCAATAAATTTCAATAATTCTAAATTCTTTTTTGGAATTAAAAGCTGTAGAGATTTGTGATTTTAGGATATAGATTTGGCGTAAATGACCCCCTTAAATTCTATTTTTAGGAATGATTAAGGCTGTTTAGTTCTAAAAATAATCGCGTACATATCCCAGGCAATGATGGCTTGTTCGTCGTTCAGCCCTGATTCATACTTTATGTCATAAGCTTGATGCATTATTGGAGACATTATGCGCCTCGTATTCCTTGCACTGACATTACTGCTGTTCACGGCTGGGACAAATGCCCAGCCGGTGGATCAGGTGATCAGTACTTTAGAGCGACAATACAACGCTAAGGTGATCTCGGTGCAAGAGCGTCGAGGCGGACTGCGCGTGCGTTTGTTGCAACACGATGGCGTGGTTAAAACCCTTGATTATCGCCCCGAAGGTTGGCGTGCGCCCAATCGTCCACGCATTGGTGAGACACATCATGAGCATCGCGGTGATCGTGTCCCGCGCGACAGAAGAGAGTAGTCATGCGCGTTTTGATTGTTGAAGATGACCACGCGTTATCGGGGCAAATACAGCGTCAGTTGGTCGATGCGGGGTTTGCGGTGGACGTGGCGCATGATGGCCTCGAAGGTTTGTACCTGGGGCAGGAGTTTGACTACGATGCGGCGATTATCGATTTGGGCATACCTGCGTTAAGTGGTATGGCGCTCATTCAAACGCTGCGCGCCCACCAGCGAAGGTTTCCTATTATCGTGCTGACGGCGCGTGGTCACTGGCAGGACAAGGTCGAGGGTCTCGAAGCTGGGGCCGACGACTACATGGTAAAGCCGTTTGATTTCCCTGAGCTTAAGGCTCGCCTTCAAGCGGTCATCCGCCGAGCAGCCGGTTTTACAAGCGCCGCCATGACCTTTGCGGACCTGACCATCGACACGCATACCCAACAGGTGACGCTGGGCGGGCAACGTGTCAGCCTTACGAGCTATGAATACAACACCTTGCTGTATTTTGCGCACCATCCGGGTAAGGTGATTTCAAAAGCAGAACTGACGGATCATCTTTACGACCAAGATTTTGACCGCGACAGTAATGTCATCGAGGTGTTTGTTGGCAGGTTGCGCAAGAAAATTGACCCCGATGGACAACGTAAACCTATTACGACGCTGCGTGGGCAGGGTTACCGCTTTGAACTTCAACCTTAATACATGGTCGATTACTCGCCGCTTGTTAGTGGCCGGGCTTTTGATGATCCCATTATCCTTAACACTGTTGGGCGTGGGTTATTTCGTTGCCTCCAATAATGCAGCCCACGTCGCCCAGCGCCAATATATGCAATTGGCCGTGTATTGGTTATTGGCCAATGCTGATATTACGGATGAAGGCCGTGTCGTTATGGGGGCCTTGGTTGAAGAGCCGCGGTTAGCTACGCCCCAATCGGGATTTTATGCGGCCGTGACCGATGTAGATGGGACAATTTATTGGCGTTCAGCCTCTTCGGTCGCTGTCGCTCTCGGTGATTTGACAACGAATCTCAATGACGTTCCGTTTGGTACCGATGCTTTTTTCGCGCAAGCGAGTGCACTCTCTCACTATCGACGCCCCGTGCGTTGGGAGTTGCCTAGCGGCGAGCAAGTCGCATTGATTTTTCATGTCTTCGAAGAGGGCAATAGGGTTCGTGAACAGTCGGCCGCACACGAAGGGGTGTTGCGTGTGAGCTACATTGCCACCACCTTCCTTTTGTTGGCTGTGCTGCTTTTCATTGTAAGGTGGGGGCTGCGGCCACTGACCATGGTGGTGGCTCAGCTACAGAGGGTAGAGCAGGGTCGCGCTGATCAGATCGTTGGGGTGTATCCAAGGGAGTTGAATGACCTGATTGGCGCCATCAATCGTTTGCTCGGTAACGAAAGGAAGCAACGAGAGCGCTATCGCAGCGCGCTTTCAGATCTCGCCCATAGTCTTAAAACACCGTTATCAGTATTGCGCAATGATGTTCAGCAACTGTCGGGCGAGGCACGTGACAATGCTGATAAAGCCGTGACCAACATGCAGGAAATCATCGACTATCAGTTGCAACGTGCCGCTATTCAAAGTCAGGACAGCCTAGCAAGGCAGCGCATAGACCTTTACATCATGGTGGAGCGTGTCGTTCAGAGCCTTGCCAAGGTGTATCTTGAGCGTGAGCTGACCCTCGAGGTGTGTGGTAGCTCCCAATGGGTACAGGGCGATAAACGAGACCTCCTCGAATTGATTGGCAACCTGGCGGATAACGCCTGCAAAGCGGCATCGCATCGGGTGCGGCTAACGGTGGCGGCGTCGGATGGTCAAGTCTTGCTTTCGGTAGAGGATGATGGCGCGGGGATCGATCCCTCAATGCTAGAGACCATTACGCGGCGGGGTCAGCGTGCCGATCAGTATGAGAGTGGCCACGGCATCGGCTTGGCTATGGTGGCTGATATTGTGGCCAGTATGAAAGGTAAAATGACGCTGCAACACAGCGACTTGGGTGGGGCACGGTTTGATGTGCAGCTGCCGTGCCCCGGGTCGGATTAGTGTTTAAACTCTTTCCAGTATTTACCCACTTCTTCTTTCATTTCCTTGCGAAGTAGCAAAATACCCAACAGGTTGGGCAGCGTCATCACGACTACAGTGACAGCTGCGACGTTCCAGATGAGGGTAGTATCCGAGAACGACGCCCAGAAGAAACCCGCCACATAGACAATGCGATAGCCCGTGACAGATTTTGGACCAAACAAGAAGGTCATTGCTCGGTCACCGTAGTAGGACCAGGCGATGGCCGTTGAAAACGCGAATAGCAGCAGACCGATCGCCACCACGTACCGGCCGGCTTCGCCAAGGAATCCTCGGGTAAAGGCTTCCGCGGTGAGTTCTGCCGAGTGAATCAGCGATTTACCTGAAACAAGAATCCGGTTATCAATCAACTGTCCATCTTTTACCTCAATAGAGCCATTGAACGGCGTGATAGCGCTAACATCAAAACGCACATCTTCAGCAATCGAACGCGCGTTGATCACAGTGAAATCATTTTGCACGGCTTTCGCACCAACAATATCAAGACGGCCGCTGTAGGTTTGTATGGATGAGGGGCCAGTACCATTGATAAAAGCAGAGAGTTCTTTGACATGATCAGGGTTAGCCTCATCATAGATTCCCTGCACAATCATCATGTCGCTGCGTTGGAAGTTGTTTTCAAATTTCTCCGTCCAAACGCCAGAAGACAAAATGACCAAGCCGGTAATGGTACAGATGATGATCGTGTCGATGAAAGGTTCAAGGATCGACACCATCCCCTCAGAAACGGGTTCATGGGCGCGTGCAGCCGCGTGTGCAATTGGCGCTGAACCTTGACCAGCTTCATTCGAAAATAAGCCACGGCCAACGCCCTTGTTAAAGGCATAAGCAAAACTCGCCCCTAGGAAGCCTCCCACGGCCGATGAGCCAGTAAATGCATCCGAGAAAATAGACACGAACGAAGGGCCAATATTTTCTAAGTTATACAAAATAACACTCATGGCGCCCAGAATGTACAGTACCGACATGGCGGGCACTAAGCGCGATGTCACGAGCGCGATACGTGTGATGCCGCCGATAATAACCAGTGCCAACAACACGGCAAGAACACCCCCCGTCAAGGCATGGGGCAGTTCAAAGGTGGCGTTCATCGCCTGCGCAATATTGTTAATTTGCGGCAGACTTCCCGTACCAAAAGAAGACGCTACCGTAGCGAGAGCAAATAGCACGGCCATCCATTTCATATTGAGGCCTTTTGCCATGTAGTACATGGGACCACCCGCCATGGTGCCATCGGCGGTTTTTTCACGGTATTTGTGCGACAGCGTCACCTCAACAAACTTTGTGGTCATCCCCATGAAAGCCGTCATCCACATCCAAAACAGGGCGGCCGGGCCCCCGATGTGCAGTGCTAACGCAACGCCGCCAATATTGCCGGTGCCCACAGTGCCTGAGAGTGCCGTCGTGAGCGCCTGAAAGTGAGAGGTATCGCCTTCATCCCCTTTTTGATCATACTTACCTCGCACAACGCGCCAAGCATGTCCGAAATAACGGATTTGTGGGAAACCGAGATAGAGTGTAAAGAACAAGCCCGTGCCCAGGAGAACATAGGGGAACCAAGCCGCTGAGCCTAAAAAGCTGTCAAGTAGCAGCAAAAAATCGTTGAGAGCATCCATTGTGAATCCCTTTTATATCAATATTGTTATCAGGTCGAGTGTAAACCACCTACGCCGCAGTACCAAGTTAAGCATCCGGTCTAGCGCTGCCATCGTATAAATTTTCTAATAAGGAGGCGCTTATGTCAGCGACGTTATATTACGATGGACACTGTCCGCTGTGTGCAAAAGAAATTTCCCTCTTGCGCAAAATTCACCGCGGTACGCTGGCCTTTGTAGATGTCCACACGCTCTCGGATTATACCGAAGAGACCCGCCAAAAAATGCTGAAAATGCTTCATTTACGCGACCAAGACGGTCGTTGGTACATTGGTGCCGATGCTACAGTGGAGGCTTGGTCGCACACGCCCTATGGTTTGCTCTTCAAACCTCTCCGTTGGCCACTGATTGGGAGTGTGGTAGATCTCGTGTATCAAGTATGGGCGAAGCGCCGTTACCACAAGCTCTATGAATGCGGTGTGTGCAAGGTTTACCAACGTTGAACGTATTGATTTTAGGGGGTAGTGGCGGTATTGGTGCTGCCTTTGTGGCATCGCTCTGCCAACGTGAGTGTGTGACTGGCGTGGTGGCTACCTATTTCCGCCATCAACCGTCATTCACCCACCCCAAATTATCATGGCATCGTGTTGACCCTACGTCAGAGGTAGACATAGCTGCCCTTTGCCAAGCGCTAGGTCAATGTCATTGGGTCATTAACGCCGTGGGTATGTTGCATACTCAGCATCATGGTCCTGAAAAAACCATTAAACGCCTCAATGCTGATTTTACGCTAGAAAATTTTCGGGTTAATACCCTGCCCACCATGTTATTAGCGAAATATCTGGACAAGAATTTTAAGGGTGTATCCCCCGCTCTGTTTGCAACGGTGTCGGCCAAAGTTGGCAGTATTAGCGATAATCAACTCGGTGGTTGGATCAGTTACAGGGCGTCTAAAGCGGCGCTCAATATGGCGCTTAAAACCATCGCTTTGGAGTGGCGCTTAAGGTTGCCTCAGGTGTGTGTCGTGGCGATTCATCCCGGTACGACGGACACGGCCTTGTCAAAGCCGTTTCAGGCGAATGTACCTGAGGGGAAGTTGTTTACGCCGGCATATTCAGTGCAGCGCATGTTGGACGTGCTGGATACAAAAACGCCCGAACACAGCGGACGTTTTTGGAGCTGGGATGGTAGCGAGTTGCCCTGGTAGGTCAGCCAATGACGTCATTCCAGGGCGATCATTGACGAATGATCTTCCCTCGTGGCCTTAGGCAAAAGCCTAAGGCCCTATTTCGAATTACCACCAGGTGGTGTAAAGCGCGGCCAGCAATAACACAATAGCCACCGCCGACACGTTAAAGCTGCGAGTGGTTGAAAAATCAATGTCGCCCAAGTGAACCGCCCCAGCTTGTGCGCGGTTATCGCGCAGCGATATCAAGACGGCAATCGCGACACAGCATAAGAAGACAAGGCCAACACGGTCGATAAAGGGCAGTTCTGGCAACCAAACTTTGAAGGCAAAGGACAATACCGCCGAGCCGATTGCTGCCAACAAGGCGCCGTTGGCGGTGGTTTTTTCCCAAAACATGCCTAAGAAGAAAATGACACAGATGCCCGGTGTGAAGAACCCCGTGAACTCTTGGATGTACTGGAACGCTTGATCGAAGTTGCCCAGCAGGGGTTTAGCTGTCAGCATGGCGACAACCATGGCACCGATCGCAATGACACGGCCAGTGATGACAGGGTCACCCCCGATATGCTTCATTTTCAAAGAGGGATGGATATCCATGGTGAACAGCGTAGAAATACTATTCACCATCGACGCAAGTGATGACACGATCGCCGCGAGTAAGGCAGCAAATACCAAGCCCTTGATGCCTGAGGGTAGTAGTGTCATTGCCGTAGGATAGGCCTGATCTGGGCTGCTTAAGTTACTATTCAATACAAATAAAGCCAGGCCGGGGAGAACGACGACGATGGGCATAAACATTTTCAAAAAGGCAGCAAACACAATCCCTTTCTGAGCTTCTTGCAAGCTCTTGGCGCCGAGCGCGCGTTGAATAATGTATTGGTTAAAGCCCCAGTAAGACAGGTTCATGATCCACATCCCGCCGATCAACACCGAGATACCGGGCAAGCTCATGTAGTGTTCATTGTCGGGGCTGAGAATCATGTCGAATTTCTCAGGTGCTTTTTCTTGCAGTAGCTCAAAACCTGCCATAACACCTGCGCCATCAGACACTTTATCTAACATCAGATATGCGATTAATAGGCCGCCAAGCACCAACAGCACCACTTGAATAATGTCGGTGAACGCGACGGCTTTCAAACCACCATACAGCGAGTATGCCAGCGCAAAAACGCCAAGAATGATCAAGCCATAAACAATGTCAAAGCCGCCAACGGTATGCAGTGCTTGTGCACCGAGCCAGAGAATAGACGTGAGGTTGACGAAGATATAAACACCTAGCCAAAAAATAGCCATTACGATACGTACGCGGTGGTCATAGCGCTGTTCAAGAAATTGCGGCATGGTATAAATGCCGCGCTTTAAGAAAATTGGCAGCAAGTATTTGCCAACGATAATCAAGGTGATAGCGGCCATCCACTCATAAGAAGCAATCGCTAAACCCATGGCATACCCTGAGCCCGACATGCCTATGATCTGTTCAGCCGAGATGTTAGCGGCAATCAGTGAGGCACCAATTGCCCACCAAGGGAGTGATTTACCCGCCAAAAAATAATCGCTGGCATCTTTGTGGTGATCTCCTTTTTCCATGGAGACCCACTGGGCCAGTAGAAACAGTGCCACGGCGTAAATGGCGACGATGCTGTAGTCGAGTGTGCTTAGCATAGGAAAAACCTGTTGTTATAAAAAAGGGGGCTATTGTAATGTAAAACGTAGCCACAAATGGGGCGTTTAAACACACCACCAAGCCGTTTCATCGCATACGTTTTAGACACGAACGCACCTTATCAGACCTGCCATGCTTGAAAAAGTCCGAAACCAATAAATAATGCCGCGGCCAGGCGGTGGGCCATAGTCATCGGCATTTTATCCATCAACCATTGGCCGCCAAATACCACCGGAACATTAGCCAGCATCATGCCTAGTGTCGTGCCTAAGGTAACCCAGATCAAGGCGTTGAACTCTGCGCCAAGCAACACCGTGGCTATTTGCGTTTTATCGCCGATCTCTGCCACAAAGAACAGCAGGCTCGTCATAACAAAGGCACCGAAGCGAGGGTTGTCGGCGATATCGTCGTCTTCTTTGTCCGGGACAAGCAACCATAATCCAAGTGCGATGAAGCTCCCCGCCAAGACTATTTGTCCAATCTCGCTTTGAATAAATTGTGCGAGCCACTGTCCCAACCAGGCTGAGGCCGCGTGATTCAATAACGTGGCCACAAAGATTCCGGCCACAATCGCAAACTTGTTGCTGTAGCGAAGCGTCAAAAAGAGCGCCAGCAGTTGTGTTTTATCACCGATTTCGGCGAGTGCGACCGTCGCGGTCGACGTGATCAATGCTTCCATGGGTATTGCCTAGCCAAAAAATGGTCATCATACTCGAGCGCGCGTTGTGTGGCTGTAGAAATTGTCATTCGAAAATTTAGGTAATTTTTTGGTTTTTTTTAGGGGTTAGTGCAGCAAACATAACAATCTTGTACTAAGTTTGTTACACATATATATATTCGAGGTTGCTGTGAATACTCCTATTGATACTTCTGCGATTGATTTAACGAACTGCGATCGTGAACCCATTCATTTGCTCGGGCGGGTGCAATCGTTTGGCGCAATGATGGTGTTAACCAGTGATTGGATTTTGATCAATGCCTCTTCAAATTTGGATGACTTTGCCAAGGTAGATAGTGCCGCTTTGATTGGTGAGCTGGTTAACGCAATGGTGCACCCTGAAGCCATGCGTCGTCTTCGTGAGTCGCTCAATAATATGGGTAGCGGCGATCATTCAGAGCGACTGTTCGGTCTCCGTTTATTTACCCGCAATGACACCCCTTACGATTGCGCAATGCATTTTAGTGGTGACCACCTCATCATTGAAATTGAGCCCTGCGGAAAACATCTGCCTACCTTAAATCTTCAGACGCTCCGCAAAGCCTTGAGAGAAATTTGTAGCACGGATGATCTGAAAGATTTTTACCATACCGCGACCCAGCATGTCGCACATCTTTTGGGTTATGACCGTGTCATGCTATATCAATTTCACCCTGATGACAGCGGTGAAGTGATTGCAGAAACACGTAACAGTAATGTCGATTCGTTTATTGGCATGCGCTACCCCGCGTCAGATATTCCCAAGCAGGCCCGCGCGCTTTATCTTCGCAATTTGACCCGTATCATTGTTGATGTCGATGATCCTGGCGTTGAGTTTATTCACAACGAAAGTATTGACCTATCGTTGAGTACCTTAAGAACGGTATCGCCACTGCATATCGAGTATCTCAAAAACATGGGAATTTCCAGTTCCATGTCGGTGTCTATCGTGGTGGAGGGCAAGCTTTGGGGCTTGTTCGCGTGTCACCATTACCAACCCAATTTCGTGTCGCTTGAGCAGCGCTCTATCGCGGAAGTGTTTGCGGAAGCATTTTCTATGGAGTTGGCGTCACGTTTAACCCGTTTGCAGCAAGTGGATCTTAATGTCACTAAAAGCCTACATTTAAAAATGATGGCCACGCTTAATGCCGAAGACAGTGTGTTTGAAAATTTAAAAGTGCATCTGCCCAGCATACAAAAATTGATTCCATCGTCAGCCTTGGTTCTTAAAGTGGACGTGGATGTCGCAGCCACGGGAGACCCGATCTCTGCTGAAGATTTGAGTCTGCTGGCTAACCGCCTGAATCGAATCGGTACGGACGATTTGATTATGACGGATAATCTCGGGCACTTTTCTCAGTTTGCCAGTTTGAGCGACCGTTTTGCCGGTATGTTGGCGATTCCAATTTCTCGCCGGCCGCGTGACTACTTGATTTTTCTACGCCGCGAAGAACCCTATGAGGTGAATTGGGCGGGCAATCCTGAAAAGCCTGTTGAGTTGGGCCCAAATGGCAGTCGCTTAACACCGCGTAAGAGTTTTGAAACCTGGATGGAACTGCGTCGCGGATACAGTGCGCCTTGGTCTATCAGTGACCGTAATATTGCCATGCAAATAAAAAATACCTTGCTTGAGGTGATGGTGCGCAATATTGATGAGCGTGACCGTATGACGGCTTCCACCCGTGCTCAGCAGGATATCTTGATTCATGAGCTTAACCACCGCGTACGCAATATTTTGGGTTTGATTGGTTCTGTGGTGTCGCAAACAGCGGGTACGGTAAGCGATGTGGAAGAATTTCGGCATGTCCTTGGCGGTCGGATTCACGCCTTGGCGGATGCCCAGAATCAATTGACGGAGTCAAATTGGAGCTATTCGCCACTGCGACGCTTAGTCGATGTGACACTCAGTCCCTATGCGAGTACCTCTGCCAAAGTTGACATCATTGGTGACGATATCACCCTGTCTCCTAAAGCCTTTACCACCGCGTCACTGGTGTTGCATGAATTAACTACTAACGCCATGAAATATGGGGTGCTAGGCCGTGAGGGGGGAGAGCTTCTTATTAAGTGGGAGTTGGCCTCGGATCAATGCCTACATCTTAAGTGGAGAGAGCGGGGCGTTGTCATTGAGTCGATGCCGGAGCGTCGTGGTTTTGGTTCCGTCATCATACATCGCTCAATCCCCTATGACTTGGGGGGGGAGGCCGACATAAAATTCCTGCGAGATGGCATGGAGGCAAACTTTGTCATTCCCTCGCAGCATATAGGTGGTGCTGGTTTAAAATCCAAAGACGATGAGCGAGTAGATTCTGTAAAAACGGTTAAAGACATGCGCCATCGTCCAGCAGATCAGCATGTGCTCGTGTTAGAGGACAATATGATCATCGGGCTTGATTTGGAGCAGGCGGTGAAAGATCTCGGCTTTGGTCATATTCATTCTGCCGCCTCGGTCAAAGAAGCCATGGCGGTGCTAGATAAATACGATATCGATTTTGCTATCTTGGATATCAATTTGGGCAGTGAAACTAGCTTTTTGGTGGCTAAGCGAATGAAGACGGAAGGTCGGCCTTTCTTATTCTTGACGGGTTATAGCGAATTAAAACAAGACGCTATGGCGGATTTTCATGATGTCCCTGTGGTGTCTAAACCTCTGCAAAAAATCTCTCTCCAAAAACATCTCGATAACCTATTTAAACATCACGGTTAACATATACCTGCGCTAGGCTGGTGCCTGGCGCGGGGAGTTTGTGAATTAAGTGAGATGTAAGCTTTGATCCTTAGTGTTTTAGTACGTTCAGTAGAGTATTGGCTGTGCCACCTTTATCAAACCCAAAGTGCTCAAACGTGTTGTTGAGAATGTCTGATTCGATGGGTGATAAGGCTAAAATCGTATGGTCAAAACCCAGTTTACGAAGCCTACGCGCAATACGCATTTGCGCATATTGATTTTTGCTGACGTCGACGATGACCTTTTTAACGCCCTTGATATCCTCTCGACGAATCAGGTCGCTGGCTAAGACTTTGGTATCTTTCTTGTCAATCCCTAGCATTTGTAACGTGTCATCGATGAATGATTGATCGTTGAGTGCTTGGTGACCTGACACATAGAGAAGGAAATGTGTGGTGTTTGTCAAGGCGTCAGCGACGTTAGTCGATAGCCGTGTCAATCGACTCGCTGGTTCAGATTTCACAAACATGGATAAACAGAATTCGGCCAGTTTATCGCCATTAATTGGCTTGCGAAGCACGGCATCCATTTGGATGTCCGCTGGGTTATCGTCCTCATCCATATCTTGGGCTGTAATACCGATAATGGGCCTGTTATAGCCGCGTTTACGAAGAATTTTTGTTGCACTGATACCGTCTAAAATGGGCATATTAAAGTCCATAAAAATGGCATCGAAGTCACTGTCTTTGACCATGTGGAGTGCATGCTGACCGTTATCTGCTAGCTGCACAAAATTAAAGCCTAGGGTTTGAAGTTGCTTTTTAAGAACGAGTTGGTTGACATGATTATCATCAACACAAAGAATCCTGAATCCAGGATTTTCGTTATTAAAAGCGTGTAATTGGTGGTAAATATTCTGGGATGCGTCTTCATCATTGAGTGTCGTGTCGAGATCATTTTTTAGGATATGGGCGATTAATTCATTCGGCATAATGGGTTTGGTAATGGTTCTAAATTCTCGCCAATCATAGGTTATTAAATTGTCTTTAATTGAACTGAGTTCCTTGATGATAATAATGCGGCCTCTATTGCCGAATAAAAGTTGCTTAAGTTGGCTGATATTGTCCTTTGCCATGGCTTCATCAAGGATGATGGTTTGATTGGAGCGATTTAATAGCAGGTCGTCCCACTCCAATAAGCGGTTATGGTTAAATTTCCAGTAATCGAGGTACTGTGCTATTAGCTCATAGGTACTGCCACGGTTAGCCAAAACAGTGATTGAACTACCAGGGCGCGCCACTAGGGGTTTAGTTTCTCGAATAATGGGTAATTCTATATTGAAGAAAAACAGACTGCCCTGCCCATGTTTAGATTTGATCTGTAGCTCGGAGTGCATTCTGTGAAGAATCTCGTTGGAAACATATAACCCAATGCCAGAACCTTGTTGTTTTAGTCTGTCCTCTCCAACTTGTTGAAAGGGCGACATGAGGCGAACTTGATCCTCGTCACTAATGCCTAACCCTGTATCCTCAACAGCGAAGCGTACGCATACCATGTACTGTTTGCGTTCAACAATACTTGCCCACAATTTTATGGACCCTTGTTGGGTAAATTTAATGGCATTTCCCAACAAATTATTGAGTACTTGTTGGAGGCGGGATCTGTCTAATTCTAATTCAATATCAAGCAGCTGTGGGTCTAAGTGAAAGTTAAAATCAAGGCCTTTGTATTGTGCATTACCCGCATGCAGGCGCACCACATGCTCACCAATATCGGCTATTTTTGCCGCTTCGCGAGTCATGATCATGTCTTCTTGTTGGATACGAGCTGCATCAATATTGTTATTAAGTACTAAGAGTAAATTGTCTGACGCTTTACGCGCGGTGTCGACCAATTTATTTATTTGCTGGGGGTCTGTTTCGTTTTCAATAAGATCAAGCATACCCATAATGCCATGCAATGGGGTGCGTACCTCATGGGCAAAATAAGAGAGCTTCGCTTGTTGTTGATCGCCACTGAAGAAGCTGGATAGGTGCTCGAGCTGGGCTTTCTCACGTTCGATTGCTTTACCAGAAATAAACATCTGTATGCACCCTAGTGACACCATAAGTATCGAAAGAAATACGATAAAATCCGGTAAGTTACCGTTAATAAAATGTTCTAAGGTTGAGACAATGAACCCCGCGAGAATGAGAAATGTGGCAAGTGCTAGGCGCTTAAACATATGTCTGCTCTTGAGGTGGCGTGTAACGTTGCCGTTTCAACACGCTTAATGAGTGAGCTGAAGGCCCATTGTGCCCCTGCTATAGCCTTCTTAATGTCCTGCTCACAAGTTAGGGTATCAGAGAGATAGGTGAGAATACCTTGCCAGTGTTGGCGGGTGTTATCACCATAGCACGAATAGTAGTGGGTGACATCCTGCCGTTGCAGTGCCTTTCGAACACGAGGGCCGATGATCATGCCGCCCAATGATGCGCCTTCACACACATAAAGCACGCCACTGGCAAACGCGTTATTGATCGCCAAGGGATACCGCTCGTCAGAGGTGACAACGACGGAGGCATGGAGGGCGGCTAAATCTTGTCGGATTAAAGGGGCTTTTAAGGTGATGCCTAGCGTATCTGGCCAGTAATACGCGAACTGATTTTCTATATCCTCAAACCAACGCCCAAGGACAGTTAAAGCGAACGCATACTCAGGCGTCGTTAGGGAACTGGAGACAAGCTGTTGCATCATAGGCAAATGGTCAAGCCGATGATGAAGTGACGATGTTGCTTGTTTTAGTGCCGCATGAATATCCATAGCATCAACAACCTAATTAAAGTAACGCTTAGTCTAGTAACAAAATTGTTACTGTGCTAGTTATTGCGGTTAAAATTTAACTGTGTTCTCCCAGTTGGCAATGACACGATTTTGGACGGTCAGCCACCCCGATATAGATAAAAGATGAGCGTTGAAGCACGTCAACGAAGGCTCCTCGTTCGTTTGAAAAAAAGCTGAGTATGAAAGCGTCATAATACTGCGAGAGAGATTTTGATACGCGTAAGGGGTTTTTGGCTGCCGAGCTGCAAAGTATCTTGAAGATGCGATGGGTTTTAAGACGATATTCAACTCAAAAAAGTTATATCAGATTAATTTATATAGAACTAAAATCTATAAAAATTTTCTTGCAGGGTTTTGCTTGGGCGAAAAATTTTGTTGAGACCTATGGTAATTAAAACGTTACCTAAGGTCCTCACGTATGCATTATTTTCGCTGGTTAGTTATGGTGGTCTTCTGTGTGTCTCCATTGCTTGGTCAAGCCAATAATTTCTTTACACACACAGGTAAGTGTATAAATTGTCGTTTAGAAGACAACCAAGCGCCCCAACTAAAAATGTATGATTTGCAAAAATCCTCGTTTACCTCGCCAAAGACAGTGGCGATCAACTTGCCTTACGATGTTGATACGGCCTTTGATATGGCACGTCAAGCGTGGGGTTTGAGAGATATGAAGGAGTTAGTTGCTGAAGGTGGCAGGCGTTGGATGTACCAAAAAGCCAAAGAAGGCTCATGGATTTTTGTGGAAAAGCCTGGGGAGCAATATATTGCAAAGGACGAAAATACTTGGTATTCGGACGATGGGTCTGCTTATACCTTTTATGTCACCGTTGTCGTAAAAAAAACATCGCCAGTGACGAGCCGTTTGGTCCTCAACTATCGAGGATTAGGCGAGGGATTACAAAGCGATAAGCTATTAAATGATCTTATGGGTGTTGCCTTTGATGTCAATATAACGATTAACGCGCTGGCCGACAGAAAATAGTCACTCATAAAAAGGAAGCGCGCTCAGAATCTGCGCCCTTTTATCGTCGGTGAAATCTTGCCATTCCCTCTCTGTATTCGCATTAATATGTGGTAAGTCATGACGGCTAGGCTTAGCATCAGCCCATATCAAGGAGAATAAATATGAAAAAAAATCTGTTGTTAGCGGCTGCCGTTTACGCGGCAGTGAGTTACTTGCCAAGTGCTACAGCCATTGAGCCTAGCTTGGAAAAAAAGGTCATTGAATGGCGACGTCACTTACATCAAAACCCTGAGTTAAGTAACCGCGAGTATCAAACGTCAGCGTATGTTGAAAAGCATTTACGTGCGCTGGGTTTAGAGGTACAGACGGGCGTGGCACACACGGGCGTGGTCGCTATGCTCAAAGGAGGTAAGCCAGGACCGCTAGTAGCACTTCGTGCGGATATGGACGCGCTGCCAGTGACCGAGCAAACCGATTTGCCTTTTGCTTCCAAGGTGAAAACAACCTACCGAGGCCAAGAAACCGGCGTGATGCATGCCTGTGGTCATGACACTCATGTCGCGATCTTGATGGGGGTGGCCGAGATGCTCAGTCAGCAGAAAGCACAATTACAAGGTGATGTTATGTTCATCTTTCAACCCGCCGAAGAAGGCGCGCCTGAAGGTGAAGAGGGCGGTGCTGCGTTGATGCTCAAAGAAGGATTGTTTGCCAAGCGCAAGCCTGACGCGGTGTTTGGATTACACATTACCTCATCACTGCCAGCGGGCTTTGCGGGGCTCCGTGCAGGCCCACTGATGGCAAGTGAGGATTCGTTTGAAATCACGCTTACGGGTCGTCAAACGCACGGCTCTAGGCCATGGAATGGCGTGGATCCAATTGTCGCCGCGGCTCAATTGATTAACGCTACGCAAACGATTGTGTCCCGCCAAGTGGATGTGACGAAAGCCCCTGCTGTGGTCTCTTTTGGCGCCATTAAAGGGGGGATTCGTTCCAATATCATTCCAGATGAGGTTGAGTTGATTGGCACCATACGGACGTTTGACCAAGACATGCGTGCCGATATCAAAACACGTTTAGCTAGAACCGTGGACTTGGTAGCTCAAACCAACAATGCGCAATCTCACATGCATATAAATGAAGGATACCCTGTCACGGTTAACTCTGAAGTCTTGGTAGAAAAGTACACGCCAACGTTAAAAAGGGTGTTTGGTGAGCAACGTGTCGTAACAACGCCGCTGGTCACGGGTGCTGAGGATTTTTCGTATTACGCACTGGAGGTACCGGGGATCTTTTTCTTTTTAGGTGGCACCGAGCCGGGTATCGACCCAGTTACTGCTCCTAGTAATCACTCTCCCTTCTTCAAGATTGATGAGAGTGCGTTGGCTCTTGGGGTACAGGCATTGGTTGATTTAACCTTGGACTTTCAGCGCACCCATTAAGACGATAGGAGAGCGTCGTTGCCTTGCTTTCGATTTAGGTCATTGACTAATGGGTAGCTGTAGCGACCATCACCAAGACGCGTGATGGTCAATTGAATGCCCTTTTCAAGCGTAGACCACGTTTGTCCAGGTCTAATATAAAGGTCATTGCGAAAAAAGTGACTATAGCCAACGGCGGCCAGTGCCTCTTCTAAATGCTCAAATATTGGTTGCTTTTCGTCCATGAAAATCTCCTTTAAGTGTAATACTATCCACTCGATTTTTAGCTGTCATTAATCAATTAGCATTAGGGTGTTATTTAAACAACACCCGTCCAATGTCTTTTATTTCACCTTTATGGAGCTCTCTGTTGCACTACTTCTTTCCCTGTCGTTTTTTAAGGTAGAGAGGCAGAATACAAGGTCAATTGCGAAGTTGAGTGAGGGTAATGCTAAAGAACTATTGAGATATCAGGGGATGAGCGTAGTTTAGAAAGCGCTAAACTATTGTTTACTTGCCAGCATTCTATGTCGCGTGAGTGTAAGACGTCGTTCTACTTCATCAGACCAGGTCTCTTTATGTCCACGAATAATACGCCAGAAAAGATAAACGCCGTGCTCATTGAGCACGCGAATGAAGTGGGACGCACTTGTCTTGAAACCTGCAGTAACTGCGCTAATAGGCACTTAGCCAACTATCGTATTACCGATGCAGAGCAAGAGCGCGTTCCAAATGGTATTAGGGTGTGGGTGACATGTGCTGATGCGACGCAGTATCATGTCGACGT
>DATHYR010000580.1:0-1699 GCA_035458985.1 Pseudomonadales bacterium
CTGAAGCCATTTCAGGCGCGTTTGTTTGGGATATAACATCTGAAAGACACAAGTTTTGGTATTTAGTTGCTAAAGGGGAATTTGACCAAGCACGCCAATTATTAATTAACAAGACTAACACCACAAAACCATGAAAACCCTAAGCCAAAGCGCAGTAAAGACGTGGGAAGCGATTACTAGCACTACACCTGCTGGGCTAAATTTCTACGACACGCCAAAATGCAAGCACTACTTTAAGTTGATTTACATCGACGGCCACGAAACGCCGCCAAGCGAAGCACAACTGCTTGGGCAGGTGTTTGAATACAAGCTAACAGGCCAAAAAACGCTGCACGGCGTAACACCCGAACTGCCCAAGCTAAAAAACGGCGGTGCAGGCGCGGACGAGCGTATGCTTGACGAGCGCGTGGAAGCGGTGCGCGCGGTGCTGGAACATCACAACATCGTCGTAAAAGAAACGGGAATTGCTCTAAAAGCCGAAGGCATGACTGGACACCTTGACGCCTTGGTGGAAGTCAACGGCCAGCCAGCAATCATGGACGTCAAATTCACCGAAACCAAGGAAAACGACAAATGGTTTGGTTGGGGCGACTTGGACAAGTTAGACCTGCTTCAGCCTGCAACCTACGTGGAACTTGGAAAACACACTTGGGGGAAATACCTGCCGTTTTACTACCTAGTAGTGGGCAAAACTTGGATGCGGCTAATTAAAATAGTCTTAACCACCGACGACATAACCGAAATGAAATCGAGGTTTAAAGCCGTGCGCACCGCGTTGGAAAACGAAACCTTTGAGCCATCGCCTACATGGTCGAACTGCAAGGGGTGTAAACTTGCGGCGGTTTGCCAGCACGCCGTGAAAATGCCAGAGATTGAGGTTTATCAGCGTAACGGGTAACCATGCTATTCCCATACCAAACCACCGCCGTGGCCGACACCCGCGCAGCCTTCGCAAACCACAAGCGCATCATACTAACCATGCCGACTGGCAGCGGGAAAACCTACACCGCTGCCACAATGGTTAAGGCGGCCATCCAAAAAGGCCGCCGCGTTAAATGGGTGGCACACCGAACCGAACTGCTCGACCAAGCAGCCGAGGCTTTTGCCAACATCGCTATCCAAAACCCAAGGCAATACATAGCCTCAATCCAAAAGTGGAATTTTTCCCCGTGGGCGACCCCGCCAGACTTTATCGTCATCGACGAGGCGCACCTTAGCATGGCCGAAAGTTACAAGAAGTTGGCAGCCATGTACCCACGCGCATACATCCTTGGGCTAACAGCTACGCCATACCGCCTCGACGGCCAAGGTTTAGGGGAAATCTACACCGAAATAATTCGCGGCCCTGAAACCCAGCATCTAATCGACATCGGTAGGCTTGCACGGCCGCTGTATCGCGTGCCAGCAAACATCGACTTCTCACAATTCAACAAAGCAGGAAACGACTTCGACCCACGCCAACTTGCAGCGTTTTGGAACAAGGCCAAAGTGTTTGCAGGCGTGGTAAAGAACTTTACCCAAATTTGCCCGACCGCCAAAGCAATCGCCTTTAGCGCAAACGTCGAGCAATCCCAAAAACTGGCCGAGGAATTCACCAAGGCGGGTTACATCGCAGCACACGTTGACGCAGACACCACCGAAAAAGAACGCCGCCGCCTGTTGGGGCTTTACCGCGTTGGGTTAATCCAAATCCTTTGCA
>DATHYR010000581.1:0-1832 GCA_035458985.1 Pseudomonadales bacterium
ACACAAAAAAGGCAAAGTAGATCAAGGTGCAGATCTTGGCGATCAGACTGGCAATCGGCGAAGGTGGCTGCACGCCAAAATAGCCAAGGATCACAAAAGCAACGATGAAGACTGCATAAACATATTTGTGCCAGTCCGGACGGTAACGGATTGAGCGCGCCGGACTTTGATCGAGCCAGGGCAAGCCTGCCAAAATCAGCACCGAAGCACCCATAGCCACCACGCCCCAGAATTTGGCATCAATGATGAAAAAGCCGCCGATCAAAGCCAGCACACCCGCCAGATTCAATACCCTCGTCCTCGCACCACGCACCGTGGTGAACACCAAAAACGCATAAAAGAGCAAGAAAGGAATCATCCAATACAACAAGAAGTCCTCGGTCGTTGCACGCAAGACCGAATAAAAGGGTGTGAAATACCACACAGGCGCAATATGGGGAGGCGTCTTTAAGGGGTCAGCCGGAATGAAGTTGTTGTATTCCAAAAAGTACCCGCCCATCTCGGGGGCGAAAAACACCACCGCTGAGAAGACCAGCAAGAAGCCAGCCACGCCCATGATGTCATGCACCGTGTAGTAGGGGTGAAAGGGAATGCCATCAAGCGGTTTGCCATTGGCGTCTTTCTTTGCCTTGATCTCAATCCCATCAGGATTGTTGGAGCCTACTTCGTGTAACGCCAAAATGTGTGCTGCAACCAAGCCAAGTAGTACCAGAGGAATCGCAATCACATGGAATGAGAAAAAGCGGTTGAGCGTGGCATCACTCACCACGTAGTCGCCGCGAATGAGCAGGGACAGATCAGGACCAATGAAAGGAATCGCAGAAAACAGATTCACGATCACCTGCGCACCCCAGTACGACATCTGGCCCCAGGGCAGCAAATAACCCATAAAGGCTTCAGCCATCAGGCACAAAAAGATGGCACAGCCAAAAATCCACAGCAACTCACGAGGCTTGCGGTAAGACCCATAAATCAAACCACGGAACATGTGCAAATACACCACCACGAAAAAAGCCGAAGCGCCAGTTGAATGCATATAGCGCACCAGCCAGCCGTAGGGCACATCGCGCATGATGTACTCCACCGAGCCAAAGGCTGTCGCGCCATCGGGCTTGTAGTTCATCACAAGGAAAATCCCGGTGAGAATCTGGATCACCAACACCAGGAGCGCCAGCGAACCGAAGAAGTACCAAAAGTTGAAATTCTTTGGTGCGTAGTACTCGGTCAGGTGCTCTTTAATGAGCGGTGTTAGGGGAAAGCGTGCGTCGATCCAGCCCATCATCCCGGTGGTCTCGACTTGCTTGTCCTTTGCCATGTGGTGCTCCCTTTGATGCAAATGCAAGGTCGGAAAGATGCCACGAACTCATCTGTTCTATCATTACCCACTAACCTTGTATATTTAATCTTAGACAATATTGATGCATCGAATGGCTACAAAATTTAAACCATCAGTCATCGAACACTTGACCGTTTTAGAACAAGAACATAACGCCCTTCGCATTGGAGCGCTATCCAAGCTCAGCGGTATCCCAAGCCCAACACTGAGAGCTTGGGAGCTACGTTACGGTGCATTCAAGCCTGTCAAGACCCCAAGCGGTCAGCGCCTTTATGCGCGAAGTGAAGCCTCCCGGGCCGTTTTAATCAGGCTCTTAGCCGACCAAGGCTTTTCATTGCAGCAACTCGCAAACGCAGGACTCAATGAGCTCTTAAGCTTAAAAGACTCCTCGCGTCAGGGCGACGACAGCTTCGCGAAGCAAACGCCAAAGCTAAAAAAACAGCAAACAGCACCTTTGCGTGATCAGTCTAGAGAAGCGTTGAAAGTGCTCATTCTG
>DATHYR010000582.1:0-2708 GCA_035458985.1 Pseudomonadales bacterium
GCTTTGGCGGGTGAATTGACCAACGGCGTGACAACGCTTGATGCCGCTATAACCTTGGCGTTGGAAAACCTCACCAATAGCTGTATGTGGGGTACCAATGCCGATGGTACGTGGAGCGAAGAGTGCATGATGGTAGATGAAGCAACCGACTTCCCATCCGGTAGTTTAACCATTGCTTTTGATGCCACCGTTGCCGGCTTGTCAGAAAATAATACCGTCGGCGTGATGGCTACCTTGAGCCGCGAGCTCTATGAAACCATTGGCCTCAATATCGAATTGTCTTATGCCGGCTTAATGATGGATATCGAGGCCGAAAAAGTCATCGATGATAGTGAGCCCGGTACGGTAATGGTGACGATGACAAACCAGGCCGGCGTTACCATGACCTTGAATGGTATAGAAGATGAGATGGGCGATATGATGTTTGAGTCGGGCAAGATTGTGGTCGATGGCGTTACATATGCAAACATCTCTCAAAAAGACGACGGTACTATGTTGATCACCTACACTGACGGAACCTTCGAAAGTTTCTAGACATCTATGACTCGGACGTTTCTTTTTGGCATGGTCAGCGTGTTGCTGGCCTCCACAACTCAAGCCGCTGATGCTCAGCGGCTTATTTTTGCATTCGATTCTGAATCGACCAGCGAAGGCGCTAGTATTGATGCCTTTGGCAAGGATCTTAAAGGTGCCGACGCAAATGCTCAGGGCAGCTATGCTTTGACCCACAACCAAGCAGATGTGGCGTTTTGCCAGGGCAATTGGTGCTTCGGTGTGTTTGAGCGCTACGATCACGAACTGCGTTATAACTCAGATACCCTGAAGTTCTACATTGCCGATAGCAACGGCTTCGCCATCGAAGATCGACTATTTGCGATTTCACTAAAAAGCAATGAATTGCGCAGCCGAGGCTTGAATGTCGCCTATCACTGGCATGATCTAAAGCAATGGCAAGCCATGTGGCGAGTAAATCTGCTGACATCCAGTGATGTAAGTATAGCGGCCTTGTCAGGCAGTATCGATGTTCAAGACAGTACCGCAGGTGGGTTGCTGGCGCTTGATTATTTTTATAGCGAAGATCAACTGCTCGATCGCCCCGCAGAGCCTGTGGACGGCTTGGGTTACAGCATGGATGTCGCACTGAGTTACCGATTTGAGAATAACTGGTCATTAAGTGTGAGTGGCCAAGATGCCTTCAGCCAAGTTCAGTGGCGCAACATTACCGGCACACAAGCCGTCATTGATAGCAACACCATCAGTTTTAATGAGCAGGGCATAATTAGTAGAAAGCCCACGTTGAGTGGCGTATTTGATAAGCGCCATGCGACGCAAAGGCTGCCCTCGCGATGGCATGTGGCGCTTGAAGGCTACGAAAGCGAGTATCTTGATCGCTGGGAAGTTGCATATCAGCGGTTTGGGGAAAAGAGCTTTGTGTGGTTTGAACCTCAATGGACATGGGATCAATGGCGTATTGGTTTGCCTGTAGAGTTGCTTGAGGGGAGCGCTGGGCTGATGGCAGAGCATGATAGTGGCTTTGCCATTCAGTTAGTGAGCGATGCGCTGTCTTATTCTCGTGCGCGTTATTTGCGATTTGGGATGAGTTGGCGGGTAGGATTTTAGTTACTTCACTCGCCGCTTTTTTTTAAATTTCTCGTCTATAACCATTTTCTGATAGGCAACTAGTTCATCATAAAAATACGCCGTCGATTTGGCGATCGGCGAGCCGTAGCTAATATCTCTAAGCCACTCGATATTGAAAGGGCATTTTTCTATCAATGCTTTTATTCGAATGATGCCCTCATCAGAGCCAATGTTGGGCATGTCGTAAAAGATGGTTTCTGCATAGCCAGTCGCTGTGACCGCATGCCATACCTTGTTGGAAGGCGTTAAGTAGTCTTGTTTAAATACTGAACATGCCAAGCTTGACGCTGGGCGAGGGAGCATTAACGTACCCAAAGGGCCTGTCATTTGCGTACCGCGGGTTTGCTTGAAGCCGAACTTCTGAGCAAATTCAACGATATAACGTCTTTGTCCAGGCGTTAACACATCGTAATCGTTTCTTACGAAGAGATTATCATCGTATATCGTAAGTAGCGGATATGCGCTGCTCGCGTATAAGTGGGGGTCTGTATTAAAGGCATCAATCGGTATCATGCTTATTTTACGTTTTTAAATAACATTTCTTTCCATACTCTATACATGTGAATTTTGAACTTGTCATCATGCCCTGTGCTGTTATATTGGACAGTGATTAAAATAACACAGCAATTAAGGGACTAAATTGCATACTCAACAATTAAGACTATTTATTTTTCTCTTGCTGGCAAATACCATTTTGCCTAGTCATGCCGAGGAGTTAACGCTGGAAAAAGCCGCCTCGCTTGCGGTAAGTTACCATCCCTTTATTCAAAGTCGTATTGCTGAACAGAGTGCTGCAAACAGTGAGTTAACAGCGGCTAACAATCAATTTTTGCCCAGCTTTTCAGTCAGCGCTTTGCGAGGTGATTCTGGTGCTGCGCAGCGAAGCGCGACCATTTCGCAGCCTCTCTGGACGGGCGGGCGACTCACTGGTTTGAAGGCCAGGGCAAAGGCAAATGTTGACGCTGCAAAAGAAGGTATTATTGAAGCAGAGCAAAGCATTCTTTCGGAGACTGTCGCAAGGTTCTCAGAGCTATATCGCGCAGAAAAAAGCCTTGTTATTGCAAAAG
>DATHYR010000583.1:0-1520 GCA_035458985.1 Pseudomonadales bacterium
GCGTTTGCCCGCATGATTAAGCGCTTGTACGACTTGATGCAATACAACCCTGGCGTTGCATTGGCAAATCAATTAAGAAAGGCAATTTTTGGCGCGGCGGGGGCAGGTGAAGACAAATTCACCGTTGAAGATTTGTTTGGCCAAGGATTTGATTTTAAATTTGGCTCAGGCTTAGGCGATAAGCCACTGCCAACCGGCGGTGAAGATGACGAAGACGGCAAGAAGAAAAAGATGCGCACTGCAAGCGAAGAGATGCTTGCGTTGGCTCTGCAAAGGAATGAAGCAGCTCGCAATCGCAACTTGCTTGAGGTTGAATTGCTTGACTACGCAATGCGCACTCAAAGCATAACTGAGCAATTCAATGCAGGTGAAATCAACTTTGCCTTGGCAAAAACAAAAGATTTAGAAAATGAAGAGCGCTTGAGAGATCGAATCTTGCGATTGCGCAAACAAGAAAAACGTGAAATGGCTCAGCTGTCTAAAAAGCAAAAGGAAGCCAAAAAAGAATTAACTGAAACAGAAAAGGTTGCTGCGGCAGTTGTTACGACTTTTGCCGATGGCATGTCAAATGCCTTCTTTGATTTGATTAACAAGGCCAAATCTTTCCGTGAAGTTTTAAGTGGCCTTTTGCAAGACGTGGCCAAACTTGTCATGCAAATGGGCATGAGAATAGCCGCCAAGGGCTTATTCCCTGACTTATTTGCGGGCGGCGGCATCATGAGCAATGACGGTGCATTCCCGCTCAAGCGCTACGCACGAGGCGGTGTTGCTAATAGCCCGCAATTGGCCATGTTTGGCGAAGGCAGCACTCCAGAGGCTTACGTCCCACTTCCTGACGGCCGCAGCATTCCCGTCACTATTAGGAACGGCAATGGCGGCGGTGCTGTCAACGTCAACGTCAACGTCGATGCTGCTGGTTCTGAAGTGGCGGGCAATAATGATCAAGCAGGTCAGCTCGGTAAGGTGATTGGTGTTGCAGTGCAACAAGAGCTGATAAAACAAAAACGTCCTGGCGGTCTTCTTTCTGGGGTCTAATGGCAACCTTCGACGACAGCACTGTTGGCACTAGCACTGGTGGTACTACGCCAGATTTTGGTTCGTCGCGTAGAAGCGAACCTAACGTTCGCCGTGTGCAATTTGGCGATGGCTATGAAACCCGTTTGACCTATGGGTTAAATCAAAACCCACGTATTTGGAATTTGAAATGGACTGCCAAAGACAGCACAGATGCGGATGCGATAGAAGCTTTCTTTGATGCACGCGCTGCTGATAACGCCAGCTTTGACTGGACGCCATTGGACGACACTACTTCTTACAAGTGGGTTGTTGAAAATTGGCAACGTGATCATCGTTATGCCAACGTCAATACGATTAGCGCCACCTTCCGTCAAGTATTTGAACCCTGATGGCTTATTCAGCTTGGGAAGCTAGTAATAGCTACAGCGTTGGCGACATTGTTCGAGCGTCAACTCTGCAAGCCAGTGGCCTTGTTTTTCGCTGTACAACTGCTGGCACTTCCG
>DATHYR010000584.1:0-1660 GCA_035458985.1 Pseudomonadales bacterium
CCGAATTTTTCGTTCAAAGTATTCACGGCTTGAATTACATAATCGCGCCAGATCATATAAGAATCCATATCCACGGTCTCATTTTTCTTCACTGCATTACGCATCATATATTCGCCCGTGGATATTGAATTATAGAGCGAAGCAATTTCACTGGCATTCTTTTTGGTAAGTGTCTTCATGGTGTTTCCTTTCTTGCCGGTGTCGGCGTTTGCTGCGATGGAGTTATTTAATCACGGCTAATAAACCCGAGTAAAGCATAGGGTCTTCCTGGCATGTGCGTGCGTAGGCGTGCGCGTATGTGCGCGTGTAGGCGCACACATTGACGTAATGACGGCGCATAAGCAAAGCCTGTGCCAGCTCTGTTAGGGAATACCCTCGAAAATGTGCAGAAGCTCATAAGTATTTTTCTGAAGGGGTGACATAGGGCAAGGGGTCAAAAACGATCCTGAGCGGTTCTGGCGCGTTTTAGCGGCATCGGGTTTACCCTGATGGATTGATGTTGCGGTGCAGCATGGCATGGATGTTGCTTCGCGTGCGCGCGCGTGGACGCATGACGCATGACGTAGATGCGAACGGATTCTCATTAGGCTGTGGCATACCCTATGGGGTATCAACGCCGATGTTGTACACAGCCACGTTATGTCGTTTGATATTATGTAAAATCACATTATATCTTTTGGTATAATGAGCCGATTTTCCGAGAATGAGTGCAGTTCAGCAGGACGCTGCTAACCTATTGATTTTGTTCATCTTTTCTGGTCTCAGCCACTGGCGCAGCTGCTAGCATGGCGACGGCGGCGGCAGCATCGAGCGACGGCGCTGGCGCTGGCGGGGGTGGGCCTGGGCCACTGGGGGTGGTAGCGTTATTTGTATACACCTCCCTACACAGATCTGGAAAAATGCTTCCCCTTACTTATTACTTACACCGCAGATGTAACAAAAACAACAACATAGTTAACACATCTGCCGTATCTGACATTTCAATCATCATACCTTTGACACCATTACAGACGACACAGCCCTGTTTTGTCTACAATGAGAATCATTGTCTACAATGAGAAACAGAAGGCTGTTTCGAGCAACATAAATGTGTGCAATGAAACACCAGCGACAACACCACCCTCTGTTGCCTGCCAAAGCCTCTAGCAGCCCCTACAGCGCCATCAAAGCACACCGCCTATGCCACCCTACGTTGCCTACAACAAAACGCCGTAGAAGCTGTTCTAGAGCTGTTTAGCCTTTTCTGTCAGAAACAGCACCACAGCCAACAAAATAATCAGCACAGGGTGTTGACAAAGAGGTGTGAATGTGTATAACAGCGTCCAATGTCCTTCCACACCAGCGAAGGATGTGTTACATTAGAGCCTGCTTCATGGACGTCTACGCCTGGGTGAAGCAGTGATGAAGATGCCTACCAGGGGTGAGCAACAAAGGCATCAACGTGGGGCGAAGGTCTAGAGCGTGTTGTGGGTGGCTGCGATGAGCCATGATAGTCTGGACTAAAAACATCGATGGCTGTTAACACCTGTGTTGATAGCAGAGCTAGTCTTAGCTGATGTTTCACTAATGAAACACGCTGAGTAGGCGAAGCTATTACATCAGAGTTTTGATAGTGTTATTGAAATAGTCAGTGTTATATTAAACTTTACTAATAGCATCA
>DATHYR010000585.1:0-1234 GCA_035458985.1 Pseudomonadales bacterium
TTTCAGGGAAGCCCTTCTGGTAGCCATGGTTTTTGTAAACGATACCCACCCGTGTTCACGAACATGGATGGTGAAGGTCGAGCGAAGTTTTTCAATCCGGTGACTTCACCGTTCAATTGGTGCGGCGAGTTCGAGGACATAGACTGATGTTAGCAATGCGGGTTGAGACGAGTGACTTTGACAGGGGCCTACGGGTTCTTGCCGATACGCCTAATATGATCCGCAAAGCTGTTGTTGGCGCATTGTCTGACACGGTGGACGATCTTTACACTCGGCAAGAGATGGAGATGAAGAGGGTTTTCAATAAGCCTTCGCCATATGTGCTGAAGGGTCTGAAGAAAAGCTATCCCGGTGGTCGTGAGGGTCAGTCGAATAGGGCTAGGTTTGGTCAGGGTGTCTTGAAAGCTGGGATTTACTTTGAATATTTTGGTGGCACTGGATCACCTGAGAGCATTGTTAAGCCACATGTGTTTGGTGGGAATAGGTCGCGTAAGTCATCTGAGAAACGTCTACAGGGAATGGTGGCGTTGCTTGGAACCCAAGACACTGTCCAAGGCAGGAACTATCCCCGTGGATCGGGCGGTGACATCAATGGCGCTCGGTATAGTGAAATGCTGGCGGCTGTTGGTGCATTGTCTGAGACTGCCCGTAAGGCCATGCCCAAGGGCAAGCAGCGTGATCGCAAGAACGTCAGCTTCTTTGTCATAAGGCGTGAGGGTACGCCAATTGGCATTGCGGAACGGCGTGGATCAGACGTAAAAGTAATGCTTGTAAATACCAGAAAGAAAACGGTATACAAAAAGCGTTATGATTATTTTGGCGTTGGACAGAAGCAAGTCGCTTACAGTCTGCCGCTGCACTTTAACCGTATTATTAACCGAATGGTATCTAGGCTATAACATATGATTAACGATAACATTGAGCATGAAGGCCCAAAGCACCTGTACGCCTGTAGCGTATTGAACGATTTGATGATCCTGTTGGACAATGCAGCCAGAGAGGGGCTGGATCGCCGGGATGATGAGGGATTGATTTACGATTGGGCGTTTTGGTCGCGGGAATGCGCGAAGGCACTGGGCGTAAAGAAAATCGCGCCGTAAAATTTTGCTCCATAAACCGGGGAGGGGGTGCAAATTTTTGCTCCATAAACCGGGGAGGGGTCATTTTTTGAACCCGTGAAAACACGAATATTGCTGGATTGCGCAATAATCTTGCGCATGAGCAATAATGTTGC
>DATHYR010000586.1:0-3322 GCA_035458985.1 Pseudomonadales bacterium
ACGGTTCGTGGTGTGGCAATGAACCCTGTTGATCACCCGCATGGTGGTGGTGAAGGTCGTACCGGCGAAGGCCGCGTCCCCGTCGATCCTTGGGGCAATATGACCAAGGGCTACCGTACTCGTAACAACCGTCGCACGCAGAACATGATCGTTTCGCGTCGCAAGAAGTAAAAGGTTAACGAAATGGCTCGTTCACTAAAAAAAGGTCCCTTCGTTGACCATCACCTTCTTGCCAAGGTCGAGAAAGCAGTCTCGACTAAAGACAAGAAGCCTGTAAAAACATGGTCACGTCGTTCAACAATCCTGCCCGATTTCATCGGTCTGACGATTGCTGTTCACAATGGCCGTCAACACGTGCCCGTGTATGTCACCGAACAAATGGTCGGTCACAAACTCGGGGAGTTCTCCCTGACCCGTACTTTTAAAGGCCACCCGGCCGATAAAAAAGCGAAGAAGTAAGGAAAAACCATGGAAACCCGCTCTATCGTTCGCGGCGTGCGTTTGTCTGCAGACAAAGGACGACTGGTTGCCGACCTCATTCGTGGCAAAAAAGTCGATCAGGCACTCAACACGCTGATGTTTACCCAAAAGAAGGCCGCTGGCATTATCAAAAAGGCTCTTGAGTCTGCGATTGCCAACGCCGAGCACAACGACGGTGCTGACATTGATGAACTCAAAGTCAAGAGCATTTACGTCGAGCAAGGCGCTACATTGAAGCGGTTCACGGCTCGTGCAAAAGGCCGTGGTAACCGTATCAGCAAACCCACCTGTCACATTTATGTGACGGTTGGAAACTGAGAGGTCTAAATATATGGGTCAAAAAATTAACCCTACCGGATTCCGCTTAGCGGTATCTCGTAACTGGGCTAGCCGCTGGTACGCCAGCAACCGTGATTTCGCAGGCATGTTGGCTGAAGACATTAAGGTGCGTGAGTACCTGAAGGAAAAGCTGAAGAACGCTTCTGTTTCACGTGTGCTGATCGAGCGTCCCGCTAAAAACGCACGCATCACCATCTTCTCAGCACGTCCTGGCGTCGTGATTGGTAAGAAGGGTGAAGACATCGAGAAACTCAAGAAAGAGTTGACCGATAAGTTGGGCGTGCCTGTTGCCGTCAACATCGAAGAAGTGCGCAAGCCCGAAATCGATGCCAAGTTGATCGCTGACAGCATTACCCAGCAGCTCGAGAAGCGCATTATGTTCCGTCGTGCCATGAAGCGCGCGATGCAAAATGCGATGCGTCTCGGTGCGCAGGGTATCAAGATCATGTCTGCTGGCCGTTTGAACGGTATTGAAATCGCTCGTACGGAGTGGTATCGCGAAGGTCGCGTGCCGCTTCACACCATGCGTGCCGATATCGACTACGCAACCTCAGAAGCCAAAACCACGTACGGCATCATTGGCGTGAAAGTGTGGGTCTACAAGGGTGATACCTTGGGCCGCAACGACGCGCCAGTAGCTGTTGAGCCTCGTGAAGAAGAGCGTCGTCCGCGCGGTCCCCGCCGTGATGGTGATCGTCCCGCACGCGGTGGTCGTCGTCCAGCCGGTAGCAATGCCGCGCCTGCCGATGGCAGTGACAAACCCGCTGAAGCCACTGGTGGCGAAGCTAAACCTGCCGTTAAGCGCGTTCGTAAGGCCGCGCCCGCTTCAGCCGCGGACGGTAAAGGAGAATAATCATGCTGCAACCCGCTCGTCGTAAATTCCGTAAAGAGCAAAAAGGCCGCAATACAGGTATCGCCACAACTGGCAATACCGTGGCTTTTGGCGATTTCGGCTTGAAGTCAATCGACCGTGGTCGTTTGACAGCACGTCAAATCGAATCCGCTCGTCGCGCCATTAACCGTCACGTGAAGCGTGGTGGTCGTATCTGGATTCGTGTGTTCCCCGATAAGCCGATCTCAAACAAGCCTGCAGAGGTTCGTATGGGTAACGGTAAGGGTAGCGTTGAGTACTACGTGGCTGAAATTCAGCCCGGTAAAGTGCTGTACGAAATTGTTGGTGTGCCCGAAGCCTTGGCACGCGAGGCGTTCACTTTGGCTGCGGCCAAGTTGCCTCTGCGTACGACTTTTGTCACCCGCATGCTTGGCCAGTAACAGGAGAATTAAATATGAATACGACTGAACTGCGCCAAAAAGACGCCGCCGGCGTCGCCGCTGAAGTGAAAGCTTTGCAAAAAGCACACTTTGGACTGCGTATGCAAAAAGGCACCCAGCAATTGACCAACACTGCCTCCATGAGCAGTACACGACGCGCAATCGCTCGTGCCAAAACTATTTTGGCCGAGAAATTGGCTGCCAAGTGAGGAGCGAAGAAATGACTGAAGCAAAACCAACCCGTAGCCGTACCTTGATTGGTACGGTGGTTAGCGACAAGCGCTCTAAAACAGTAACTGTTATGGTCGAACGCCGCGTTAAGCACGACCTGTACGGCAAAATTGTTGCCCGCTCTAGCAAGTACCACGCACATGATCAGGAAGACCAGTTTCAACTGGGCGACGTGATCGAAATCACCGAGAGCCGCCCCATCTCTAAAACAAAGAATTGGGTAGCGACTCGTTTGGTTCAAAAGGCCAACTTGGTGTAAAGCTTAGATGCCCTATTGGCAGTAAGTGTTAAGAGGCGATCAACTGAGTTGATCGCCTTTTTCGTTTGTAATATTCGCAGTGTCAGCTTTGCTGACCCAGATTAACTTTAGGAGTAGACCGTGATCAAAGTCGGAGAAAAATTGCCAGCAGGCACCTTACGTGAATTCATTGAAGTCGCCACTGAGGGCTGCAGTGTCGGCCCTAATGAAGTGGATGTCGCGGCCGCAACCGCTGGCAAGACCATTGCATTGTTTGCGTTGCCTGGCGCGTTCACCCCCACCTGTTCCGCCCAGCACGTTCCGGGTTACCGTGACCATGCTGAGCAGTTAAAAGCGGCTGGCGTGGATGAGATTTGGTGTGTCAGCGTGAATGATGCGTTCGTGATGGGTGCTTGGGCACGCGATCAAAAAACCGAAGGTAAAGTGCGCATGCTCGGCGACGGCGATGCCTCATTTGCACGTGCAGTTGACCTCACCCTGGACCTCAACGGTCGCGGCATGGGTCTGCGCAGCCAGCGTTACTCCATGCTGGTGAAAGATGGCGTTGTCACGCATCTCAACGTCGAAGCACCCGGTAAATTTGAAGTGAGCGACGCCGCCACCTTGTTGGCACAAGCCAAGGGCTGACGAGAACTAAAACGAGCGTGCGCCACCCGTGAGCCCTGCGCGCAGGTGGTGTGCACCCGGTAAGGGGCTGAAATAGTAAGGTGGGATAACTTCAAAGCCCAGCTGGCTATAAAG
>DATHYR010000587.1:0-1291 GCA_035458985.1 Pseudomonadales bacterium
GAGGCCAAAATTCATGGGTAAACTTTGGGCCGTATGGCGCAAAAAACAGGACAGCAAGCCCAATAGACACCGAGTACGCAGAGCAGAAGACGGGTATAATGCCGCCTTGGACTTGGCGTGAAGGTTTATTAAAGTGATTGTGCAGGTTTTTATTGCAGTTACAGAGTTAATTGCAATATGGTTGATGCAGGACAAAAGGGCTGATTTTAGGAGGTTTGCCCCTGTTTTTGGAATGCTTGGCCAGCCATTTTGGTTTTATTCGTCTTACATTGCCGAGCAATGGGGCGCATTCACAATGTGTTTTTTCTTTACCGCCGCATGGATAAAAGGCTTTAAAGAGCATTGGTTTGATGAGCGCAATAAGCCAATGACAAGTGAACAGTATTACGAGTTGATTTGTGATGCTGTTGACAAAATAGGCAGTGAGTCAAAACTTGATTACAAGGATTATGTTCGTCGTGTTTTAAAAGAGGCACTTGAGCATAAAAAATGATATGCCATCACCATTAGCGTCCATTTATAGCACCGCTGACTCATTCAAACGGTCACTGCTGGATATGCTGTCCAACCCAGTAGAGGCGGCACAGCAGATCGTTGGCAACGCTAATGACCGAGCGGGCATCCTGAACCAACTGACGGCTGAAGCGGCTCAAGAGGGTCGTAACGGCGGGCCACTGTTTGGGCCAAAGAGCCAACAACTGGCTGGTACGCTGGCAGATGCGTACAACCCTGCTGGGATAATTGGTGCAAATATTGCCGCAAAGGCGATACCAAAAACAAAAGCAGTCAATACAGCAGGCTTCCCAAACTTGGTTTACCGTGGTTCGCGCATGGAAAAGGGTGCGCCACTAGAGTGGAGCGAGGCGCGACAAGGACAAACTGGCAAGGGCAGAGATACTGGTCAATGGTTCTCTGATAATCCAACTGTCGCAAACTCTTACGCTGGTTCGCGTGGTCAAGAGGGCTATGTTGCGCCAGCATATCTCGATATGCGCAACCCGCTTGTTGTTGACGCTAAAGGCAATACTTGGGGTGAAATACCGAGGGAGGGGCTTGGCGAACTAGCAAGTCGAATCCCAAAGGAAACATTGACGACAGATGAGATCGCCCGCATCGCCAAAGCGCAGGGTTATGATGGCGTTGAGTTTAAAAACGTATTGGACGTTGGGCCCGCTGGCGAAGCGTATGAGATTTACAGACCGTCAACTGTTTACGTTTCTTTCAACCCAGAAGCGGCACGTTCCGCATTAAGTGATGAGCAAATGAAAGGGTTGATCGGCAACCTTTAATC
>DATHYR010000588.1:0-1108 GCA_035458985.1 Pseudomonadales bacterium
ATTGCCAAGGCAGTGCCAACGAACAACGATTGAGCAAACCGCAAGCCGGTTTCCGGTAACCAAAACCATGCTAAAGCAAACCCACCGCCCAATGGCAGCGCCATGGCGCTGGTAGCAACAACCACCGAAGCAAAACGAGACTCCACTAATTCTCGTGGGCGCATTTCAACGCCACCCAACAACATGATAAAAAATATTCCGAGATCAGACAGCGCCATAAAATGATGGTTATCGGAAAGATTCAGCATTGGAATATCTACTTCTGATACACCAACAATAAGGCCTATCCCTACGCCGGCAATAATTTCACCAACAAGAACCGGCTGTTTGATTTGAGATGCAATCGCCCCGCAGAGCCGGGTTGCTACAAGCAAGACAAGAATAATCCAGAGTGTTTCCATATAGTCAATTTACCTATACTAATAAAGCGTTAACCCCCTAAATCAATGCTTTTAATAATTGGATTGTTGGGCGCTGGTTCGGGGATGGGATTGTCTGGCATTGTTATAGGGCAAGGCTAATATGACATTTCTTGCAAGTTAGTGTTCATTTGCTGTTTTAATACAAGAGTGGTAAATGCCTGCTGTTTAATTTGCTAACCAATGCTGTCTTCCCCGATAACGAGCATGTCGCTATCGGTGTAGCGATACGGCGGCACCACCAGATTGGTTGGTGCCGGCACGTTTTTGAACACGCGGCCGGCGTGACCGACCTTTGAACTATGTATCACGCGCCCGCATTCATTTCGCCCAGAATCCCGACGGTCGTTGCCAATACCCAGCCACTGAGGGCCTTGATATCGGTCATGAACTTGCTCAAGGAGCGATTGGGCTATTGCGAAGACCGGAATGTTTCTGGGGTTTCTCGGCGTCTTTCTGATTGCGCTGCCTGCAGCTGGCACGGAGGGTGGGAGCAAACCTAACGCGAATCGGGGAGCAGGGCATCACAATCGCGGTATCGGAACGATATCTCGCCTAGGCCTCCTCAATCAGGGCCTGCAGCAAGTCGCATCGGCTAACCTGACCAACGAGACCGCCGTCATGCAATACCGGAAACCGCCGATAATGACTCTCGAGGAATACCCGGGCGGCAGTGACGATATCGGTAT
>DATHYR010000589.1:0-1094 GCA_035458985.1 Pseudomonadales bacterium
ATTACACGCATCTCCTTGCACAAAGTTGATTTTGCGTGCGACAGATTGATACCCCAAGGTTGCAAGATTAACACTCTTAAATTCTTGCAAATCCCCTTCAGTTCGGATGGTGTAACGTTTTTCGCCCTGTTCAGTCAGGGCATATGCTTGCTGAATAAAGCGCGCCGAAAAGTCGATGGCATCGACAGCATCAAAGGTGTTTGCTAATTCAAAACTGGCGCGACCAACCGAGCAGCCAATATCTAAGGCTTTGGTGTGTTGGTTCAGCTGAATTTCCTTTAAGGCTTGCTGGACGCCGTTGACACAAAAGTTTGCGACTCCGAAGTATTCTGCACCGTAGTGAAATTCCAAATATTGCGAGATTAATTCATCGGTTTCGTACACGTTGACCTCAGCCATTTTAGTGGGATCTTGGGCCGATTCGACATAGCGAAAACCGGCGTGTTGATAAAAGTGGCGTCTGAAGGCATAGCGGGATGCTTTAATGGCTTCATTACCGGTCGAAATCCATGAGCCTCCTTTAATGAGATTATGTTTACCATCAAAGGTCGGGGTAGAAAAGTCATCATAGAGCGGGTGCACAGCAAAGCCATTGAAGCCATCGATGGCCGTTTCTGTCCACTGCCAGACATTGCCAACGATGTCGAAAAAACCATTGTGCTCAAAGCGGTTTATTGGGCATGACGACGCGTAATAGGCCAGTGAAATGTTACCAGGCACTTCATGCCATTGTGGGGCATCCGTGCTGATGTTTTCTCGTAATATCACCCATTCAGCTTCTGTCAACAGGCGGATATTGCGCTGGGTTTGAGCCGCTTTCCAGTTGCAAAAGGCCTTGGCTTCCAATTGGTTTACTTCGACTGGCCAGTTAAGTGGCAAGGGAATTTCTTGGGTCAGATTACGTTGCCGCCATTCTCCAGCCTCCTGTCGCCAAAACCTGGGCATTTCAGCTTGAGTATAATTGAGCCACTGTTGGCCTTCTTCACTCCAATAGCTGGGGGTGTGATAACCACCCGCTTGAACAAATTCGAGATACTCTTGATTTGACACTAAAAACTTCGAGGCTTTGAAGTCGGCGACTTGAAGCGTTTGAT
>DATHYR010000590.1:0-1010 GCA_035458985.1 Pseudomonadales bacterium
CTCCTGCCATCAGATGACAGATCTGCGTTTTTAGCATATCCGCTTTATTTGCATCGACTTCAAACACTAATTCGTCGTGTACTTGCATGATCATGGTGATTTCACCGTTTGTTTCGGTGTCAATCCAGTTGGCAACGGCGATCATGGCTTTTTTGATGATATCAGCGGCAGTACCTTGCATAGGGGCATTGATGGCAGCTCGTTCAGCACCTTGGCGACGCATGGCGTTGCGGTCTCGAATTTCAGGTAAGTAGAGGCGACGGCCAAATAACGTAGACACATAACCAAGATCCGCCGCAGAGGCTCGGGTTTCTTCCATATAACGCAATACCCCAGGGTAGCGGGCAAAATACGTATCGATATAGGTTTGTGCTTCGTGACGCGGAATATCCAGTTGGCGGGCTAAACCAAATGCTGACATACCATAGATGAGTCCGAAATTAACGGCCTTTGCACGGCGACGTTGTTCGGTGGTGACGTCATCAAAATCAACCCCAAATACTTCAGCTGCCGTGGCACGATGGATATCTTTACCTTCGGCAAAGGCACTGAGTAGTCCTGCATCCTGTGAAAGGTGTGCCATGATCCGCAATTCAATTTGTGAATAGTCGGCAGCCAATATCTTTCGGCCTTCAGGGGCGATAAAGGCTTGACGGATCCGACGCCCCTCTTCTGTGCGAATTGGGATGTTCTGCAAATTAGGGTCACTCGATGACAAGCGTCCCGTGGCGGCGTTGGCTTGATGATAGCTAGTGTGTACGCGACCAGTTTTGGCGTTAACCATTAAAGGTAGTTTGTCGGTATAAGTGCTCTTTAGCTTCGACAGACTTCGATGTTCAAGGATGATTTTAGGCAGTGGGTAGTCCAAAGCTAATTCGACCAATACTTCCTCTGCGGTAGAAGGCGCTCCCGTAGGGGTTTTCTTGATGACGGGGTAGCCCAGCTTTTCAAAAAAAAGCGCTTGTAGCTGTTTAGGTGAGCCAAGATTGAAAGTTTCACCGGCAATTTCG
>DATHYR010000591.1:0-7806 GCA_035458985.1 Pseudomonadales bacterium
CTGTTCCTTTTTATACCAAAAACGACTCGAAGTCGCATGAAAACGACTGAGAAGCCCTCAGAAGCCCTAGAAGGGGCACTAGACGGTCGCAATCGGGTCGAACAGGGAAAAGATAGGGACACAGACCTGCAAATACCGCTAATGGGCGTCCAAACGCCTCGAATTCACACGCCATTGAACGATTTACCCTCACGCGGGGGCGAATTGATCGACTTAGCCAGCAGTTTGGGCGTTGATCTTATGGAGTGGCAGAAATTTGCCCTTATTCACAGCCACAAGGTCAAGCCCGACGGTAGGTGGGCTACGCCTCAAAACATTTTTTGCGTAGCTCGTCAAAACGGCAAAAGTTTTTTACAGCAGATCAGAATTCTGGGCGGGCTGTTTCTTTGGGACGAGCCGTTGCAGATCGGACAAGCTCACACACTCAACACCTCACTAGAGCAGTTTCGCCAGATGATGTGGACTATTGAAGCAAATGACTTTTTAGCTAAGCAGGTCAAAAAAGTACGCCTTAATCATGGGGCTGAGGAAATCGAGACCATGAAGGGCACGCGGTTTATGGTGCGTGCTGGTGGTTCAGCTGCTCGCGGTATTTCCAGACCGTCAACAATCCATTTAGACGAGTTGTTGCGTATGAACAACATGGACTCGTACGCCAGTTTGAGGTACACCCTTATGGCGTCGCCCAACCCAATGCTCATGGGCTATTCCAACGCGGGGGACAACACCTCAGTGGTACTCAATAGCTTTAGAGATCGAGCGTTGGCGGCTATTGGCGGTGTTGAGGACAACATTGGGTATTTTGAGTGGTCGTCGCCAACAGATGAAATCAGCGTAGAAAATGCACGTTATGCCAACCCAGCAATGGGCGTGACTATCCATGAGGACAACATTAGGTCGGTACTCAATGACCCGCCAAACGTGGTCATGTCCGAGGTGTTGTGCAGGTGGGTTGTGGCAATCCAAAACATTGTTGATGCAAGCGCGTGGAATAAATGCCTTGATAAGACGGCAGACCTTGACCCTGAGAAATTGACGTGGCTGGCTATTGATCTTTCACCAGACAGAAAACACGCAAGCCTCGTGGGCGCGCAAAAGCTTGAAAATGAGTCATTTGTCGTGAAGCTGCTGCACAGCTGGTCAAACGAGCTGCAATTAGATGATCGGGAAATTGCCAACGAATTAGCAGACTATGCTCGAAAGTATCCGACCGAGTATGTGCTTTACAGCAGAAAATCAGCTGGGGCGGTTGCCTCACGGCTTGCACCCGCTGGCATACCAGTGTTTGACATGGACGGTGCGTATCCGCAGAGCTGCGACGAAATGTTGTCGGCTATTAACAGCGGCAGACTCAAACACCGTGGGCAGAGTCAGCTGACCGAGGAAATACTAGCTGCTGTGCAATTGCGTCGTGGTGACGGCGGTTGGGTCATTGGCAGACGTGCCAGCAACGCCATTGTGTGCGGTGCGGTCGCTGTTGCGCTGGTAACACACTTTGCGACACGCCCAGACAATGATCTTGACATCATGGTTGGTTGATCGTATAAGCCTGTCAGAATTGGCGCATGGGTTTATTTGATCTATTTGTGCCAAAGGTTACAGCTGCCGTCACAGCTGAGCCTTTGGACGTTGACGCATCACTTGCGCCGTATTTCACAGAAAATAACAATTTCTACTTTTACGGCATAGCGCAGGCAAACCGCGCAGAAGCAATGAGCGTGCCAACAGTTGCGCGTGCTTTGAGCATTATGCAAACAATTGCATCATTACCGTTGCACACTCGCAATGAGGCAACAGGTGAAAAAATCTCACAGCCTCGCGTTATCAATCAACCAGACCCGCGTATACCAGGGTCTACATTTTACGGCTGGCTGATTTCTGATTTATTCTTTCACAACGCCGCGTATGCAATGGTTATGGAAAGGTACGCAGACACAGGCAAAATCCGTGCAATGGAAAGAGTTGCACCAGAGCGCGTATCAATTACTACAAATTTTGATAATACAGAAATCACAGCGTACGAGATCGACGGCAAACCAATTGACCCAACAAATCTGGTTGTGTTTCCAAATACGCAAGAGGGTTTGTTAGCTCGCGCAGGTCGCACAATCAAAGCTGCTGCCGCGCTAGAAAAGGCGTCACTCAATTTTGCTAATGAGCCAACACCGCTCATGGTCTTGAAATCAAACGGCACATCATTGCCAGCAGATCGCGTTACAAAAATCCTTAACGCTTGGCGTACAGCTCGTGCCAACAAATCGACGGCGTTTCTCAATGCTGACGTCACAATGGAGTCAGTTGGTTTTGACCCTAAGAATTTGCAGCTCAATGAAGCCAGAAACTATGTTTCGCTTGAATTAGCACGCGCGTGCGGTTTACCTGCCTATTTCACAGATAGCCAGCAATCATCATTTACCTATGCGAACGCTTTAGACAAGCGACGTGACCTAGTTGACTTTGCGTTTCGCACATATATGTCAATCATTGAACAACGCCTGTCATTTGCTGATTTTACGCCAGCAGGCAACAAAGTGATGTTTGACCTTGACAATTTCTTGCGTGGCAATCCTTACGAGCGCGCGCAGGTTTATGAAATCCTAAATCGTATCGGCGCAATGTCGGTCGAGGAAATCCGCGCAGAGGAGGACATGTTGTTATGAAAAAACTCATCACACCAATTGCTATCACAGCAGCTGACTCAAATAGCCGTACGATCACTGGTCGCATTGTGACATTTGAGGAGACTGGAAACGCATCAATTGGCAAAGTGCAATTTGCTAAGGGCAGCATTGATGCCGTGCCTGTTTTGCTCAACCTAGAGCATGACCGCACACGCCGTATTGGCAAAACATTGTCAATTGAGGCAAATGATCAAGGCATTGACGCAACATTTAAGATCGCCAACACGACAGCTGGCACAGATGCATTGGTAGAAGCCTCAGAAGGTTTGCGCGACGGTTTTAGCGTTGAGGTTTATTTTGACGAGTATGAAACCTTGAAGGACGGCACAGTACGCATAATCAAGGGTGAAATGACAGGCGTTGCATTGACGTCTGAGCCTGCAATTAGATCAGCACGCGTTAACGAGGTCGCAGCAACAACAGGTGACGAGCCTGAAATTTCTGACTCAACAGTTGAGCCAGAGGAAACACCAACAACAGAAGGAGACGAAGTGGACAACACCGTCACAAACGCGGAAACCGTCGAGACGGTAGAAGCCGCACAGTCAGTAACAGCAAATGCAAAGCCAGCAGTGGGCGGTTGGACAGCAAAGCCACGCTTAGAGTTCACAGCTGCTAAGTACCTAGAAAACACAATCCGCGCATCACTAGGTGATGAAAATGCTCGCCAGTACGTCGCAGCAGCAGCGGACGTCACAGACAACGCAGGTCTAGTACCTACACGTCAATTGACAGAAGTTATCAATGGACTTGCAAACACAACACGCAGCAACATTGATGCGATCAGCCGTGGCGTATTGCCTGATGCTGGTATGTCTTTCGAAATTCCAAAGATCACACAGATGCCAACAGTGGCTGCAACAGCAGAAGGTGCTGCACCAAGCGAGACAGATCAAAACGCTGCATTTGTAACAGTTAACGTTGCAAAGTACGCAGGACAGCAGACATTTAGCGTTGAGCTACTTGACCGCACATCACCGCTATTTTTTAACGAGCTATTGTCAAACATGGCAGCAGCTTACGCAAAGGCAACAGATACAGCAGTTAACGCTGCATTGATTTCTGGTGCATCAGCTGACGCAACAACAGTTGCAACATACCCAACAGCGGCAGAATTGCTAGGCATTGTTGCTCGCGGTGCAGCATCAGTTTATGCAGGCACACAAGGCTTTGCACAAAACATCATCATGAATACGTCGCAATGGGCAAACGCAATGACACTAAACGACTCAGGGCGTCCAATTTACAACGCAGCACAGCCAAGCAATGCAGGCGGTGTTGTACGTCCAGACTCAATCCGTGGAAACATTGCAGGACTTGATCTATTTGTTACAGCAAACACAGCTGCAACGACAGATACAGACGGTTCAATTTTGATCGTCAATCCAGCTGCTTACACATGGTATGAGTCACCAACCTACCGACTACGCGCAGACGTAATCGCAACAGGTCAAATCTCAGTATCAGTTTATGGATACGGTGCAATTGCAACCAAAATCGGTGCAGGCGCATTTAAGAACAACAAGGCGTAATAGCCACTAACTAATCATGCGGCGGGTTCTCCCGATCTCGCCGCAGCAGTCGAAAGGGGACGGACATGCCAGCCATTGTCACAGCTAGCCAGTTGCGCACGGTGCTTGGCGTGTCCGTCAGCCTTTACTCAGACAGTTATCTTGATGAGATAATTAACACAAGCGAGGACATAATTTTGCCAATGCTTGTGGCAAATGCGTCAGGCGTTGATGCTTACAAGCTAGAAAACAACGTAGCAACATTTTTTACAATCCGTGAGCATTACTTTGTGGCTGGTCAGTCAGTGATCGTGACAGGTTTGCCTGCACCGTTTAGCGCAACATTTACAGTCGTTGACAGCGCGCCTTTTTACTTTACGGCAGCACTTACAAATGCAGACGTTACATTGCGCCCAATCGTGCCAAACGGCAAAGCAACATTGTCTGGTTACTCAGCTGCTCAAATCTACGCCAGCACACCAGCAATTGAGTCGGCAATTTTGGCTGTCAGCGTCGAGGTGTTTCAATCACGCGTTGCAGCTGGTGGACAGATCGAGGGCGTGGATTTTGCCAGCACGCCATACCGCATGGGTCGCAGCTTGACCAACCGTGTCAGCTCACTTTTGATGCCTTATTTGGACGTTGAGACAGTGGTTCAATAAATGCCAGCCTCAACCATTGCCGATACACGATCAGCTTTAGCAAACGCATTTAGCGCGTTATCTGCCAACGTGTATGCCAGCGTGCCTGAGTCACCAATACCGCCTGCCATTGTTGTCGTACCTGACAGCCCATACATGGAGGTCGTGTTATTAGGTAAAGCAAAAACACAGGTCAAACTTAATTTTGCAATCACAGCCATTGTCGCGAGCAACAGCAACGCAGGCTCACTGGACAATCTCGAACAGCTGATAATCGGAATTCTTGCGGCAATGCCCGCAGGATACGTCGTAGGCGTAATTGAAAAGCCAACGGTGTTGGAAGTAGGACAATCTCCAATGCTGGTGGCTGACATAAATGTCTCGACTTACTACACACAAACTAACTAGGGGACAAAATGCCAACGACAATCATTACTGGTCGCGATTTAGTCGTGACCATTGCAACCGTAAACTATGACGCGCAGGCGACCAGCGCAGTGCTTGCTAACAGCCCAACCGTTGAGACATACCAGACACTAGACGGCAAGGCGTATAAGCACATTGACGATCAGTGGACATTTGACGTATCAATGCTGGCTGACTGGGGCGCATCAGGTTCATTGTGCGAGGCACTATGGACAGCGTGCGAAACAGCACCAAACACAGTTTTGGCGGTTTCATTAACAGCTGTGACTGGTGCAGTTTTTGCATTTAACGTTATGCCAGTATTTCCAGCAGTCGGCGGTGCTGCACCAGATGCACAGACCGTTGACCTATCATTTGTTGTAGTAGGAACACCTACTGAGACATTTAGCTAATCACTAACAATCGGGAGACAAAATGAAACTACCAATCACAATTGAATACACAAACGGCGATCAGATCACTTACACAGCTGCACCGCCAGAGTGGGTCAAATGGGAGAAGCACACAGGACACACAATTGCACAGGCACAGGAAAAGATCGGAATTTCTGACCTTGTATTTCTTGCCTATCACGCCATGAAGCGTGAAGCAGCTGGAAAGCCTGTTAAGCCAATTGACATTTGGACAGAAGGTATTGCTGAGGTAATCGTAGGTGAGGCAAACCCAAAAGCTACGCCGTCGGAAGCCTTAGCAGAATAATTTGGGAGGTAGCTCTGGCAACAGGGCTACACCCAGATGTTTTTGAGACAGCCGAGGACATTTTAACCGTGATCGAGATTTTGGAAAGGCGCGCAAATGGCTAAGGACGCAATCAGCTATGACAGGGCTGAGCTGCGCGCCATTGTGCGATCTTTTAAGGCAATGGACGAGGAAGCAACAGACCAAGCCAAAGAAGTCACCTCAGAGCTTGCAGAATTTGTGAAACAAAAGGTTATTGCCACAGCTAGTCAGCGCAACAATCGAGCATCAAAAATAATTGCTGAGGGCGCATCAGTGCGCAAATCTTCCAAAATTGGTGAGATCGGCTACGGCTTTGCACGTCAAAAATTAAGCGGTGGCGGTACGACTCAGCAGGTTTGGGGCGGGTATGAGTTCGGGTCAAATAAATACAAACAATTCCCAGTATGGTCAGGTAAAGAAAGCCGTGGAGGTTCACGCGGTTGGTTCATTTACCCAACGCTCAGATCAGTGCAGCCAGACATTGTGAAAAAATGGGAAGAAGCTTTTGGAAAAATAGTTAAGAGGTACGCATAATGGCTGGTCTAAGTCGTACCCTTAAACTCTCGATACTTGGAGACGTTGACAACCTTAACAAATCGCTGAAAACCGCCAGCAAGGACGTTGAAACTTTTGGCGACAAAATGGGCAAGGTTGGCAAAATGGTTGGCGCAGCGTTTGCAGCTGCTGCCGCTGCTGCTGGTGCATACGCAATCAAAATTGGTGTTGAAGGCGTCAAGGCGGCAATCGAGGACGAGAAGGCACAAACACAGCTTGCAGTCGCTTTAGAAAACGCCACAGGGGCTACAAAGGCACAAATTGCTGCCACTGAGCAATCAATCTTGCAAATGTCTCTGGCAACTGGTGTGGCAGATGATGAGCTGCGCCCAGCTTTGGGACGTTTGGTCAGATCAACCTCAGATACTGAAAAGGCACAGCAACTACTTGCCACAGCTTTAGACATAAGCGCAGCCACAGGCAAACCGCTGGAAAGCGTCGCAAATGCTTTGGGCAAGGCTTATGACGGCAACACAGCATCACTGGGCAAATTAGGCATTGGCTTGTCAGCTGCCGAATTAAAGACCATGAATTTCACACAGGTGCAAGGCAAATTGTCAGACCTGTTTGGTGGCGCAGCTGCGCGAAATGCCGACACCTATGCAGGGCGCATTGCTCGCATGCAAATCGCATTTGATGAAGCAAAAGAAACAATCGGTTTTGCACTATTGCCAATCCTTGAAAAGCTTATGGGTTTTATTAACAACAACGCTTTGCCAATTATTAACGCATTTAGCGGTGCATTTAGCCTCAACGGCAATGGTCTGGGCGGTGTAATCACAACACTTGGCAACATCATTGTTAATACTTTTACGCCAATTGTTAACGGCATGATCAAAGCGTTTGGGTATGTCAGAGATGCAATCGGTGACAACCTTGACACTTTCAAGGAATTTGGGGCATTGATCGCAACCTACGTTGCACCAGTCATAGGCACGGTTTTGGGCGGTGCTTTACAGGTAGCAGGCAAAATCGCAGGCGGCGTCATTGACGTCATTGCTGGTGTGGTCAAAATTCTCAACGGCTTAATTTCAGGTGCGGTTGCAGGTATCAACGCGCTTATTTCTGCATACAACGCAATACCGTTTTTACCAAACGTCAGCAAAATCAGCACACCAACAGTCAGCGTGCCAACAATCAAAACACCAACAGTGCCAACGGCGACAACAACCGTGCCAAAAATTTCTGCACCGTCAGGGGCAGCAACAGCCACGTCAAGCGGTGGCGGTGTCTCAACAGCTGCAAAAGTGGCTGCAACCGCTGCCGCTGCGA
>DATHYR010000592.1:0-1366 GCA_035458985.1 Pseudomonadales bacterium
GGTGATACCCTATATTTACATTTTGCTGCTTGCCCTTGGACTTCTGGTGGTCAGTTTAATGGCTGGCTGGTTGCATCAACACAGTGCAGATACGCCATCCCTGCTGGGATATGAACTCAACATGACACAGACTACTACTACGATTCTGTATGTCGTTGGTGTGCTTGGCGAGGTATTGCTCCTTACATCTGTCTACCTTGTTATGCCATTGGGTCGGTTGGCGTGGTCACATGCCCTGGTGGGTGGTATTGCTGCAACAGTGATGTGGGAAATCACCCGGCATATCCTGATCTGGTATTTTTCCACGCTGTCTTTTGTCAGCGTGATATATGGGTCCTTTGCGACGGCGATCGTGGTCCTGCTCAGCTTTGAATTTGCTGCCATCATATTGTTGCTGGGTGCGCAGGTCATCGCCGAGTATGAACGCATTGATCATGGTGGTGTGACGCCCAAGGATATAAAATGATTACAGATTTCAGTTTGACAGGAGCATCTGGAGCAGGGTGCATAACAGTTTTTTCAGTAGAAGCATCAGGATTTGAATAAAGCATTTTTCAAGCATGCCATTTTCAATCTCCAGCCTCTGGAATTATTTAATGCAGACTATTTCAGTAAATTATCATCATTTCGACTGATGCGGCCCTCTGATGACTGACCTCACCACTATTCAACAGATCGCCGTGATGGCATTGCCGGTTCTGCTGGCGATTACTGTACATGAGGCGGCGCATGGATACGCAGCCCGAAAGTTTGGCGATAACACCGCCATGATGCTGGGCAGGCTCTCGCTCAATCCACTTAAACATATTGATCCGGTTGGCACCGTGCTGGTACCAGTCGTAGTGTATTTGACGACTGGCTTTTTGTTTGGATGGGCAAAACCTGTTCCAGTGAACTTTCGCAACCTGCGTAATCCCCGTCGTGACATGGCGCTCGTCGCCGCAGCGGGCCCGGGCGCTAATCTTCTTATGGCGATTGCCTGGGTTGTAATTATCAAACTTGGACTTCTGGTTGGTGATACTGCCCCCTGGGTCACCCTGCCGCTGATCTATATGGGTGGGTTCGGGCTGCTGATCAATGTGATTCTGATGGTGCTCAACATGCTGCCAATATTGCCGCTGGATGGCGGGCGAGTATTGAGCCCCATGCTGCCACCCAGGCTGTCGGTCTATTATGCCCGTCTTGAACCCTATGGTCTGTACATTATCCTTGGCTTGTTGGTCACCGGTCTGCTCGGACAGATCATCTGGCCAATCGTACAGGTAGTACAGGATTTGCTTCGTGGACTAGTGGGTCTTTAATGGTTTTTCGTGAATTGATTTCACTACCCTGGTTGACCGTAGGCTAATAAACCTTAAAGCCAATG
>DATHYR010000593.1:0-1013 GCA_035458985.1 Pseudomonadales bacterium
GATAATCTTGCCCACCCCAAGATTGTCACCGATACGCGCATCACCAGGACTGGACAAATTAATCTCAAATGTTTCGTCGCTTTCGAGAATGTTGTCTGTAGTAATATCAACGGTGACTGTTTTGCTCGAGACAGTGCTTACAGCATCAGCGTCAAATAATAACGTACCGTTTTTGGCGGTATAGTCAGCTGTCACTACCGCTGTATCATCAGAAGTAGCGAAATCTACTGAAGACGTCAGGGCTGTTTTACCCGTCCGCGTGACCGTAAAGGTCATCGTGCCCGCCGACTCATTGACGGTCACGTCATTCACGGTAAAGACAGGGCGGTCATCATCCTTTGCAGTATCGCCCGCATTGTCAGTGCCATCGCCGTCGTCATCGCCACCATTACCGTCGTCGACAATAATGCCATTAGCGTACTTAATGGTGCTGTTCGACAACTTAGTCGCTTCCAAGACCAAGTTTTCACCGTTTTCAAAAACGTCGTCGTTGGTTACGGCGGTTCGAACAAGGATCTTACCCGAACTGGTAAACTGAACGGCGCTGTCGTCGGTGTATGCTATCCACGTGGCGCCGTTGTCATGGCTAATCTCTAAAACACCAGTGAAGTCTTGACCTTCTTTTGCGGAGCCGTCGATAAGATCAAAAGAAACAAATACACCTTGGGCACCTGTCGCAATAAAGGTAATCGTACCAGCGGCTTCATTAACGGTGCGACCAGTGACGGTAATTGTGCGATCGTCGTCCAAATAATCGGGGTAATCGGCATCGTTAGAATTTTTAGGCGTTGTATTCCTGCTATTTTCATCAAAGATATCGCCCGTACCGTCGTCCCAAATTTTGCCTGTGCCTTCTGCACCCTGACCGGCGTCATTGGTGGCAACAAGCTTCAAGGTTTCATAGGCAGAACTTGTGGTTTCAAAGATGTCATCTTGTAAAACGGCAGCGCGGACATAAAGTTTGCCGCTTGCCAACAGTTGAATACCCGTACTAGGGTTGTAAGAACGCCATA
>DATHYR010000594.1:0-1605 GCA_035458985.1 Pseudomonadales bacterium
GAACGTTTGGCTGGTATCCAGGGCACACCGTTTGGCGGTGCTGCAACGTCCATGTCAAATTCAATTTTTAAGGCGTCGAAGATAAATGGCGGCGTGTAGTAATCGTCTGACGTGCCATTGTCGATCAAATCATGACCAAAATCCATTTCTAGGCGTTCACTCATTGATGACCCCAACCCGTACCCTTGAACGAGATACCAGGCGCAGAATAAATGCGGCTCATGGGTTGCCCGCAGCATTGTGCGTCCCGTTCTTCATGGATTGACTTATCCACCTCAACACGGATTTTGCACACCGTGCATTCAAACTCATAGATTGGCATTTGAAGTCCCTATCTGTGCAACCCCCATGACTTCGCACTTCGTGCATTGGATTACTTCCACACCGTCGGGCAGGTTGTCCGTTATTTTGTGAATGATTTGTTCGGTGATCTTCTTGCATTTGCGGCATTCAAATTTGATTTTGTCCATAATTGCTTCTCCGTAAATTCTCGATCGGTTGAAGGTTGATTTGCGTGACCCACCAATTTGGCTGCTTTGAATGGCGATAACGTGGCTTTTTTGCCATTGCAATTGGTATCCACCCAGCAATGAAGAAATGTGGGCTTTCCCCGGTGACAAGGATTGCCACGTCGTCGGTGCGGTCGTATTCATGAATTATCAGCTGCCCTGCAACGTACTTTGTCCAGCGCACTTCGAAATGGCTGCCGACGTCGGCTTTACGTTTGCCCTTATCTTCGAAGGCATTAAAGTCAATACCCAGGTATTTCGCGACAACCCACTCAGCACCGATTGAATGTGCGTCCTGGGCTATCTGATCATGAAATGATTTTTCGGCGGTGTAACTGCCTTCCTTCCATTCGTGATAATCCTTGTTTTGTTTGGCAAGTGCAATTGCTGCTTCATGGCAGACAAATTCTTCCTGCCTGGTAAGTGCCATTTTCACTATCTGCACCCCTTGCAAAACCAAATGACCTTTTCGCCACCAAATTGCTTTTGATAGCCAAATGGGTCAAGTCGGGTCAACATTGAACATTTGTCGCATTGCTCGATTTTGTATTCGTCAACCACTTCACCATTTTTGAGCAGTTTGGCGGTCATTGCTTGCGGATAGATGATTTCTGAATAATCGCTCATAGGTGCAACCCCTTTTCGCACTTCTCGCAAAACCACACAACCAGCCCGTCGGTTTGTCGATCGTATTCATTGACCATTGTGTCGTCGTCGCATTTGGTGCAATTCATAAAACCACCAAACCCGCTAAAACTGTAAATGTGACCGTCAGTTGCTCTGTGAATGTCCTTTGGGTTGATCATTGGGCACGCCACTTCCCGTTTGACCCGAAAACGTACCATTGCGTTTGGCACTGCGCAGATCGATCGCGTTCAACGCAGAAATAACCAGCCCAATCGTCACCGTTTTTCTTCTTGCCAGTTTTCCAAAGTCTGTGCCCGTGATTGCACAATGGCGCTTCTTCAACGATCTGCCCGCCCAATTGCCCGTCAATCTCAGCAATGGCGTCACGCAAGGTCACGCCGTCGACTGATGACCCAAATGACGGTGTGCCTGACATTTCTGCTTCCCCGGGGGTCTTGTAACTTGCAAT
>DATHYR010000595.1:0-1781 GCA_035458985.1 Pseudomonadales bacterium
GACCAAGATGCATTTCCTCTTGATGATGGTGGGGTGCTGGATACAGACGGTGATGGCGTAGCTAATGCAAGCGACGACGACGACGATGGCGACGGAGTTACCGATAGCGATGATGCCTTCCCATTAAACAGTACCGAGTCAGTCGATACAGATAGCGACGGTATTGGCAATAACGCCGACGAGGATGACGACGGGGATGGTGTTAAGGACGCCCTTGATGCCTTCCCACTAAATAAAGCTGAATTCCAAGATACCGACGGTGATGGCGTCGGCAATAATGAAGATACCGATGACGATGGCGATGGTATTCCTGATGATCAAGACGCCTTCCCGCTAGATGGTGAAGCGAACCTCGATACCGATGGCGACGGTATAGCCAATAACAATGATGACGATGATGACAGCGACGGCATTGTTGATGCGTTAGATGCCTTCCCTCTGGATAAAGATGAATTTATTGATACCGACAGCGATGGTATCGGCAATAACACAGATACAGACGATGATGGCGACGGAGTCAACGACGACATTGACGCCTTCCCATTAAACAAACAGGAGTCGTTAGATACAGACGAGGACGGCATTGGCAACAGCGCCGATGATGACGACGATAACGATGGCATCATCGATGCTGAGGATGCCTTCCCTCTTGACGCTACCGAATACAAGGACACCGATTTGGATGGTATTGGTAACAATACTGACAGTGATGACGATGGTGATGGTGTCTCTGATGACGTAGATGCGTTCCCACTGGATGCCAATGAAAGTATTGACACCGATGGCGATACCATCGGCAACAATACCGATAGCGATGACGATGGCGACGGAATTAGCGATGCGGATGAAAATTTCTACAGCCTTGATCCGCTATCTAAGGAGGATGGCCAGCAAGATAGCGATGGCGATGGCGTAAGCAATGTGCAGGAAATCTATGAGGGCAGTGACCCAACAAAAGATGACCATGCACCTATTTTTACTGAGTTACCTGTCATTGAACTCCAAGCCAAAGGGGTCTTCACCAAATTGACACCTGTTGCTATTACCGCTATAGATGCAAAAGACGGCGAAATTGAGGCCTATTTACCCGAAACATCGCTTAAAGCTGGCCGCCATGTCGTTACCTGGTCAGCCTCGGATGACGCTGGCAACTTGGCAATGGCAGAACAGGTCGTGATTATTCACCCTTATCTAAGCGTAGCCAAAAGTCTGCGAGAGGGAGAAGGCAACACGATACAAATTCCCATCACGCTTAGTGGCCCAGCTCAACAATACCCGGTAGAGATTCCATTGATATACGTGGGTACCGCCGAAAATGATGTGGATTATTTCGCGCCAGAGACTGTTCAAATTGTTGAGGGCACAACGGCCACTGTGAGCATTGAAGTACTGAGCGATAATATCGTTGAAGACGGCGAGTACTTCCAAGTGATTATGCGTGACCCAGATGGTGAAAATGAGGGCGTAGGCTTAGGTCAAGATAAACTCTCGACGGTATATATCGTTGATTCGGGCGCACCACCTAGTCTGCAACTAAGCATTAGTCAGGACGGCGTTAAAACACGTGCCTTTAGCCGTTTATCCGGGGAAATAAATGCCAAAATAATTATCGACGACCCCAATGGTGATCACACCGTTGCATGGACAAGTGACAGTCAGAGCATCGTTTTTGAAGGTGCTACCGACAACGAAAATGTCGCTATTGATCCAGCGAGCATGGCAATAGGACAGCATCGGTTAAATGTTAATGTCACCGATAGCGAACTACCAGGAGACACATT
>DATHYR010000596.1:0-1400 GCA_035458985.1 Pseudomonadales bacterium
AAGCTTTGGCCATTGGTTTCAGTTTCAAACGGTGAGTATGTACTCACAAAGTACAACGATGGCAAATATCGTTTCTTCAATGATCATGCAGAATATGCAATGATGAATAATGACAATATTAAGGTATTTCATCAAATGAAAGCCATTATTGGATAAAGCATAAGGGTTTATCCCTATGGCATCGATAACATCGGTGCCATATCATAAGCCCTTGTCAACCCTAACCCGGAGCCATCATGCAAACCCGACACTTTCCCACCGCGTGTTTCTCTGCATTGCAAGATATTGCAGTGTCTATTGTTTCCGATGACAAGGAAACAATTCTGCGTACCATCGATGCTGCCATTGCATCCCCCATCTTCAAGGGCAAGGGCTGGCAAGCTAATCTCACGAAGCTTCGCCTTGTCGTTTCGTCGGGCATCCCTGCCTATTCCATCTTTGCAATGGAAGGAAACGAAAAGCTTCCGTTTATTTGCTTTTCATCCTTGCCCGGTGTCACTTGCCCGGGTGCTGGCGAGTGTCTCAATTTCTGCTATTCATTCAAAGCATGGCGCTATCCACCGGCGTTTATGCGCCAATGTCAGAATGCGTTTTTGATGCGTTTCAACCGCGACGCTATCACTAACGCATTGACCGACATTGTTGCCAAAATGCCCAATGGTTTCGACATGCGCCTGTATGTGGATGGTGATTTTGCTTCCACGTCTGACGTTACCTATTGGTTCGAATTGTTGAATAAGAATCCGACAATCCGTGCCTACGGGTATTCGAAGAGCTTCGATGCTATCCTGGGATTCACTGGTGCATGGCCATCGAATTACCAATTGAACATTAGCGGCGGTCACAATGCCAATGCCTCTACTGTCAATCGTGTAAAGGCCCTGCCGATAACCCGTGGCGAGTTTATTGCAGTGTCAATCGGTCGCAAGATCAAGTCCAATGATCACGGAACCCCATCGGTCAATCGTGCCCTGCGTGAGGCATTCAAGGTAAAGGCCTTTACTTGCCCGGGTAAGTGTGGATCTTGCACTGGCAAAGGGCATGCATGCGGTATGTCATCCCTCAAAGGCCTGCCTATCATCATTGCAATGCATTAACCCATAGGCAGTGGCGCAGTGTCGCTGCCTACTATGTCAACAAAGGAAACCATCATGCGTTACCTTCCTTCCTTCGACATCTGGCAAGTTCCTACGGAATTGTTGTCTCATGTTCAACCCGGACAATGGGTCTATGCTGGTGACAAAGACAATAGGGGCAGATTCTTCGGCGTGAAGAAGTCTGGCACTGTCGTTGTCGCTTGGCGCAACAATGCTATCAACAGCAAAGCGCCGATGGAATACTATCGGTTCATGCGTAAGTACGCTAAGAGTTGAAACACCATGCAACACCTATCCATCCTC
>DATHYR010000597.1:0-1968 GCA_035458985.1 Pseudomonadales bacterium
TACGATTGGATTCAGCGAAGTGGGTGTGGCAAGGGGAACTTTTGGGAGCGATTATTTGCTCGATGGTGTGCCTGTGATTCCCGCTATGATGGGTATGTTTGCGGCCTCTGAGCTATTTAAACTGGTCAATACCCAGTACCTGGTGTCCGATAGCAGTGCACGTAATGTCAGTGTGAAGGAGATTGCGCGTGGGTTCTTCGATGCGTTTCGCCATCGCGGCATTATCATTCGGGGTAGCTTAATTGGAACGGTAGTCGGAGCTGTGCCTGGGGTTGGCTCATCAGTGGCGAATTTGTTGTCGTATATTTCCACCAAACGTAAACATCCCGATCCTAGTTCCTTTGGCAAGGGGAATTCACAAGGCGTGATTGCGTCCGAAGCGGCCAATAGCTCTTCGGAGGCTGGATCCATGGCGACGCTTTTGGCTCTTGGGATTCCCGGAGGGGGAGCAACGGCGGTAATGTTGGCGGCATTTTCTATGCACAACATTACGGGAGGCCCACAATTTATTCGTGAAAAAACCGACGTAGTTTACGCCATTGTTTTTGCAAACTTTGGTCAAGCGTTAATGTTGATACTGATGGGATTGACCTTCATACCCCTGTTGGCCAATGTGGTAAAAGTGCCCATGCGTTATCTCATTCCCTCTGTGTTGGTCTTGTCAGTGATTGGTGCCTTTGGTTTGACGGGCAATATGAGTGGTCCACTGACGGTCATGCTATTTTCGTTGCTGGGTTGGGTATTTAAGCGCTTCGATTATTCTGTACCCTCGGCTGTGATTGGGTTGTTGCTGGGTCGTATGATGGAAGAGTCCCTGATATACAGCTATCAAATTAGTGGCGGGGAATGGAGCTATTTGTGGCAACGCCCTGTGGCTATCGTCATTTTGTTGCTACTGGTGTTTTCCGTATTTGGTGAACGACTTATCGCCCAGCTCAATAAAAAGATGCACAGTTAATGGATATTTCCGTTTTCCAGTGGCTGTTGATTTGTATTGTCGCTGTGTTGACGGGAATTCTCCAAGGAGTCAGCGGCATGGCAGGTGGCGCCCTTATGGTGGCGGTACTCAGCTATGTGGTAGGTATCAAGCACGCCATCGTCATCATGAGTTGCGCCTTGATTATTGGTCATGGCAGTCGAGTAGTCATTTATTTGCGCGATATCGATGTTGCTCTGATGCGACGCATTTTGATGTTTGGTACGCCTACGCTTGTGTTGGGCGCGGTTGTGTTTGGCTATATGCACTCACAATGGGTAGCCTTGGTGTTTGCGCTTTTTCTTATCGCTTCTTTTCCAATCAAATATTGGGCGGCAGCCCGCCAAATGAAGACATCGCCTAAGGTTCTCTCCATTGCCTCGGTGGTGTGGGGATTACTGGCGGGTAATGTCGTAGGACCAGGCTTGTTTTTAGCGCCTTTTTTGCTCGGTACTGGGATTAATCGATTAGCGTTTGTTGGCACGATGGCGACGGTGACTTTAGCCATGAATGCGATCAAAGCACTGGTATTTGGTGCGACGGGGCAAATGAATGTTGAGCTCGTTAGCGTGGGGATTGTGATCGGGCTGTTTATGGTACCAGGCAATTGGTTAGGAAAAAAATTGCTGGAAAAAATGGACGATCAAGGTCATCGACGAATGATCGATCTGTTAACGCTTTTGCTGATTTTTCATTTTTTCTGGTATGCCACCAACGCCGCTTAACGTCGAGGGCTACTGTGAAGTGAGCAATGGGAAGCGACAAGAAATACATGTGCCTTTGCCGTTATCACCGTCTGTAATCATCATCTTGCCATGATGTGCCAACGTAATTTCTTTCACGATAGCCAAACCAAGCCCTGAACCATCTTGATCATGATGGGCGCGAAAGAAGCGCTCAGTAACCAGCTGCCTGATACCCTCTGGTATGCCCGGGCCCTGGTCCTTTACCTCGATAATGGCATGGTCAAGTTCCGTGCGTGTGGTCACTGT
>DATHYR010000598.1:0-2146 GCA_035458985.1 Pseudomonadales bacterium
TTGCCGCAAATTCCAGATCGCAAAGGTGCTGATGAAGGCGTGCCATATGTAATAACACCAACCCAAAAACCCGTTTTATTACAAAACAACCCAAACGCCTGCGATATTGATGTATTCCTGTGTAGGTAGTGGTATTTAATAATCATAACAGATGCCGCCTTTGCTGTTACAGGCTTAATATTGTAAATAGCTTTCGGGCTTTTTGTTTTATCAGTGCAATTATCGCAATTGCAAATAACAATTGCATCGCCAAATAATGTGAGTGTCAGCATTTTTAAAACGGTATTTCAGTGTCATACTGCCTGTCTGATTTAGGTATCGTCCAGTCCATTGGTGGCGGTGTGAACGATGCCTCAGGCGCAGGTATGTCAATGTCGGTGAATGTAGTTGTTTTTCCGTGAAACTGCATAGGGATGGTGGTGGTCGGCCCGTGCCTGAATTTTGCGATGTCGCATTCAACATAACCAGGTTGTATCGGCCCGTCATCCGTCTGCGTAATGCCGTAGTATTCTGGTCGCCACAGAAACAGAACCATGTCGGCCTCCTGTTCTATTGCACCGGATTCGCGCAGGTCTGACAACATCGGTCGTTTGCTACCACCGCGTGTTTCCACCGATCGCGATAATTGCGACAGACATACAAACGGTATTTTCAGTTCCTTAGCCACGTTTTTTAATGCCTGCACATTGTGATTCACTTCAGCCTCGCGCTGGCCCTTGTATTCCGGTGGTGCAGCCATTTTTTGCAGGTAGTCCAGCATGATGACACGACAGCCGCATTTTTGCACCAGCCTGCGCGCCCGTGACCGGATAGATGCTGCCGACTGTGCGCCCTCGTCATCAATGTACAGCGGTATGCCGGTCAGCACGTTTGCCGCATCCATCAACGGTGCAAAATCACCCACTTTGCCCATTTTCATATCGGCACCGGATGTGCCTGACACCGATGCCATCAGACGCATGGATATTTCCTCGGCTGTCATTTCCAGGGAAAACACCCCGACCGGAATACCGGTCATTGCAATATTCAATGCCCATGTCATCATCAGGGCTGTTTTGCCCATGCCTGGCCTGCCTGCCATGATATACAGTTCACCACCTTGCAGGCCGCCGGTGTGCCGGTCGAACTGCCTAATGCCGGTTTCAATCCCTGTGATACCCTTGTTTTCCGTTGCCGTTTCAATGCGCTTTAGCAGTTCGGGCATGTACTCCCCCACTTTGCGCGCATCCTTGCGTGTTACCTGATGGCCTATTGCATACACATCACGTTCGGTTTTGTCCAGCAGTTCAATTGCGTCTGATTCCTCAGACATCGCCTCCGTCACTGATTCCACACCCACGCGTATGATTTCCCTGCTGATGTGCTTTTCTGTCAGCATCCGCGCATGCGCCTCAATATTTGCCGTACTGACCACAATGGATGCCAGGTCAGCAATCATCCACGTTTGTGCATGCACTGCGCCCGTGCGTGTAATTTCCTGCGAAACAGTCAGCATGTCAATTGGCTGGTTCCTATTGTGCAGCGAACGCACGGCGCTGAAAATTTCCCTGTTTGCCTCGCTGTAAAACATGCCCTCGCTTAACTGGTCAACTACCTGCGATGCAACTGAACTGTCAGTCAGCAGCGCAGACAGCACCACACGCTCCAGTTCGATGGATGACGGTGGAACGCCATTCACGATGATGGCAGGCGCTTTGATTTGTTTTTTTGTGTGATTCATAGCGTTTAGGTTCGATTAAAAGTTAGGATCAGTGACCATGATGGTATAGTCTGTGAAGTTGGCGAAGTCGGCCCTGTCACGGCCAATTCGGCCAATGACTGAATCACCTGGCATGTCACGTTTCATAAGACGTTCATACCGGATGTGTTCGGGGATGTTTAGGTAAATGACAATCAGGGATGCAATCGGATCCTGAATCCTGATTTGGCGCAGCATTTCAGGCCCGACAATAAACACATCCGATGTCAGATATTCCAGGGTTGACAGGCCATACCACCAGCTATTAAATTTTACCCTAAACTGACATGATTCAATGTCATTTGCATCCGTGAACCAGTATTCACTGTCGTGTTCGTTTCTTTTAGGTCGTGTGGTGGCCCGTTGGCCAATCAGCAGACCGTTCCTGCGCATGCGTTCTGCCAGTGT
>DATHYR010000599.1:0-1291 GCA_035458985.1 Pseudomonadales bacterium
GCACACCCGCATCATTGACCAATTGGAACACCCAAAGGAATGCCAGCCCCATGACAATTCCCGGTATGGCATGAGGAATGAAGGCCAGGAGGTCGAGTACTTTGCGCCCCGCAAATTTTGTGCGGATAACGATCCAGGAGATGAAGAAAGACAGAATGACAGTCAGCGTGCCAACGGCAAAGGTCATGTAAATCGTATTCAGCAGAATTTGGCCGATTAGGTCAACTTCGCCCAGTTCAAAATAGTGCCGGAGCGTTAACGTCTCAAAACCCACAAGGGACGTTGATTGGAAAAATGGCAATAACGACACATAAAGAAAAACACAAAATGGCATAATGATGGAAAAACACAGGAAGAAAATGACAACTCCGAATGCCGGCCAGCGCCAGAGACCAAGTTTCATCGTCTTGGGCCGGTATCCCTTGCCGGTGATCACGCCGAACCTTTCGCCGTGTCTGATGACACGCATGTAGATCAGGGTCGCCCCGACAGCGACTACCAAATAGAGAATGGCTAATGCATTGGCATTGCCGTAATCAGGGATGAAGGTATCAGAATGCAGCAGCACGTAAATTTTGGTGCTGAACACGTAAATACCCGCAGGCATGCCCAAAATGGCCGGCACCTCGAAGACCTCAAGCGCTGTCATCACCTGATATATGAAGACGGCAACCAGCCCTGGCAACATCAGCTGCATGGTGACTTTGCGAACGGTTGAAACTGGGCCTGCGCCTGACATCGCGGCCGCCTCTTCCAATGCCGGGTCCATGCCGCGCAACAATGGCACCATCATCAGGAATGCGGTGGGTACGAGCCTTAAGCCTTCAACGAAGGCCATGCCACCAATCGAATAGACATTGAAGGGCGCCGCCTCGAGCCCCAATAGCCAAACCAGAAACGCATTCACAAAGCCGATTTTAGGACTGAACATCAGCACATAAGCCATGGCCTGTAACATGCCGGGCATGGCGAGGGTCATGGGAATACCGATGTAAATCAAAAATGTGAAAGGCAGATCCGTTCGTTCCACCAGCCAGGCAAGCACCACGGCAATGGAAAAACCAAAACACACAGCGCCGATGACGTAATTGAGGGTATTGGCGAACACCCGATAGGTGTCGGGATCAAGCCAGACCTCGGCATAATTTTCAAAACTGAGGTTTGAGAACGAAAAATCAGTCGGCAGCTTTGCCGTAGAGAAACTGCCGAGGATCAGCAGCGATAGCGGTAGCAGGATTAAGACGGCAACGGTCAAAAACACCCAAAGATGCCATGACAATAGGGGCGCCAC
>DATHYR010000600.1:0-1249 GCA_035458985.1 Pseudomonadales bacterium
AGTACGCGATGAATTCGGCGGGCACTCCTTTTGATGTTCCGTTTGTTGAAAAGCGTTCGCTATGTCAATTCTCCTTCGTGCAATTTGAAGATCCTGCGTTGCGACTCAAAACGATTATGGATCGGAATGATTGCGTTAATCTAGCCATGTTTATCGCAGGCGGTCAAACGTTTCCCGCACGCACTTTGCTACTCGATGTTTGCGAGGCTGAATTAGGCTCATACGCTGGCTTTCAGGCGTGGCGGATTAAATACCGCGTAACATACGATCCTGACACTCACGATGAGGTTAGAGCGGATATAGGGCCGTATTGGATTGATCCAGCGGACTCGAAGCTCAAGCGGTACATGGATCAAACAAACACGTTTGGCATCGTCGGCTATTTAACTTCAACCGGCAATAAATCCGCTTCGCCAACATCGCTGACTTTCGAAGTCAAGAAGAAACTAAACTTTAACTTTATTAGGACGTAACATGGCTGACAATTTGCTAGTTGCGTTTAATCAATCCGATGCAAGCGAGTTGCTATCGCTCATCGGCGAAAAAGCACTTCGCGGTGGTGCCATTGCCAATGCCGATAGAATGCAAGCAGACTGCTTGATCGGCGTTGCAAAGACGACAATCACGGCAAGGGCAGGGGCGGTGCTTGGGACTGGCGAAGTCTATGTTAAATACATCGACAACGCCAACACGTTGCAAGACCTATATGAGGTTGACGTAGTAAACATGGGATCGGCCATTGCGATTGGTGCATACGTCAAAATCTTTCGCGTAGGATCGAATCTATCCGTCGTGGAGGTTTGCTAGATGGGCACCCTTAGCCAATGCTGTTGCGATTGTTGTATCACGCCGGAAGAAATGCCGTGGACGGAAGTAACGCTGAAGGCTCCATACGAAGATTGCGGCCCTCCTGTTATTGGAGTTGATCCTGAACCACCGAGCTACCCGACCGCTGAGTTTGTTCGTCAAAGCTGTTGTTACGTTGCTGACTTTCCGTTTACCTGTCAGCCTTGGAGTTTCAATTGTCAGCTTTGGGCACATCAGGACTTTGACATTAGCTTTGACAAAAGCGTATACGGTGTAAAAGCTGCGTATGCTTCGAATCAGTCTGGGTTCGATTGTCCTTGCATACTTACGCAAACCGAATCAACGAGCCGATATAGCAAGGATCGATTATTCGCAGCGGCTAGGTATCGCCTGTCGAACATACGGGTGCATGTTGGCAAAGTGCTAGTTAAATGCGATGGTG
>DATHYR010000601.1:0-2895 GCA_035458985.1 Pseudomonadales bacterium
TTGGCAGACGCTGAAGATAAACTCAAATAGCGGCCGGTGGTCATGTTGTAGTAGTAGGTCACGCCATCATTAACGACTTCTGTGGCCAACAAACTAATGTGGATATTGGCAGCAACCTCGTCTTCGCCAACCCCACCCGCATCGCCTTTATGCACGGCAAATACCAGTTTTTCACCGGCGGCTAAAACAATCTGATGCACCGTGGCTCGTTCTTTCACGGCCCCGGTGTTGTCATCGGTAATGGCGTCGTTATCATTACTGACCAAGACGGCGTTGCCGTTGACATCGACCTTGTAGACTTCATAAAGCGGATCAGAAGGCGCCGACAATGGGTGTGCGTCCCAGAAACGGGCGTCGACCGCATAAACACCGGCGACTTGCGCAGTAAACTGAATGGCGGCGGGGTTGGAGTTGCCTGGGAGAATTTGAATCGCACCGGTGGGCGTATTAGACCAATAATCGCCATTTATTGTGGTTGGCACCACAAATAGCCCCCAGCTATCGACTGACTGAGTGAAGGGTTGATTTGGGTTTTCAAAGATCGTGGCGTCGTCTTGCACGGTGACTTTGACACTGTCGCCGGTCATGGCTTGGAAGGTGCCGTAATTAAAATTCGCCGAACCATCGCCCTCAATCACACCTAAGGCCCATACCCCATCGACACCATCACCATTCAGCAGGTTAAAGTCGCGAGTTAGATCCCAAGTGGTGGTCGCGGCGTGATTACCCAAATCATCTTGTAAGGGGTACCAAGCCACCAAATTGGCCTCATAGCCACTAAGAACGGCGCTTTTATCTAGCGAGGTATTAATCTCAGCTTGAGTCAGCTGCCGGTCATAGATACGCATGTCCGACAGTTCGCCATTCCACTTATGGCTGCCCCACTCTTGATTATCGTAGCGCTTATACACTTCGCCAATACGGAAATCAGTCCCGCTCAACACCGTGGGTAGGGATTCACTGCCAGTGGTTTGATCGACTTTAACACCATCGATGTAGAGGGTACCCACACCGCCACTGCGCACCACGGTGTACTGGTGCCATTGATCATCTACCACAAAGCCATCGGCAGCGGTGTAAACCCAGTCACCGGATAAACGTAGATCGACGGTTCCATCGCTATTCTTGCGAAGGATTAAGAATGCGTGATTGTCGCCAGAGGTACCCTGAGAGAACATCGTCCACTGGTTACCTTCTTGCATGTCAGCGATATCTGGCTTCGCCCAAATCGAGATAGTGTAATCACCTAGCATGGGCAGCAGTGGTTCACCGGTATCGATGAAATTGTTAACACCGTCAAACTCAGCACTGGTCTTAGTGCCCACATCGGCGGTGCGCATGGTGATATTAATATCACGCGGATGATCATTGTCGTTACCATTGGTGGCATTAACAAAGGTCATGGTGCGAAGCACTTTTTGATAATCCGCCGCCGAGGCATCACCTGTTAGGGTCAAAACACCCGTGGCAGTGTTATACACCGCCGTAATCGACGTGCCAGTGGTATCAATGGCGAGCACATCGTTGACCACGAAGGCGCTATTGGTAGCATCGGTCACCGTGACGACCACCGACTTAACGGTATCAAAGGCCGCATTTGTTGTGTAGGGGGAATCGGGATCCACTATGGTTAAACCGGCATCAACGACGACTGGTGACAGCGGGTTACCCGTGTTAGGGCGCACCGTTAATGTATTGCCGGTGGAAAAGGTCAGCCGGGGGGCATCATTCAACAGATTGACTTCGATTTTGGTCGTAGCCACATTGCTGCTGTCGTTAAAGCCGTCATTACCCACCCAAGTAAAGGTATCATCGTTGTCATCGGTGATATCGGCGTTACTGTTACTCGCCCAATCTTGGTTGGGGGTATAACGCAACTTATTTAAATCAGCGTAGGCGATCACTTGATTAGCTTGAACCTTTTCACTGTCATCAAAGGTGCCATTACCGTTGGTGTCTAACCAAAGCGTCCCTTTCCCGGGGACATCTACAATGCGAATCAACTGCAACGTTTTACCCGCACCAGCGGTGGTGTTATTGCTCGCATGGGTGTCGCCATCGGTGTAAACAAAATCACCGGTCGCAAAAACGACGGTGCCATCTTCATCCACCGACCTATTGCGATCTGAGACCGTACCAATGTCGTTACTATTTAACAGATTAAGCGTAAACGTGGTCGATTGACTGGCATTCGCTTGGCCGGAGCCATCGTTCGCGGTGACTTTAATATTGATCGAACTAATACCCGCTGGCGGGTTTCCACTAATAACGCCTGAGGAAGCATTAATAGACAGCCATAATGGCAACGCTGCACCATTGGCGAGCGTTGCGCTGTAGGTAAAACTGTCAGCACCGGGGTCAGCGTCGGTAAAGGTATTACTTGGTATCGTAAAGGTAAAGCTGCCCTCACCACTCCAGGTTTGCGGTGCAATCACATTGGAAACCACAGGCTGATCATTATCCGCACTGTAGGTGATCTTAAAATCTTTAGTCGTGGTCAGCTGGCCATCGGTGGCCTTAAGGCGAATGTTTAGCGTCCCCGTATTCGCCGGTGGGTTACCACTAAAACTGAGATCGTTGGCGTTAAAGGTCAACCATGAGGGCAGAGCGGTCTCGGTATCCCCGTTCATTAAGAACGCGGTGATCGTCATGTTATCGCTGTCTGGGTCAAACACCGTGGCATCACCGGCTAATGACCAAGCAATAGCACCACGCTTATCGCCATCACCACCGATACTGATATCTAAGTCGCGCGCGGTCCAGACCGGCGCACGGTTAAGGTTGGTGATTTGAAGGTTAAAATCACCCCACAGTTGTTCTGCGTAGTTGTTGTATCCTGACCACCAAACGTTGTTGTGCGGCCACCATTCCCAACCATCGAAAGACACCACCACC
>DATHYR010000602.1:0-1449 GCA_035458985.1 Pseudomonadales bacterium
GCCTCAAGTATCCAATGAAGCTGGAAGGCGGAAAGTGGAAGAAGTTATCTTGGGAACAGGCAATTAACGAAGTTGGCGACAAGATGGCGACGATTCGTCAAGAGTCGGGTCCTGATTCTGTTTACTTTATGGGTAGTGCGAAGTTCTCGAACGAGCAATCTTACTTGTACCGTAAATTGGCCGCTATGTGGGGCACAAACAACGTCGACCATTCGGCTCGAATTTGTCACTCTACTACCGTTGCTGGTGTGGCGAACACTTGGGGTTATGGTGCTCAAACGAACTCGTTCAATGACATGCGCAATTCAAAATGCATGATGTTTATCGGTTCTAACCCTTGTGAAGCTCATCCTGTTGCCATGCAACATGTGTTAGTTGGTAAAGAGCGCGGCGCTAAAATTATTGTGGTTGACCCACGTTTCTCCCGTACTGCAGCTAAGTCTGACGAGTACGTGCATATCCGCCCTGGTACCGATATTCCTTTCATTTACGGCCTGTTATGGCACATTTTCGAAAACGATTGGCATGATAAGAGCTTTATCGCTAGCCGCGTTTACGGAATGGAACGTATTCAGGAAGAAGTGAAAAAGTATACCCCTGAAGAAGTCGAGAACGTTGCCGGTGTGCCAAAAGCACAAATGTACCGTGTGGCTAAAATGATGGCTGAAACGAAACCCGGCACCATAGTTTGGTGTATGGGCGGGACTCAGCATCACGTGGGTAATGCCAACACTCGTGCTTATTGTATCTTGCAGTTGGCGCTCGGTAACATGGGTGTCTCGGGTGGCGGTACCAATATTTTCCGTGGTCACGATAACGTGCAAGGCGCCACTGACTTTGGTTTGTTATTCGATAACTTACCGGGTTACTACGGTTTAACATCTGGTGCATGGGGCCATTGGTCAAATGTGTGGGATTTGGATCCCGCTTGGGTGAGTGAGCGTTTTGATCAAGGTGAATACTTAGGTCAAAAACCACAAACCTCTGCAGGTATCCCTTGTTCTCGTTGGCACGATGGTGTGTTGGAAGACAAGACCAAGATTGCTCAGAAGGACAACATTCGCTTAGCGTTTTTCTGGGGGCAATCAGTTAACACTGAAACCCGTGGTCGCGAAGTGCGTGAAGCCCTCAATAAGATGGACACTGTTGTGGTTGTGGATCCGTTCCCAACGATGGCCGGTGTGATGCATCAGCGCACGGATGGTGTTTATTTGCTGCCTGCGTCAACGCAGTTTGAAACTTATGGTTCAGTTTCTGCTTCAAACCGTTCATTGCAATGGCGCTCTCAAGTCATTGAACCACTGTTTGAGTCATTGCCTGATCACGTGATCATGTACAAGTTGGCGAAAAAGTGGGGCGTTGAGAAAGAGTTTTGTAAGCATATCGAAGTGAAAAACGATGAGCCGGTGGTTGAAGACGTGACTCGTGAGTTTAACCGTGGTATGTGGA
>DATHYR010000603.1:0-1027 GCA_035458985.1 Pseudomonadales bacterium
GCCGTCAGGCTGAATATGGACGTGTGGTATTTTCATAGCCCAGCCAGCGGAATAGTTTTGAAATGAACATCAGCCGCACGCTCAATCAACGAAAAAAACAGAATCGACCCCTCCACCTCGACCATTCGCGTCACAATAATCACTTCCACCAGTTCGCCGTTTTTCATTTGTGCCGCGCAATGGATTATCTGCGTAGTGCCCGCGTGCGAGAATTCGCCCGTCTCTATCGCTTTATCAAAGGCGTGGTGATGCTTTTCACGAAACGCATCAGGAACCAGCATGTCGATTGATTGCCCAATTGCTTCAGCGTGCGTGTAGCCTAGCATCTTTTGGGCACCCAGCGACCAGCCAATGATTTTATGGGTCTCCGCGTCAACTTCGACCCAGACCAAGGCTTTCGATTGTTCGGCCAGTGCCGACAGGTACGCACGACTAACAATCAATTCGCGTTGCCATTGCTGCGTGACGATATACGCATAGCACACCAAGCCAAACGACGCGGCCATCAGCACCCACTGCACGAACAGCCGTTTATTTATCAGCTTCATCAGGCCACCAGTTCATTTTCTTACACCACATCCGAACGAGATCGTATGCCGAGATGCCACTTAAGCCGATCATCACGGCCAGCCCCATCGGGAGCATGAGTTGAGTCGGCTGCCAATACAGAACGAGGCACGCGACCGCGAAGCCCAACAGGCCGTGAGCGAGCAACGCACCCGTGACCGATCGCCACCGCACGGCTCGATTGCTGTTCAGCAGCGTAGCCAGCCCGGTCATGCTGCACACAAATCCAGCCAGCATCGGCAACGCGAAAACAAATAGTTCTAAACTGTCCATTCATTCATTTTCACTCACAACGCAAAATAAATCCAGGATGTGACAACACTATGGCACACACCCCACTAGATCAACGGCCCCGCCGGCCAACGTGACCGGAGCAGCAATTCTAACCACATCGTTCTTTTTCAATCTTTCTAACCACCTGGAACCCACCGCCTTTCTGCAAAAGGTCGAAACACTCACG
>DATHYR010000604.1:0-10644 GCA_035458985.1 Pseudomonadales bacterium
GTTAACGACAATAATGAACTGACAGATGATCTGGTGTCTGTACGTTACCAAAACGAATTTACTCTGAAAGGTCGTGATGACGTTCAATTCATGGATGTATCACCTCGTCAGGTAGTGTCGATTGCAGCAGCGTTGATCCCCTTCCTGGAGCACGATGACGCGAACCGCGCTTTGATGGGTTCAAACATGCAGCGCCAAGCTGTACCCACACTGAAAGCTGACAAGCCTTTGGTCGGTACGGGTATTGAGCGCTTTGTGGCGCGCGACTCAGGTGTGTGTGTTGTTGCTAAGCGTGGTGGTGTGATTGACTCAGTGGACGCAAGCCGCATTGTGGTGCGTGTTAACGACAATGAAGTTGAACAAGGTCAAGCACCGGTCGATATCTACAACTTGGTGAAATACACCCGTTCAAACCAAAACACCTGTATCAATCAGCGTCCTATCGTGAAAGCCGGTGACCAGATTGAGCGTGGCGATATCATGGCTGACGGTCCTTCGATCGACATGGGTGAGTTAGCGCTGGGTCAGAACATGCGCATTGCCTTCATGCCTTGGAATGGTTACAACTTCGAAGACTCTATTTTGGTGTCTGAGCGCGTTGTGCGTGAAGACCGTTTCACAACTATCCACATTCAGGAACTGACCTGTGTGGCGCGTGATACGAAATTGGGCAGTGAAGAAATTACCGCGGATATCCCCAATGTGGGCGAAAGCGCACTGGGTAAACTGGACGAAGCAGGTATCGTGTACATCGGTGCTGAAGTAGGTCCTGGCGATATTCTGGTAGGTAAGGTGACGCCTAAGGGTGAAACACAATTAACCCCAGAAGAAAAACTGCTGCGCGCCATTTTCGGTGAGAAGGCGTCTGACGTGAAAGATACGTCACTGCGCGTTCCTTCATCGACACGCGGTACCGTTATCGACGTACAAGTCTTTACTCGTGATGGTCTGGAAAAAGATTCACGTGCTCGCGCCATTGAGAAATCGCAGCTGGATGAATACCGCAAAGACCTCAACGAAGAATACCGTATCGTTGAAGAGGCCATGTTTGCGTTGTTGCGCAAAGATTTGGTCGGCCAGAAAGTGGCCACTGGTCCTGCGGGCGTGAAGAAAGGCGGCGACTTGACAGATGAGATGCTCGACAACTTGAGCATGGAAGATCTGTTCAAATTGCGTATGTCTGACGATGCCCTGAACAGCATGTTAGAAGCTGCTGAAAAGCAAATGAAAGAGCACCGCGACGATCTCGACGCGCGCTTTAACGACAAGAAAGGCAAGTTGCAAAGCGGTGACGATTTAGCGCCAGGTGTGCTGAAAATCGTTAAAGTTTACTTGGCGATCAAGCGTCGTATTCAGCCCGGCGACAAAATGGCAGGTCGCCACGGTAACAAAGGTGTTATCTCGGTCATCATGCCAGTAGAAGATATGCCCTATGACAAGAACGGTGAGCCGGTCGATATCGTGCTTAACCCGCTGGGTGTACCTTCGCGTATGAACGTTGGTCAGATTCTAGAAACTCACCTCGGTATGGCCGCTAAGGGTCTCGGTGTGAAGATTAACCAGATGCTGGTTGAGCAGCGTGCGGCCGCTGAGGTTCGCAAGTTCCTCGAAACGGTTTACAACGCCGGTGCCAGTCGTCAAGAAGATCTTGACCAGTTGAGTGACAGTGAGATCTTGGAACTGGCGTCTAACTTGACCGGTGGTGTGCCTATGGCAACTCCCGTATTCGACGGCGCACAGGAATCAGAAATCAAAGAACTGTTGAAGCTAGCAGATATCCCAGAGAGTGGTCAGATGACACTGTGGGATGGTCGTACCGGTGATCAATTCCAGCGTGACGTAACGGTCGGTTACATGTACATGCTGAAACTGAACCACTTGGTTGACGACAAGATGCACGCACGTTCAACCGGTTCTTACAGCTTGGTGACACAGCAGCCTCTGGGTGGTAAAGCCCAGTTCGGTGGCCAGCGCTTCGGTGAGATGGAAGTGTGGGCATTGGAAGCTTACGGTGCTGCTTACACCTTGCAAGAGATGTTGACTGTGAAGTCGGATGACGTTGCTGGTCGTACCCGTATGTACAAGAACATTGTCGACGGTGATCACCGCATGGAGCCTGGCATGCCAGAGTCCTTCAACGTTTTGGTGAAGGAAATTCGCTCTCTCGGTATCGATATCGATCTGGAAAACGACTAGTAGCAATTTAACGGATGCGGAGCCGCAGGGCGGCTCCCAATCCTTATACCCGCGGAGGTAAGGCCTTGAAAGACCTATTGAATTTGATTAAGTCCCAGGGACAATCTGACGAGTTCGACACAATTCGAATCGGTTTGGCATCACCCGAAATGATCCGCTCGTGGTCGTTTGGTGAGGTGAAGAAGCCAGAAACAATTAACTATCGTACGTTCAAGCCCGAGCGTGATGGTCTGTTCTGCGCCAAGATCTTTGGCCCAGTAAAAGACTATGAGTGCTTGTGTGGTAAGTACAAGCGTCTCAAGCACCGTGGTGTGATCTGTGAGAAGTGTGGCGTTGAAGTTGCCTTGGCTAAGGTGCGTCGTGAGCGCATGGGCCACATTGAACTGGCATCACCGGTAGCCCACATTTGGTTCTTGAAATCACTCCCTAGCCGTATGGGTCTGTTGTTAGACATGACACTGCGCGATATCGAGCGTATTTTGTACTTTGAATCATACGTTGTGATTGATCCAGGTATGACGACGCTGGAGCACGGTCAATTGCTCAACGATGAGCAATACTTTGATGCTCTGCAAGAATTCGGCGATGAGTTCGATGCAAAAATGGGCGCAGAAGCGATTCAAGCCCTGATGGCATCCATGAATTTGGAGCAAGAGATTGCCCGTCTGCGTGAAGAAATTCCAGACACCAACTCTGAAACCAAAATTAAGAAGCTGTCTAAGCGCTTAAAGTTGATGGAAGCCTTCCTGAACTCAGGCAATAAGCCTCAGTGGATGGTGATGAACGCGCTCCCAGTGCTACCACCTGACCTACGTCCGTTGGTTCCCTTGGATGGTGGCCGCTTTGCGACATCTGACTTGAACGATTTGTACCGTCGTGTGATCAACCGTAACAATCGTTTGAAGCGTCTGTTAGATCTGAATGCGCCCGACATTATCGTGCGCAACGAAAAGCGTATGCTGCAAGAAGCAGTCGATGCCTTGTTGGATAACGGTCGTCGTGGTCGTGCGATTACGGGTTCGAACAAGCGTCAGCTGAAATCACTGGCAGACATGATCAAAGGTAAGCAGGGTCGTTTCCGTCAGAACTTGTTGGGTAAGCGCGTAGACTACTCTGGTCGTTCGGTGATCGTGGTCGGTCCATCACTCCGTTTGCACCAGTGTGGTTTGCCCAAGAAAATGGCGTTGGAGTTGTTCAAACCGTTTATCTTCGCCAAGCTTGAAGCGCGTGGTTTAGCGACCACCATTAAAGCAGCCAAGAAAATGGTTGAGCGTGAGCCTGCTGAAGTATGGGATATCTTGGCAGAGGTAATCCGCGAACACCCCGTGTTATTGAACCGTGCCCCTACACTGCACCGTTTGGGTATTCAAGCGTTTGAGCCTGTGCTGATTGAAGGTAAAGCCATTCAGTTACACCCCTTGGTGTGTGCGGCCTACAACGCTGACTTCGACGGTGACCAGATGGCGGTACACGTACCGTTGACACTGGAAGCGCAGTTGGAAGCGCGTGCGTTGATGATGTCTACCAACAACGTACTGTCGCCGGCTAACGGTGAGCCTATCATCGTTCCTTCACAGGACGTGGTACTCGGTTTGTACTGGATGACGCGCGATCGTATTAACGCCCAAGGTGAAGGTATGATCTTTGCCGACGAGACGGAAGTGCAACGCGCTTACGCCTCTGGCAACGCCCACTTACAAGCCCGTGTTAAAGTACGTATCACTGAGACGTTGATCAACGAAGCAGGTGAGCGTGAAACAGCACGCCGTGTGGTCGACACGACCGTAGGTCGCGTTTTGTTATGGAACATTGTTCCTGCGGGTCTGCCTTTTGAAATCGTTAACCAGCCCATGGTGAAGAAAGCGATTTCGCGTGCCTTGAACGAAGCTTACCGTACTGTCGGTTTGAAAGAGACGGTCATTTTTGCTGACCGTTTGATGTACACCGGTTTCGAGTACTCGACCAAGTCGGGTTCTTCAATTGGTGTCAACGACTTCGAAATTCCGGCGGCTAAAGCCAAAATCATTGGTGAAGCAGAGCAAGAAGTTAAAGAAATCGAGCAGCAATTCGCTTCAGGTCTTGTGACCCAAGGTGAGAAATACAACAAGGTTATCGATATTTGGTCGCGTGCGAACGACCTGGTGTCCAAGTCGATGATGGAAGGCTTGTCTAAAGAGACTGTGATCAACCGTCACGGCGAAGAAGAACAGCAAGACTCTTTCAACTCGGTGTATATCTATGCTGACTCAGGGGCGCGTGGTTCACCAGCGCAGATTCGTCAGTTGGCAGGTATGCGTGGTTTGATGGCCAAGCCCGATGGTTCGATTATCGAAACGCCCATTACGGCTAACTTCCGTGAAGGTTTGAACGTACTGCAGTACTTCATTTCAACACACGGTGCGCGTAAAGGTTTGGCGGATACAGCGTTGAAAACAGCGAACTCAGGTTACCTGACGCGTCGTTTGGTTGACGTTGCGCAAGACATGGTAGTGACCGAAGTTGATTGTGGTACAGATCAGGGTCTGTTGATGACGCCAGTGATCGACGGTGGTGACATCATCGAAACATTGGGTGATCGCGTGCTTGGTCGAATCGTAGCAAAAGACGTGCTCAAGCCTGGCAGCGACGAAATCGCTGTCACCGCAGGCACCTTGCTTGACGAGAAGCGTATTTCAGCGCTGGAAGAAATGGGTATCGACGAAATTGAAGTGCGTTCACCCATTACGTGTCAAACAGCGTACGGTCTGTGTGCCGTGTGTTACGGTCGTGATTTGGCTCGTGGTCACCGCGTTAACGTGGGCGAGGCTGTCGGTGTTATGGCGGCACAATCCATCGGTGAGCCGGGTACTCAGTTGACCATGCGTACCTTCCACATTGGTGGTGCGGCGTCACGTGCGACTGCTGTTGACAGTATTCAAGTGAAACAAGACGGTCTGGTACGCTTGCACAACATCAAAGTTGTGAACCAAGTATCAGGAAGCCTGGTGGCGGTATCACGTTCAGGTGAACTGTCTATCGCTGACTTGAATGGTCGTGAGCGTGAGCGTTACAAACTGCCCTATGGTGCTGTGATTAAAGTGGCTGATGGTGCCAAAGTAGCGGCTGGCGACATCGTGGCCAACTGGGATCCACACACTCACCCCATCATCACGGAAGTGAAAGGTAAGGTGAAGTTCTCGGGTATGGAAGAAGGTATTTCGATTAATACCACAACCGATGAATTAACCGGCTTGAGTGCAATTAACATTATCGATCCAGCGGAGCGTCCTGCCGCGGGTAAAGATATGCGTCCCGCCATTACCTTGGTCGACGACAAAGGTGAAGATCTGTGCATCGCTGGCACCAACGTGCCCGCGCACTATTTCTTACCGCCTAACGCTATCGTTAGCTTGAATGACGGTGCGACCGTGGCGGCGGGCGATGTATTGGCGCGTATTCCTCAAGAAGGCTCGAAAACACGCGACATTACCGGTGGTTTGCCACGCGTTGCGGACTTGTTCGAAGCACGTAAGCCAAAAGAGCCTGCTATTTTGGCAGAGATCACCGGTACTGTGAGCTTCGGTAAAGAGACCAAAGGCAAGCGCCGTTTGATCATTACGCCAAACGATGGCAAGCCATTGCAAGACGGTAGTGATTACTACGAATTGTTGATTCCTAAGTGGCGTAACCTGAACGTGTTCGAAGGCGAGCAAGTTGAGAAGGGCGAGGTGGTATCAGAAGGTCCACTGAATCCCCACGATATCTTGCGTCTGAAAGGCGTGGAAGAATTGGCGAAATACATCACCAATGAAATCCAAGACGTTTACCGTTTGCAAGGTGTGAAGATCAACGATAAGCACATCGAAGTTATCGTGCGTCAGATGTTGCGTAAAGTCGACATCATGGATGCTGGCGATTCAACCCTCATCAAGGGTGAGCAAGTTGAGTTCACTCGCGTGTGGGAAGAGAACGAGAAGCTACGTGCAGAAGGCAAAATGCCGGCGCGATTCGAGCGTGTACTGTTGGGTATTACCAAGGCATCGTTGGCGACTGAGAGCTTCATCTCGGCGGCTTCGTTCCAGGAGACTACCCGCGTACTGACCGAAGCGGCCGTCACTGGTAAGCGCGACAACCTGCGTGGTCTGAAAGAGAACGTGGTGGTTGGACGTTTGATTCCTGCAGGTACAGGTTTGGCATACCACAGTGAGCGTAAGCGCAAGCGTGATGCTCGCCTCAACAATGTCAGCGATACGGTATCTATCGAAGATATCGAAGCAGCATTGACCCAGGCGCTGCGTGCCGATGCTGGCGAGTAAGCGCAGCCATTAGCTAGATAAAAAACCCCGCATTGCGGGGTTTTTTTTGTCGCTTTTTAGGGCAGCTAAGGCGCACACCAAGACGAGGCTACTCCTCCGTGGTATACCATGCGCTGCGATTACGACCGCTAAGTTTGGCTTGGTAAAGCGCGGTATCGGCGAACTTAAGGCCCGCATTCAGTGATAACCGTCTATTGTGTATACACACCCCGATACTGCAGGTGCGGCTTAATAGGCCGGTATCTGTTTCGATTTCCAAGTGCTCTATTTCAAATAGACATTTGGCGATGACATGCTGTATTTCAGATTCATCATTCGTTGGGGCGATCACCAAAAATTCTTCACCACCAATACGGCCTAAAATGTAACCCTTAGGGAGTATCTCTTGGAGTCTGGCAGCAAAGGCCACAAGATACTTGTCTCCAATGTTATGACCATAGAGATCATTGACGCTTTTGAAATAGTCAATATCGAGAAGTAAGATACCAAATTGCTTGCTTTCAGGCAGCGTTTCAATGGCCTTGAAGACGCCACGGCGAGAGTAAATTTGTGTTAATTCATCATAGTTAGCTTGTTTTTCGAACAGCGTCCTCATGGACCGCTCTTCTCTAATTTTGTCATCAAAAATATGAGCGAATTTATCAAAAAAGACAGCAGTAAATCCTGTGCTAACACACAATATGAGAATCTTCATAGCAATAAAGCTATATTCCAAAGTCGGTATTTGGCTAGCGATGGTTAAAGAAAATACCAGCATGCTGACAATAAAGAAGGCAACTAACCCTATCAAAATGGTGCGTAATGAGAAAAAATAGGCCATGACCGGGCCCAACACAGGCATGAGTAATCCCGCCAGGGCGTGGTCTCTTAACTGGACATGGCTAAACGTCGTAGATACCCAGCTGAGAATAAAAAATAGTAGGGCGATGTGGCGCGCCTGCATTACGAAGGTCAAACCATAGAGTATGGCTAATACGATCACTTGTCCCGTGATGATGAGGTATTCGCCATGGTAATGTAAGCGTAAGGCATTGATAACCGTAAGGACAGCAAGTGCCACGATAAATTTGCGTATGAAAGCGTTAAGGCGTTGTGTCTGTAGGTAACTATAAGGCATAGCGAATCTGCTAAACAAAGTTGTCCAGAGACTATAGGACGAGCACGATGATTTAACAATGGCGGCTGTGTATGCGCCGGGATATCAAGCTATAAAAAAACCCGCTTGGCGCGGGTTTTTTTATACAAAACGGAGACTAATCTTCTTTAGCAACAAGCGATACGTCGTAAACGCCAGCCTGACGAGCGGCATCGGCCACTTCGGCATAGACTTCTGTCAGTGACTCGTTATGAGCACTGATGGCAACGGCTGCCTTGGGGTTTTCAGCATGCAAACGCTCAATGTTTGAGCGAACGGCGCGGATATCAATACGACGCTGATTCAACCAAACTTCGTTGTTTGCTGTGATTTGAATAAGGATGTTTTCGCTCTCAGAGGGATTGTTTTTAGAATCCTCAGGGCGGTTGATTTCAATGCCAGCTTCTTTCAAGAACGAAGCGGTAACAATAAAGAAAATCAACATGATGAACACAACGTCCAGCATGGGGGTCAAATCGATTTCTGACTCGTCTGCCTGATCCTGTTGGCTGCCGCGGAGATGGCGCATAAAACACGTTCCTCTTATTGACGGGATCACCGTCTGGGTTTGCTGTTCAATAAACGGTTGAGGAGATTACCACATACGTATTCAAACTTAAACGAAAAATTGTACTAACCTTACCTTAAATATTCAGATTTATAGCGCATGGAGGCGCGTAAGAACGTGTTCAAAAACATCGTGGTATGCTCGGATGGCACGTGGAATCGCCCGGAACAAAATGCCAAGGACAGTGCTAGCAACGTCCTCAAATTGAGTCGACGCATCGAAACGCAGCGAGGGGCTCACAGCCAGCAAGTCTTTTACGATTGGGGTTTAGGCTCCTACCATGATGCGCTTCGAGGCGGTATTTCAGGTCACGGCTTGGACAAAAACGTTCTCGATGCCTACCGATACATCGTCCACAACTATGATGATGATAGCCAACTTTTCCTGTTTGGATTCAGCCGAGGCGCCTATACCGTTCGCGCACTTTGTGGATTGATCAATAATATCGGTATTCTGCATAGCCAATACGGTGAGAAGATCACCGAGGCGTGGCAAATATATAAATCCAGTCATCGCCGTGATCACCCCAAGGGGGAGCGTGCCTTGGCGTTCGCTAACAATTTTTCACACAGTACAAAACGCATACGCTTCGTCGGTGTGTGGGATACCGTGGGCGCGCTGGGCATTCCATTCTCCATGTTGGGATGGTTGAGTGACGATGATGAATTTTATGACACCGCGTTATCTAGCAATATTCAGATAGCCAGACAAGCGTTAGCCCTGGATGAAAGGCGCGAAGATTTTGCCCCTGCCTTATGGCAACCGCGGGACGATGTGGATTTAAAACAAGTCTGGTTTGCGGGTGTGCACAGCGATGTTGGTGGTGGCTACCCGAAAGACAAGCAAGGTTTGTTTAGTGCGGATACGCCGCTGGCGTGGTTATTAAAAGAGGCGCAATTAGCGGGGCTTCATGTCGACAATGTCGAGACAAACTCCTCTTCCGTGTTACCTCAGCTCCATCGATCCCGACGCCATGTATTTCGCATCAAACGCCCGCTGATTCGAGAACTCGCGCTGCACCTCAGCGGCACGGCTATCCATGAGAGTGTGTTGCAGCGATGGTTGGCGCATGACCATTATCGCCCAGCACAGTTAGTTCCCTTGGTTGAGCAGGCAGGCCTGGCGGGCCTGCCATGGTGTGATTAATTAATTGAGCTTGTTGAGTAAATCACGACCCCAACGATTGATCATATGCTTTTCATACTCAAACTCACGATTCGTCTGATGCCCGCGGCTAAGATAGTTGAAGTCGCGAATCTTTTCTGACGCCTCGTAACGGACGGTGCCTTTGTCATCGAGGACTTTCGCGTCAAACGTCATCCATGGGCTGTACAGGTCAGTCATTAATCGCACGTCCCACAGGTGACCGCTGCCAAAGCGTGTATCACCCGCGAGGTCGATGTTATTAATCACAATGTGCAGCGTATTATCTTCGGGGAGTTTCGCGGCAACATCGCCAAAAAATTCGCCAATACGCCGCAACACGCGCTCGGTGTAGCGTTTTTGTGATTCGCGGCCACTATCAATGTCGGTGTACTTCTGGACGTTTTCAAACGAGATATCAATTTGGCCAGCCTGTGCTGCAGGCATCAGCATCGCGGCGAGGCACAGTGGGAGTAATGATTTCATACTGTTTCTCTCCTCATGAGGTGATGGTTTAATTGTTCCAACATAGGTACGTCGATCTTGGCTTTGCTGGCTTCATCTAGAAGTGTTCCGTATACATACGCTCGCTCGCTAGGTCGGTTAGCACGAAAATCTTGTAACATGGATGAGGTGTTCATGGCGGTGGATTTACACACCTTCTGTACCTGTTCCAATAAACCATGACTCGCCTCACAATGACCATTAGCATTTAATACTTGGCCTATCTCATCGACGATGCCTTTCAACTCATTATAGACGTCAACGCGCTGGAGGAGTTCCCCGTTGCGACAGTCGTGCTTTACGGTCAGGCCGTTGATGGCACCATTGATGGCCAACTTTCGCCACAGTAGTGGGCTAATATTATCGCAAGCATAGACCTGTAGACTGTGGCTGAACAAAGCGTCAGGCAAGGTGTGGGGTGGACCAAACAGCTGCCCAATGTCGGTGTGGCCTGCCCCAGCATGAATGATATCGCCGGTCCCCGTGCGGGTGACGCCTTCGGTGCACAACGCCGCGTAAATACTGAGGGTGGGCCAACGCTCAGCGATGGCTGCTTGCTGCCCAATGCCATTTTGCAAACAAATTATTTGCCCTTGGGGCGAGAGCGCATGAGCGACGTGAGATAACGCCAACATGCTGTCGTGGGCTTTGGTGCAAAGCAGCAAGCAGCTTATGGATTGGGGTGAGAGTTGATTCGGATCAACGACATCAACAGGATAAATAACGCCATCGCATTTAATGCCTTGTTGCAATTGTGCCGCTCGTTCAGGGTCTCGGGCAATTAAACAGGGTGCCATGCCTGA
>DATHYR010000605.1:0-1058 GCA_035458985.1 Pseudomonadales bacterium
CATCACAAACGGCGCATTGTTAACACTGAGTTCCTGGCGCTGATTCATCCAAAGATTAAGGATGGTGGGTTCTTTCATATTGCAACAGATTGGGTTCCATACGCCGAACACATCGCAGAGGTTTTTGCAGCGAGCCCGCTATTTTCCGGGGGAGTAGTCGAGCGCCCTGAGTGGAGACCGGTCACACGCTTTGAAGGTCAAGGAATAACAAAGGATCATCAAGTCACAGACTTGCGTTACATAAAAAGCTAATTAGTTAGAGGTCGCCCGTAATCTCGTAGTTACTGACCTTGCTAATTCTTCGTTGATGACGTTCATCGCCAGGAAATGGCGTTGCAATAAAGGTATCAATGAGCTGCTTTACAAAATCAGCCTCGTGCATTCGCCCACCAACTGCGATGATATTTGCATTGTTATGTTCACGCGCCAGCTTGGCTGTTTCGATGCTCCAGACAAGAGCGGCACGAATGCCTTTCACTTTATTTGCTGCCATCTGTTCGCCATTGCCTGAACCACCCAAGACGATTCCGAGAGACTCAGGGTTCTTGGCAACAGCCTCGGCACAAGGAATACAGAAATCTGGATAGTCATCGAGGGCGTCATATTCATATGGGCCGTGATCTGTGACGTCATGGCCATTCATCACTAAGTGGGTAATCAGCTCGTTCTTAAAGTCAAGACCTGCATGATCGCTACCGATATGAATGCGCATGCGCAATTTAAGCACTAACCGTTGTGGCAACGAAAAACCCGCCACGCATTTCACGTGACGGGTTTTTCTACCCATGGAGTTACTACATGCTGAAAGGTTATGCCGCTGGCGCTGATGGAAGAGTCAGTGCAGAAGTCCCCGCTGCACCACCCCTTGGACCATGTCCACGTCCATCTTTGCCACCTTTATGACCAAACTTTCCGCCCATAGGACGAACTGAGTTCACTTCAGCTGTCACATGTGCGGTGAGTATTGCTTTCTTTGCAGTTGCCTGAGCAGCAGTGAGTTTTCCAGCGGTCACTGCGGCGTCTATGCGCTTTGTTTCATCTGCAACGAGCGCTGCGAT
>DATHYR010000606.1:0-2183 GCA_035458985.1 Pseudomonadales bacterium
GATTCCTGGTGCGATTAACATTCCCTATACCGAAATTGCCATGCGGTTGGACGAACTGGGCTGTATTAAACATTCCGAAGGTGTCGACTGCCGGGAGGCCAAGGTGATACTCGGGTTTTGTAATGGCCCCGCCTGCTCGCAAAGTCCAACCGCGATGAGTGCCATGATTCGCGAAGGTTTCCCGGCTGAGAACATTATGTATTACCGCGGCGGCATGCTTGACTGGGATGCCTTAGGACTCACCACGGTACAGGGTGAGTTGTAATTTTCACCTACTTTACTAATATGCTTGGGGCGCTTTGGCGCCCTTTTTTTATCTACTGGGATGTAGTTATGCCGTGAAGGTAGGGCAGATTTTTGCTCCTGCAAAATCTGCATTTCCACCTTCCATGGCGGTCAAGCCCGAGAGGGGCGTGTCTTCTTTCCCCGAGCCACTTCAAACATTGCTTGGGTGAGTACATTGCAGCCAAAAAAAAACCGCCTTTCGGCGGTTTCTATTAAGCAAGTTTTAAAACGACAGCTTGCCAGCCCTTAAGGGTGAGATAACCGTCGGACAGCATCAGGTCGTCATAGTTGTTAATCAATACTCGCTCTACATCGTCGACAATCAGATTTTGCTCATCGGTGGAGAAGTTCAACGCCACTAGCAAGGTTTCATTGTCGAGTGTGCGCGTGAAGACATACAAGCTATCGTGCTCGGGCAATAACAATTCATAAGCACCATAGATGAGCGTCAAGCTTTCACTTCGCAGCTTCGCCATGCGTCGGAAGTAATTGAGTGGCGACGCCGGGTCATGCTCTTGCGAAGCCGCATTTATTTCAGTGAAGTTGGGATTTACGTTAATCCAAGGAGTCCCGGTGGTGAAGCCGCCGTGCTCACTATTGTCCCACTGCACCGGTGTGCGTGCATTGTCGCGCGCACACAGTTTATGCGACGCCATAAACTTGTCCAAATCACCGCCTTCTGCCTTGGTGAGGTGATACCAGTTAATGGTCATCAGGTCGCGGTAATCTTCGATGTTGTCAAACTTGATATTGTTCATGCCAAGTTCGTCACCCATGTAGTAGTAGGGGGTGCCGCGCATCGACAATAAATAGGTGGTTAACAACTTGGAAGACGCCTCGCGCCACCGAGGTTCATCATTGCCCCAGCGGGTTACCATACGAGGGAAGTCGTGGTTACCAAAATAGACGGTGTTCCAACCTTTTTGCGCTAAAGCTTCATCCCACTCGCTCATCACTTGTTTGAATTTCACTAAGTTCTGGAAGTCTTCGTTAACGATGAATCGTTCGCCCACCCCAATACCTTGGTGGTCAAAGTGGTAGTTCATGTTCAGTTCTTGGCGGTCTTCATCTACCAGGTCGAGCACATTGTGTGTGTGCGTTCCGGGGCCTTCCGCTACCGTCATAATGTCGTAGTGCTGAAGTACTTCACGGTTCATCTCGTGAAGGTATTCGTGCAAGCGTGGACCTTCTGCATAGCGGTCAATCATCTTAGCGCCTTGGTTTTCGTCGCCGAAGTCAGGCCAATCTTCGTGTTTGGAAATGAACGTGATGACGTCCATACGGAAGCCATCGATGCCCTTTTTAAACCAATAGTGCATCATGTCGTAAATTTCAGCGCGTAGCTTGGGGTTCTCCCAATTTAAGTCGGGCTGTTTGCGTGCAAAGTAATGCAAGTAATAGGCATCGGTTTGTTCATCGTAGCGCCACGCGTTGGCTTCTTCGTCAAAGTAGCTCCAGCGGCGGGGCGGCGTGCCTTTTTCAGCGGGCCACCAGTGATAGTAGTCACGGTAAGGATTGTCGCGTGAGCTACGCGATTGTTTAAACCACTCGTGCTCATCCGACGTGTGATTCACCACCAAATCCATGACCACTTTGATGCCACGGGCATGAAAGCCGGCTAGCAGTTCTTCAAAGTCTTCCATGGTGCCAAATTCAGCCATGATGTTGCGATAGTCTGAAATGTCATAACCGTTGTCATCGTTGGGAGACGAGTAAATGGGATTTAGCCACACGACTTGCACACCCAAACTGGCGATGTAGTCGAGACGGTTAATAATACCGCGCAAATCGCCAATGCCATCGCCGTTACTGTCTTGGAAACTGCGGGGATAAATTTGGTAAACAATGGCTTCTTTCCACCATTCGCGCTTGATGTCGGCTAATTTCATGACAGCACC
>DATHYR010000607.1:0-1206 GCA_035458985.1 Pseudomonadales bacterium
AGCGGCTTCTTCTTTCAATTTAGCACGCCAAATTTGAGTGAAACCGATGAAGAAACGTTGATCGCCTGTTAAGCCGTCGATGACCGGGGCTTCTTGACCGTTAAGTGACTTTTTGTAGGCCTTATAGGCAATGGTGATACCTGATAAGTCACCAATGTTTTCGCCTAAGGTTAATTCACCATTAACGTTTAAATCGTCAAATACGGCATAACCGTTATATTGTGCGACCAGTGCACTACCGCGAGCTGAGAACTCTTTCAAGTCTTGCTCTGTCCACCAATCTCGCATGTTACCTTCGCCGTCAAACTTCGCGCCTTGGTCATCAAAACCATGACCCATTTCGTGGCCGATAACCGCACCAATACCGCCATAGTTGACCGCATCATCTGCTGCCATATTGAAAAATGGCGGTTGCAGAATCGCTGCTGGGAACACAATTTCATTCATTGTCGGGTTGTAATAGGCATTCACGGTTTGTGGCGTCATATGCCATTCGTCTTTATCTATAGGCGCGCCCAATTTAGCGAGTGATTTTTCATGTTCAACTAAGCTTGCACGTAAGCCGTTACCAATTAAATCATCAGCTTTAATGGTTAACTTGCTGTAGTCTTCCCATTTATTGGGGTAACCAATTTTAGGATTGAATTTGGCCAGTTTGTCTTTTGCTGCCACTTTGGTATCGGCGCTCATCCAACTCAGCTCATTGATGCTATCACCGTAAGAGCCGCGTAGATTTTCAACTAGCGCCTGCATGCGATCTTTGGCTTCTGGCGTGAAATGACGCTTCACGTAAACCTTACCTACGACTTCACCCAGTATGCCGTTAACCGTTGCGACACCGCGTTTCCAGCGTGGCTCTTGCTCTTCCTGACCGTTAAGTGTCTTGGAGAAGAACTCAAAGTTTTCCGTGTCCAGCGCTTCTGACAAATAGCTAGCAGCGTGAGTTAATGCTTGCCACTGCATATAGGTCTTCCACGTCGCCAGATCGGTAGACTTAATCACTTCGTTTAAGCCTTGGATATAGCTAGGTTGGTTAACGATAATATCAGCTTGCTTATCGGCACCAAGCGCCGCCAAATAACCTGTCCAGTTCATGTCTGGCGCTAATGTCGGTAGATCTTTAACTTGATATAAGTTGTAGGTCTTGGTGCTATCACGGGTTTCAACAACATCCCAGTGTTTGGCAGCAATGGCCGTTTCCAGTGC
>DATHYR010000608.1:0-5258 GCA_035458985.1 Pseudomonadales bacterium
GCCGATGTCGGGCTAGTAGTACCAATACCTACATTACCTGCGCTGTTTATGCGCATACGCTCTGAACCATTACCTACCCATCTTTGGGTGGCAGTACCGTTAACTTCATAGGTTAGAAGATTTCCTGATTCATGTTTAACCGTTAAGGTTGACTGCGTATTATCAGTAAGCAACAAAGATGGACTATTAGCAGGAGAGACAACAACTAATCTTGCCGATGTCGGGCTAGTAGTACCAATACCTACATTACCTGCGCTGTTTATGCGCATACGCTCTGTGGCGTTAGTGTCAAAAATAAGGGCTTGGTTTGCTTGTTGCGAAACTCGTGCGCCAGTATTGGTATTGAATCGTAATTGCGTTTCGCTTGTGCTATCACCTGAAATGGATGATGCAACAAACCCTGTACCTTTTACTTCCAATTTACTTACAGGCGAAGTCGTACCAATACCCACGTTACCAGAGGAGTCGATGCGCATAGACTCCGTTGTTAAGTCGCGGTAAAAAACCGTTGCGGACCCGTTTCCGGCGCTATGTGTTGACGCCCAAATTCCTAAATCAAATGGGGAGTCGTAGTTTTTACCAATCTTTGCGCCACGCGTAGTAAGGTTTTCTGTACTGAAATTGAAGTACAGATACTTGTATCCACTCGTTGCAGATAGTAACGCATTGCCTGCAACATGCAACTTACTTACAGGCGAAGTAGTACCAATACCCAGACCTGTGGATGTCAGGCGCATTTGTTCGGCAGCGTTTACTCCAAACACCAGTGTGCTGTTTGCTCCTACTGGCGCAGACTTGATAAACGAGTAGTAAGAGCTGTCAGAAAGCCGTAGTTCTGGCCCAGCGCCAGCCAACATTCCAAGTACGCTTCCATTAAAAGTCAGCGTACTTCCCGTTGTCAGGTTTTTAGAGCCGTTGAGATACGCTACGCCATTGGCAGTACCGCCTGATAGGTTAAAGTTTCCACCGACAATAGTGCTTGCGCCACTAAAGGTCTTAGTACCGCCAATAGTTTGGTCGCCACTAGTGTAAACGCCATTGGTAACTGTGCCTGCGTTACCCGTAATCGACCCAGTTATGGTGCTAGAGAAAGTCTTAACGCCACCGATGGTCTGATTGCCAGAAGTCGTTACGGCGTCAGTAATCCCGTAGCCTGCCACAGTAGTAGGCGTGTTAGAGATGTCATCCCAGTCTACGCCAATACCACCGCCTGTGGTCTTAAAGTAAATCGTGTTCGGGTCAGTACCAGCCCCATCCACTTGCACATGGTAGCCGTCAACGGTATTGGAGTTGCCATCAATCGACCCACTAATAGTGCTTGAAAAGGTTTTTGTACCGCCAATAGTTTGGTCACCACTGGTATAAACACCATTAGTTACCGTTCCTGCGTTTCCAGAAACAGAGCCAATGATGGTGCTTGAGAATGTTTTATTGCCACCGATTGTTTGGTCGCCACTAGTGTAGACACCGTTAGTTACAGTCCCTGCGTTTCCAGTAATTGAACCCGTAATCGTGCTTGAGAATGTTTTAGTGCCACCAACAGTTTGGTCACCAGAAGTTGTAACGGCATCTGTTATCCCATAGCCTGAAACAGTCGTTGGAGTATTGGATACATCATCCCATTCTACGCTAACGCTTCCGCCAGTCGTTTTAAAATAGATGGTGTTTGGGTCTGTTCCAGTTCCATCTACTTGGACATTGTAGCCGTCAACGGTATCTGCGTTTCCAGACGAAGTTGCATAGCTTACAGATTTAACCGCATCTGCCGTATTGTCCACATTGCCAAGACCGACCATAGCCTTAGTAATGCCACTAACCGTACCCGTAAATGTCGGGTTGTTAATTGGTGCGTATGGAGTAAGAGCCGAAGCAGTAATGTACCCTGAAGGGTTAGATGTGGAATATTTGCCATCAAGCGCAGTCTGCAAGTCGGTCTGCGCAGACAGAGTTCCACTAATGTTGCCCCATTCTACCGAAGTAGTGCCACCTGTGGTCTTGAAATAGATGGTGTTGGGGTCAGTGCCCGTACCGTCTACTTGCACATGGTAGCCGTCAATTTTATCGGAGTTTACAGCCGTAGCACTAATTCCTAAGAATCGCGCATCGCTTTCGGTTTCGGTAAAAACATCGGTTATGCCATACCCTGCTACGGTGGTGGGAGTATTGGATACATCATCCCAATCAACGGATATAGTGCCACCAGTCGTCTTGAAATAGATTGTATTCGGGTCAGTTCCTGTTCCATCGACTTGAACATTATATCCATCAACGGTATCAGCATTACCAGTAATTGAGCCAGTAATCGTGCTTGAAAAAGTCTTAGTGCCACCGATTGTTTGGTTGCCAGATGTCGTTACGGCATCCGTGATTCCATAACCAGATACAGTTGTTGGTGTATTAGCAACATCATCCCAGTCCACAGAGATAGTACCGCCTGTGGTTTTGAAATAAATGGTGTTGGGGTCTGTTCCCGTTCCATCGACCTGAACATTGTATCCATCAACGGTATCTGCATTGATGTTCCAGTTGCCAGTAGCGTAAGTACCGTTTACTAGGGCATTGTATAAGTCGGTCTGGTCTACGATAGAGCCAGTAATATCGCCCCAAACAGCAGCACTTGGGTCAACGCCACCAGTTGTCTTGAAGTAAATCGTATTGGGGTCTGTTCCCGTGCCATCCACTTGCACATGATACCCGTCAACGGTGTTGGCGTTTCCGGTAATATCAATACCCCAAGTTCCACTAGCCCCGGTACCAGTCTTGGACGGAGCATCGTTAGCAATTTCGGCGTTGACAAATGCGGTAGTAGCAACTTGTGTGGTATTAGTGCCGACGGCCGCAGTCGGCGCTGTCGGCGTTCCCGTCAATGCCGGGGACGCCAACGGGGCTTTTGCCGCCAAGTCCGATACTAAGTTGGTAATTTTGCTTTGCGGCAGTTCTGGGACATCCGTAGCAGACGCCGCCGCCAGCGCACCGGCACTACCTTTCAAAAGGCCGGAAACTGACGTTGAAAGCGTAATGGCCGGAGTTGTAGTCGAGTTGGCTACTGAACCGGATAGCCCATTAGCCGACACAACCGATACGCTTGTGACGGTACCCGAACCGTTTGTTTGATTTTCCCAAAGCCCATTGTTGTACGTAAGAACTTGCCCATTGGACGGGGACGTGATGTTTACGTTATGTAGTTCGTCGAGTTCATACCCGTTATCGACTTTGACAAAAATCTTGCCCTGATTAGCGTGAGCATAGATAACGAATCCGACAATGACGGTATGAATTGGGGCTTGCGGTTTTACATTGGTAAGTCGTCCAGCAACAGTTCCAGACAGGTACAGAACATCGCCATCATTCCACGATTCGCCCTGAAGCGACCCGGTGGTATTGATGTTGCGGACAATGCCGCTGGTCGTTACAAAGCCTTCTTGGTTGTTGGCTATCGTTTCGGTCACAAGGCCGATGGTATCGGCGGAGTTAAGGTCATTGTCGGCTTGTGCTAATGCAACCTTTGGGCGTTGGCCTTGTGCGCCGGAAATCTTGACGCATTGATAGTTAGCTTCCAAAAGGCTTGCGCCGGCTTTGTTTACTACGCGAATTAGTTGTTCTTGGCCAACTTGAAGCGTGACGTTTCCGCCCTTGACGCCCAAATCCAGCGTACCGTCTTGGTCGTTCCACTTAAGACGGCCAACTGCGCCCGCCGCATCTGCCGCCGTGTCAAAATCCACATAGTCGGCAAGGCTGATACCGCTATTGATGCCGGTAGCGTCGTCTTTGCTGACAATTTTGTTAGCCGGAAACGTTACAAATACGTCTTTTGTACCGGCGGGGAAGTTGACCTTAGCATTTAGATTAGAAGACGCCAGAACTATGTCGCGGCTCAACGTGCCACTACCGACGGTTCCTACGCCGACTTCCCAGTTATCGCTACTATGGGCAACAATGGCATAATACGTGGTATTGCCGGTTCCTATTGTAGAAAACGGCTCAAACGTATCCGAAGACCCACCTAAAGATATGGTTCCTAGCCCAACAGTTGCGGTTGTTTCTTTAACGCGGTTTTTCAGTATTAGGGTCATAGATTAACCAATAGGGCGGACGCGCGCGCGCAGGGGTCCGCCGGAGTGCTTCGCGCGCTCGTCGCTCAAGCGGATTTCTTCGAGAAGTTGGTCAGCCATTCCTTTCCACAAAGCAACGCGCTCGTCTTCTCTAAGATACGGAGCCGCATGAACAAGAGTGGCATACACGTAAAGGTCTGGCCATGCCGTCAACAACCAGTTGGTCGGGTTTCCGTCAGACAACGCGGGAATCTTCATGTAATATGTCATGTCGATTTCGGTGTTGGCTCCAACCGGGGGAACAACTTCAAGTTGTTCGCCGACAATAGTGTAGGCGTCGGCGTTGGTTTCGCCGTAACGATTGGCGCGGATACGGTCAGCTTGGTCCAGCGTCACGAAATCCAGAACGCGGACGGGGGTGACGTTAAGTTGCAGATTGATGGCTTCCAACCAATCCGTAGGGATTTGGATGTATTGCCCGGTCAAGGTCGCGTACGCGCGCTTAACTTGCTGGCGGGTACGCAGTTCACGATTGAACTTTGCCTCGGCCAGTTGAATGAAATTTGGAATTGCCGCAGTCAAATCAGCGCGGTTGAGCCAATCGGCTACTGCTGTCTTTAACTCGGAATAAGTAGAGATGGCCATTAGATTTTACCCGGACGCATACGGAAGTGACGGTTATCGCTGTCGTTAAGCCATTCTTTGAATTTTTTCTGGTCGTCGATAATGCCTTTGGCCTTTAGGTCAAAATAAAGCGGAAGCGGGATGCTGGCTACTAACTGGCCGTCGCCCCACCGTGCTTTTTCATCGACGTTGTTGTAACGCTGTTTGTTGAGTTCAACAATGTTAGTGATGTCGTGTTCCGTTTCAATGGTACACTCCTCAGTTTCATCGTCGTAGCTGAAATACCGCTTGGAGCCGGTAAGAGGGTCAATATCAAATAAGCGTTTGTCAGTCATGGGAAGTTAGGGGCCGGGTTGGCCGGCCCCTTCCTTTTCTTCAGATTACGACAGGTCGGCGATGATGCCGTGGGCTTTTTGTTGCTTAACTTTCAGGCCCCACTCACCAATCAGCATACGCTTTTCAGCGTCGCCGGTTTTGGCCAGTTCGACTTGGGTAATCGGACGGAGCCAGCACAGTTCGGCGAAATCCGGGTCCAGAACGAACGCATCACGGTTACGCTGGAAGCGGTTCGGAACGATGGAC
>DATHYR010000609.1:0-2176 GCA_035458985.1 Pseudomonadales bacterium
CGTCGGCACTTGCCAGCGCCGGTTTTCGCCTATGTCTCAGGAGGGGTGGAGCGCAATAAGACGCTTTCGGCCAATGCATCGGCGTTTGACCGTTACGAGTTCGTGACACGCGTGCTGGTGGATACCTCTAAAAGGTCCACCACTACCGAATTGTTCGGCCAGTCCTGGTCAGCGCCCTTTGGCATTGCCCCCATGGGAATTTGCGCGCTCTCGGCTTACCGGGGTGACATGGTTTTGGCGCAAGCGGCTGTACGCGAAAAAGTGCCAATGATCATGAGTGGCTCTTCTCTCATTCGCATGGAGGATGTGGTGCAGGCCAACCCGGGAGCCTGGTTTCAGGCCTACTTGCCCGGGGCGCGGACTGAGATCGTGGCTTTGATCGAACGCGTGAAATCTGCGGGCTACCAGACCTTGGTGGTGACACTGGATGCATCCATTGCCTCTAACCGTGAAAACAACATCCGTGCTGGCTTCTCCACGCCGTTGAGGCCCAGTGTGAGCCTAGCTTGGCAAGGTATCACACATCCTCGTTGGTTGTTGGGTACATTTGTTCGTACACTTGTGCGTCACGGCATGCCCCATTTTGAAAACAACTTTGCCAAACGTGGTGCGCCGATTCTTTCGGCCAATGTCTTGCGTGATTTCTCTGACCGTGGACACCTTGGGTGGGAAGAAATTCGCATGATCCGGCGCATGTGGCCGGGTCGTTTGGTGCTCAAAGGTATCCTGGATGTGCGCGATGCACGGCAAGCTGTGGATTGCGGGGCCGATGGCCTGATTGTGTCAAACCATGGCGGGCGTCAGCTCGATGGAACGGTGTCCCCGCTTCGGGTGCTGCCCGAGATTGTGCAAGCCTGCCCGCAAGTGCCCGTGATGGTGGACAGCGGCTTTCGCCGAGGTACAGATGTAATCAAAGCGCTAGCCTTGGGGGCCAAATTTGTTTTTGTTGGGCGCCCTTTTAACTATGCTGCATCAGTAGGTGGTGAGGGTGGTGTACGAAAAGGAATCAGACTATTGCGCGAAGAAGTGTCACGAAATTTGGCCATGTTAGGAGTCACATCTGTTGCTGAAATCAGTGATGAAGTTCTTGTGAACTCCAACGGCAAATCTTAAAGCATCAATAGCGGCGTGTCATAGTCAACCATCTCCAAGGCAACCTCTCTTAGTCCTGCAAGTAGAGGGCGAGTGTCGTCAGAGCGCCAATAGAACTTGTACTGCAATTTTGTCAGCGGTGTGTTGCTATGAAGGATTTTTAATGTGCCGTTACGTAAAAGTGGTTGAAGCCAGCCGTGTGGCAGGTAACCTATTGCAACCCCAGCTGATATCAAACCAGCCATCGTAACCATACTATTTGATTCAATTATGTCGGGGATGATTACCTGTGATGTGTTGCGCCATGAATCCAGGATGTGTGTTGAACCAGCTTGACGCGACATAGTAACGACGGGTAAATGTTTTACCAAGTCTTCCACCTTACAGGCCCCACCGATTTTATCTGAGCGAGCTACCCAAATGTACTCAACTTCGGCAAGTAAAACTGATCCCAGGTCAGGATGCGTGGAAGGATAGGCGATCATCGCGGCATCAAGTTTTCCGCTAACGAGTTTTGTCTCAAGTTCTAAACCTAGGTCCACATAGGGCTCGAGTTTCAATTGAGGGTGCCGCTCACCCAACCGAGAAACTAGTTTGGGCAACCAAGAAGATGCGGCGATTTCGCCTACGCCGAGTCGGCAACGGCCGCCTATGAGCGTGTCTGCTCCTATTGACGCTACAAGTTCATCCACTTGATTCAGTAATGTGCGAGCCCGCGAGTGCAGGGCTCTACCCTCTGCTGTGAGGGTGGAGCGCCTGCCCGAACGGTCAAATAATGCGCGGCCCAGGCTGCTCTCCATCTCTACGATTCGCTTTGATAGTGACGATTGAGAGATGTGTAGCTTGTCTGCAGCTGTAGCAAAACTATCGCAGGTAGCAGCCCAGTAGAAGGCTTCTAGCTGCTTGAGGGAAAGACGTCTCATCGAAAAAAGCGAATAAAAAACATGAAATAAATTCGCTTTTATTTTAGTCTGAATGATCTCATACTGCAAAGAACAAAACTAAGGAGACTTCTGATGAATTTTCAAAAACGTTATGTTTTTGCGCTGGGATTGACAGCGCTTCTCTCGGCTGCGATGCCTGT
>DATHYR010000610.1:0-34499 GCA_035458985.1 Pseudomonadales bacterium
GTGGTTTTGTTGAAGTGAGTGCCACCAATATGCCGGGTGTATACAATTTTGGTATCCCTGACGCAGCGATTGCCGCCGGCGCGCAATGGGTGATCATCATGCTCAAGGGAGCCACAAATATGGCTCCGGTTGTGTTGGAAATTGAGTTGACTGCTATCAATAATCAGGATAGCGTCCGTGGCGGCATGACGGCATTACCTAATGCGGCAGCGGCGGCCACTGGTGGGCTAGCTGTAGTTGACGCCGCTGGCGCTGTCAAGGTGCAAAGTGGCACGGCGGCCAACCAAATCAGCCTATCTAGTGGATTGGTAACTTTGGCCGGTGTAACGCATACCGGCGCTGTGATACCGACCGTAACAACTACGACGACCGCAACGAATCTGACGAATGCGCCGACTAATGGCGACTTGACGGCCGCGATGAAAGCCAGTGTAAACACCGAAGTTCTTGACGTGCTGACAGTTGATACATTCGCTGAATCTTCCGGTGTGCCTGCCGCAACCGCATCGCTTAAAGACAAAATTACTTGGCTTGCAACATTGTTTCGCAACAAGATGACGCAGACGGCAACGACGCAGACCCTACGGAATGATGCCGATGATGGTTCTATCGCTACCAGTACGACTAGCGATAGCGCTGGAACATTTACACGTGGCGAGTGGATCTAATTAGATGGCGATTGATACCGCAGTAAAACGCCAAGCAGCTTTGGGCACATCGACAAGCACGCTACCATTACCAGATGGCAGTGTCGATACGATTGACCGCGCCTCAATGTTGTGGGTGTACCTGGCAGAGGTGATGGCATACACGCTAACAGCCGATGCTGGGTCATTCGTCTTGACGGGGCAGGCCACCGGACTGATTGCAGATCGCACGCTGCCAACGTCAGTTGGCGCATTCACGTTTACCGGCAACGATACATCGCTGTTGTATGGACGAACGTTACAAACGACAGTAGGCACCTTCGCAGTAACGGGTAATGTGGCTGGTTTATCCTATGGTCGCTCTCTGCTTGCAACGGTGGGTGCCTTCACATTAACCGGCAACAATGTCAACCTGTTAGCCGCACGATTACTCGCGTTTGATGCCGGCGCTTTTACGCTGACCGGCAACGCTGCAACGCTGACCTATACGCCCCTTGGCGCTTACGTGTTGACTGCCGATGTTACAGCGTTCCTGCTGGCTGGAAGTACTGCCGGATTACTCGCCAATCGGTTGATGTCTGCAACGGTTGGAAACTATGCGCTGACCGGGCAATCTGCAAATCTGCTCGCTGATCGCAACATGGCCGCTACCGTGGGTGCATATTCAGTTACAGGACAAGACACTGGATTGTTTACGGATCGGACGCTTTCTTCCGTCGTAGCTAGTTTTACGCTTGCCGGTCAGTCTGCCGGACTGTTAGTTGATCGGGTATTGCCGATTGTAGTTGGCACGTTTACGCTAACGGGCAACGATACCAGCCTATTGGCGACTAGATTAATGGTTGGCGCGGTCGGTTCATTTGTCCTGGCCGGCAATGATGCAATTCTAGTTTACACACCGCTTGGATCGTACATCCTTGTTGGCAACGTCGGATCGTTCACGTTGACTGGCAATGATGCAATCATATTGGTTGATCGCACAATAACAATGGCGGTCGGTAGCTACTCAGTGACCGGCCAAAGCGCGGGGTTATACCGTGGCTATCCGCTAACTGTTGGCGCTGGGACGTTTGCGCTTACGGGTCAACCGGCGTCATTATTGGCCAATCGGTCAATGGCGGTTAATGCGGGATCGTTTACGATGGCCGGTCAATCTGCGGGCTTGTTGATTGGCTACATGCTTCCATCAACGGTTGGTGCATTCACGTTGACCGGCCAAGACGCCGCATTTTTCTTAGGCCGAAGGTTATCCGCATCCGTAGCTAGTTTTATCCTAACCGGACAACCTGCAACGTTTACCTATTCGGCAGAAGTATTGCCGATTCCACCTATTGAACGAATTTTCGCCATTAGTAGCGAAGATCGTGTTTATGTAATTTTGTCCGACAATCGGGTCTATCCTATTCAATTTTAGAGAGGTAACACAATGGCAAGCTTTGTAAAATTTGACACGTTCGTTGAGGCGTTAGCAGAAAAAGCGCACAATCTTGGCTCCGATCAATTGGTTCTAGCGCTGACCAACACTGCGCCCACGGCAGCCACTGACGCGGTGTTGGCAAATATTACCGAAATCGCTTATACCAACGCTTCTTCGCGTAATATTACTACGTCTACCAGTGCTCAGACGGCCGGCACGTATAAATTGGTATTGACTGATCTCGTGATCACTGCGAGCGGTGGAACTGTAGGCCCATTTCGATATGCTGTGATTTACAATGACACAGCGATTAGCGATGAACTAATTGGTTACTACGATTATGGCTCATCGATTACGTTGAATGATGGCGAGACATTTACGGCTGATTTTGACGGCGCAGCTGGCGTTCTGACCATCGCGTAAGGACTCAGATCATGGCTAAACGCTACAATAAAGACCCCAATTCAATTCTTGATTACAAATGGGATTGGGCAGCGCTAACAAATGGGACCGGCTCTAGTGATTGGTTGGAAGCTGGAGAAACCATTGTATCATACACTGTCATAGCACCAGCTGGCATCACGATTGATAGTGATGCTGTCCGTGATACAAATACATCTATTGAGGCATGGTTGTCTGGTGGCACAGTAGGATCGATGTATGATGTAGTATGCCGTATTGTTACATCATCTGGTCGGCAGGATGATCGAACAATCACAGTCAGGGTTGTAGAGCGATGACACAACTATCCTGGCGTATTGCGCTACTACCGCCGGATCGCCTTGCGCTGTGGTGGCTGTCCACAGTCGACGCGTGGATATGCCGCCAATGAAGCAATCCGGATTTATTCAGCCAACGCCCGAGACGGCGCACCTGTGGATCGAACTCGCCGAGGCAAAGCGCCAGCGTGACATTACGCGTATCGGCGCATTGTCGGCACAAATACGCACGGAGACGGTACGCAATGCGCATGTAGTGGAGAATGAGCGGAAATGACTACAGTCTTAGTTACATTCGACATGTGGGGCCGCCGTTGCACGACACGTTTTGAATCCGTGGCTGAGGCGATAGCGTGGATATCGATCTGCTACGATAAGGGCTTTATGAAGCCGATAGCATTGCAGGGTGGCACTGCTAATGGTGATATCTATTATGATGAGCATCAGTTGCTTGAGATGGTGGAGGAGAAATAAACATGAATCATACAACATATACGAGCAAGGATGAGCAGGATCAACCGGAACAGCTGACAATTGAGGCCTTGCGCAAGACACAGGCGCTACTGGGGCCAATTCCCAAGCAACCATTACCAGGTATGTATTCGGCGCCATTCCAGGATCGTTTCCCTTTTACTTTAGGTATTCGTGTTGATTATGATTCACATTGGCTTAAATCACTTGAGTCCAAAGTGGATACGTAATGTGCTGGCAATGGCTCATTGTATCCGCGCTACTTGGCGTATTCGTGGGGATATCGTGGGCTGGCGTGATGAGACAATAGCGACATCTTCAGCGGGGGAGTTATGATGTCTTTTTTGGGGTACTTGATCAATGGTTGGTGTGGAAAAGCATGTTCGTACGAAGAGCGATACAACGGCTTTGTCCCTGAATGTGGATGCCCGATACACGATCTGGAGAAATTATGGCATGTGTGGGGCAGTAACGTAGTTTTGTTTGTTCGGCCATTGCCGGTGGGGAGGTATGGCAGGGAGTAAAAAAAATCTGGTCGCCACTCCCTGCCTCCCCAATGAAGAGGTGGGCTCCTTTTTACAGGAATCGTTACCTTGACGCAATTATACAGCATAGAAAATGTGTGTCAAATGAGTGGAGGAACGAATGCCAGAGCACAAGACGTGGACCACTATTTTCCCTGGCCTTGAGGGATACTACTGGGCTGACGACGGACGGGAAATCACACTGGTATACGCCGAGATTCAAGGCGGTCAGTGGGTGGCGTGGAACCCACGTGAGCGAAAAAATCAACCAGTGACATATTATGATTTTTGGACGCCGTACCCACTACGGCCACCTGAACCGGATGATGGGTGAGCTATGACGAATCAAGTAATTACATGGACTAATGAAACCCGAAAGCTGTCTGAGCTTGTTCCGTGGCAACGCAACCCGCGCTATATTAAAGACAAGCAAGCCGAGCGACTAGACAAAAAGAGTAAGTTGGATTGGATAGTCAATAGTTGCACCTGCGTCCAAGTGCTTGCTGATTTCTGATGCCAAGTATGAATCGATGTCTGATTCGGTGTATGGGATTTCAATCATGACAAATCCGTATTTCTTAGCGAATTTTCGTTTTATTTCATCATGCTTCACATACCATTCGTGCTTTACTCGTCCTTCTCTTTCAAAGAATGCTACAGGTTTATAGTGATGAATACCTTGATATTCTACGACGAAATGTACCCCTTGGTACTCAAAGTAAAAGTCGAATTGCAGCACTTGCCTGTCTTTGCATTTTGGAAACGTTTTTTCTTGCTCATATGCAATCTCGAATTTGTCAAGAAAACTAGCGATTGCCTGTTCACCCTTGGAAGTACTGCACTTTGGGCAACCTGTGCCGCTCTTGTGAGAAGTCGCACTTTGACAGAACTCGCCATGCGCAGGGCATATGATAATTACCTTGTGTTTCGCTGTCTTGTATTTCACCTTGCTGTAATCGTATCGGTTGCCATGAATCTTCAGGGAATCAGCAATGAACTGTTCTGTAGTGAGCTTATTGGGTCCGTCCATTCCTATCTTGGCAAGCCTCGCTTTTTCGAGTGTTTCAATGCGCGCACTAGTCATGACGATTTCAGTGTTTCGGAATCGACACTTCACGCATCCTCTGCCCGCCAAGTGGTTCTTGGGTGCCTGTCTGAATTCGCCATGATCTGGACATATGATCGCAACCTTCTTGTGGGAACTAACATAGTTCGACTTGGAGTAATCATATCTGTCGCCATGAATCGACTTAGACTTTTCGATAAATTCGGCAGTATCCATAGTCCGACTTCTGCCAAGGGCGGCGTAGGCACACTTTTGGCACCCTTGACCCTTCAAGTGATCTTGAGCGATTTTTTCAAAAAAGCTATTGCATCTCTTGCAGAAGATCGTGACAGACTTTTTTGCACCTGCGTATACAGTGCGAGAATAGTCGTACTGTTCGCCATGTATGGTTCTCGCTTTGACGGTAAATTTCTGAGCAGACTTATTGAATCGCTCTTTTCCCCCATTTTTAAATCTGCAATTGGGACAGCCATTGCCGTTGTAGTGACTAGCAGGAATTTGATTGAAGGTGTTACCGCATTGATTGCACGTTATCGAAACTTTTGTCGAGTAGTTCACATACACTGCTTGGGAGTAATCAAATTTGCTACCATGAACTTCTATGCATCGGCGCAGAAATTCATCTTGCGTAAGTCGAAGATTCTCGTTAACCATATGTGCCACCAATATAAAAACCCTTACCGGAATCACTGGGCTGTTGTCTAGGCAGTCCGCAACGAATCACCGATAAGGGTTCGGAAACAGTATAAACCAGTATGATGTTGCGATACAAATCACTGCCTAGACAGGTGTATTATAACACAAAATGACAAAAATTTACAACTTAGCAGATCTTAAACCGGATAGAAGCAACGCCAACAAGGGCACGCAACGCGGGCGTGGCATGGTCGAATCGTCGCTACGTGAAACCGGCGCAGGTCGGTCAATACTAGTTGACCGAGACGGCAACGTGATCGCCGGAAACAAGACACTTGAGGCATGGTCAGACATTGCCACTGATGAAGACGTGATCATCGTGCAGACCGATGGCAAAAAGTTGGTAGTTGTTCAGCGTAACGATCTAGACTTGTCTGATGATACCGGCACGGCGCGAAAGCTCGCCATATACGATAATCGAGCTAGCGAAGTGGGCTTGGATTGGGACACTACAGAACTGTTCGCATCAATGCAGAATGGCATGGATCTGGCGACGTTCTGGAATGAGGATGAACTTAAGGAGTTGTTTACCGACCTTGAGCCAGAACAAGCCGAGCCGTCAGACGCCGAGCCGCAGATCGACCGAGCCGCCGAGTTGCAAGAGATTTGGCAGGTGAAGACCGGCGATATCTGGAAGATCGGAGAGCACCGGCTAGCGTGTGGCGATTGTCGAAACGCTGACACATGGCATCGACTATTGCAATCGGCTGACGTGAATAAGGTCAATGGCGTGTTCACATCGCCACCATACGCAGAGCAGCGCAAAGAGCAATACGGCGGTGTACCCACCGACGAGTATGTCGAATGGTGGGACGCATTGCAAGCCAACGTCAAGGCGAATCTGGCCGGAGACGGCAGCTTTTTTGTGAATATCAAAGCCCACTGCGAAGATGGGCAGCGGGTATTGTACTGCATGGATCTTGTGTTGGCGATGGTGCGCCGGTGGGGGTGGCGATTCGTAGAAGAATTAATTTGGCACAATACAGCACCTGCTCCAGGTCATTGGGATGAAAGATTCAAGAATGGATTTGAGCCGATTTATCAATTTGCTTTTGGTAAGACGAAATTGCATCATGATAACGTGTCTCAAGTAAAAAATACGGCGTGGTCTGGTGATGGTGGCATGAACCATTCTGCGTATGGTGGTAAGGCTGGCAAGGGTGAAACATTTGATGGACAGGTAAGGCCGTCGAATGTTGTGTCTTGCGCTGGATCGGGTAGCGAAACATTAGGACACGCGGCCGCTTTCCCCGTTGCCCTGCCTGACTTCTTTGTCCGTGCTTACTCCGATACTGGCGACGTGTGGCTTGACCCGTTTTGTGGATCGGGTACAACGTTGGTTGCAGTGCAAAACAATAACCGGCGTGGACTGGGGATCGAGCTATTGCCCACATACTGTTCAGTGATATTGCAGCGAATGCAAGACGCGTTCCCATCGCTCGCTATCGAGCGTGCATAGTTATTTTTAGTTAGTACAAGAGTTAATAAATGAAACGATACCATAAAAACCCACGACAGATCACGTCGAAGAAGCTCGACCTACTGAATGACACACTGAGCGAGCTTGGCGATCTGTCCGGTATAGTGCATGATCTAAATAGTGATGAGATCGTCGGTGGCAACATGCGCAGCGACGTGTTCAATGTCAACATGTGCGATATTGAATTGACGCACCAATGCGATGAACCTGACGAGCAGGGCACGGTGGCGCATGGCTTCATTGTATGGAAGGGCAAGCGCTATGCATATCGACAAGTGAGGTGGACGCCGCGGCAATGCGAGAAAGCTAACATTGTGGCCAACAAGGGCGGCGGCGATTGGGACTTTGATATCCTCGCAAACGATTTCGACATGGAAAACCTATTGGAATGGGGATTCGAGCCATTTGATTTTGGGATTGATGACATTGCAGAAGAACAAGCCGAACCAAGCGACGCCGAGCCGCAGATCGACCGAGCCGCCGAGTTGCAAGAGATTTGGCAAGTGAAGACCGGCGATATCTGGAAGATCGGAGAGCATCGGCTAGCGTGTGGCGATTGCACGGACGCGGACACGGTGGCGCGGCTGATGGATGGGGAGAAGATTGATTGCATAGTAACCGATCCACCCTATGGCGTAGACTATGACGGCGGCACAACTGTTCGAGAGAAGTTATCGGGTGATGGCAGTGCTGATTTGTACTTACCAGCCTTGTCTACATGGAAATCGTATTGTAATCACCATGTAGCATTGTATCTCTGGTATGCAGACGGAGATCAGGTAATAGCGCAAGCTGTAGCGCAAGCTGTAGCGCAAGCGGGTTGGCAGGTAAGACGTAATCTTATATGGAACAAGAATCAGGCGCAATATGGGGCATTATCTCAGCAATACAAGCAGAAGCACGAGCCGTTCCTTTATTGCCATATTAAGGGCAAATCGCCATATTGGGGGGGGGATGGAACAGAGGTTACGGTTTGGGACGTGAATCGTCATTCTGTGAATGAGTTCCATCCCACGCAGAAACCACCAGCGCTGTTTGAGCGAGCTATAAATAACAGTAGCAGAAAAAATAATATTGTATTTGATGGCTTCGCCGGTTCAGGCACCACTTTTGTCGCCTGCCATAACCTTTCCCGCCGCTGCCGAGCCATCGAGCTATTGCCCACATACTGTTCAGTTATATTACAGCGCATGACGGACGCGTTCCCATCGCTCATTATCGAGCGTTTGTAGTTGAGTTCTATAGTTGTATTGGCAGTCTAGGGAGACGTTCCGAAAAGGGTTTACTCTCATACCCCTGGCTGCCATATAATGAGAGAGCATAGAGAGGTGCGTTTGTGATTGAATTTGAGATCCGTAGTGAGATGAATGTCCGTGAATGGTTTACGGCTAATGGCGGGAAGTTCGGGTATAGCATCGTAGTCTCGCAAACTGCTTTTCCTGACTACATATTGAAGGATGAACAAGGGCGATTGTATAGGGTAGAGGTTGAGTATCAAAGCTTTAACTTTGTTCAACATAAACACGATCCGGCGGGGTGCGACTTTATTCTATGCTGGCATCATACGTCGGCAAGCATGTTGCCGGTACTAGAACTCAGTACGGGCAACATGTATCTACCCAATGAGGAGCCGCTTAATCCTATTAATGATGGAAAGAAGGGGCAAGCAGAGATAGAAAGAAACAATAAGGAGCGGGCTAAAGAAGCAATAGCCAAGATTGATGGATTGAAAGACGAATTCTTCACAGCGTACATTAATGATATGCGGGCGGTGTCTGAATACCAAAAGGCGCTATATGAGCCACGCATCAGGCTTCAAGGTGTTGCACGTAAAACTATTCACGCGTTGAATAGTAACCATGTAAGGGTTTATAGTGAAGACCCATATGACTTATTTAAGTATCTATTCAGTTAGCATCAGTTAGCAATGGCAGAACGAAAACGAACAGCAGCACAAAGGCTAATCGACTTGGCATTTGTAGAAAGGCTACATTTGCGAGGCAAGAATGCTGATGAAATAGCGATAGAGTTAAGCGCTATTCGTCCGTACAATTTATCACGTCAACAAGTCGGCTATGACATTCGCGCCGTATCTGAGATATGGAAGGCTGAGGCTATAGCGTTAATTGATGAGGCAAAGTCTCGGACACTTGCGGATCTCAAGGAACTGCAAGGCGAGTTCTGGTCAGCGTGGGAGTCAAGCAAGGAAGAGCGCACCAAAGCGCGTCAAGAAGTAGGTGGCAAGAAAGACGGCCAACCGGTTGTTACCAAATCGTCAATGGAGAAAGAGCAGCGCGACGGCAATCCGGCATTCCTGCAGGGCGTGCTGAGTTGCATCGACCGGCGCTGCAAGATTCTGGGGATTGATGCGCCGGTGAAAAATGAAGTTGACAATCGTGGCGAGATAATAATAAAAGTGATCTATGACGACACAGACATTGACACTGCGGCTACCCAAGCGGCTACCGTGGCAAAATAAAATAGTTAGTGAAGCCAAGCGATTTAACGTAGTTGACATAGGGCGACGCGCAGGGAAAACAACACTCGGTATTGATCGGTGCGCGACGCGTGAAACATTTCAATATCCGGTTGGCTGGTTTTCACCTTCATACAAAATGTTGCTTGAGGTATGGCGCGAAGCATGCCGAATCCTGGAGCCGATCACATCTCGTAAGAGTGTGCAAGATCATCGAATTGAATTTATTACCGGCGGTCTTTTGGAATTTTGGAGTCTTGATAATCCTGATGTGGCTCGTGGTCGCAAATACAAGCGTATTATCGTTGATGAGGCAGCGATGGTTCCGTCGTTAATGGATGCGTGGAATTATGTGTTGCGTCCAACGTTGACGGATTATACTGGAGATGCCTATTTCTTATCCACACCAAAGGGACGCAACGGTTTTTGGCAGATGTACAATTACGGTATCGACCCTGACTCAAAGGAATGGACATCGTGGCAGATGTCGAGCTATGTCAACGACAAGATTGACGCAAGCGAGTTTGATGCCATGCGCGACACGTTACCGGAACTGGTCTATAAGCAGGAAATATTGGCCGAATTTCTTGATGGTGCAGGCGCTGTATTTCGTAATATTTTAGCTTGTACGAATGCACCAGAAGTCACACCAGAAGCGCACAAGGGGCACACGTTTATTGCGGGGATTGACTGGGGTAAGCAGAACGATTTCACAACTATCTCAATAGGGTGCCTTCAATGTAAATGCGAAGTTGATAGGGACCGATTTAATCAGATAGATTATACGTTTCAGCGTGATCGGCTAAGAGTTCTCTGTGACAAGTGGAAGCCACGCACCATCCTGGCTGAATCGAATAGCATCGGTGAGCCTAACCTGGAAATGCTACAACGTGAGGGTTTACCGGTCAAAGGGTTTGCCACTACCGGCACCAGTAAGCCGCCATTAATTGAAAACCTTGCATTAGCACTTGAGCGTGAAGAGTGGCAATTTCAGAGTGACCCGGTATGGACGGCAGAGTTAGAGGCTTACGAACGCAAGGTGTCGCCCACGACGGGCCGCAGTCAATACAATGCTCCAAGCGGAGGGCATGACGATACAGTAATCGCACGCTGCCTGATGGTGTGGCAGGCAATGAATCAAATGCCAACCAACATCAGTATTGGCAGTATGACACAATCTAGTAAATGGAGATCCTGAAATGGCATTACACAGACAGACCCACGAAGCGCCAATGCTCATTGGCGCTAATGCTCACACGACCGATGCAACAATTAGCACGGCTACAGTACTGACTACACCAGCGGGGATGAATACGCTTATGATTCAACCGTTTACGAATAATATTCGATACACTTTGGATGGGACCACGCCTACTGCTTCGCTGGGATTTCAACTGGCGGCTGGTGTGATTCTGACATTAGATGTCAGTGCCGATATGGTAATTACTGTTATCGAGGAGGCTGCGAGCGCATCAATACAATACCAGTGGGGTAGCAAGTCTTAGTGATCGTACACGGGCAACGCTTGCAGTAGAAACGGAAGAGGCACATGGCAATCGACTATAGAGAGCTAGGCAGTACCGGATTAAAGCGCAATGGCGGCATTGTTTATGAGGAATTTTTGCCAGAACTGCGCGGCGCTCGATGGCTCCGCAAAGTCAAAGAGATGTCGGAGCAGGACCCGATTGTCACGGCTGAATTGTTGGCGATTGAGATGCTGTTGCGCCAGGTCGATCAGGAAATTGAGCCAAGCGAGGATGATACCGGCCAGGCTGAGTTTGTCGAATCATGTTTTGGCGACATGTCCGTCACGTGGGAGGACACGCTGTCGGAGATTCTGACCATGTTGCCATATGGCCACGCGTACATGGAAGTGACCTATAAGCGGCGAGGAGGGAACGTTTCCGATCCGAAACGTAAAAGTCGATACGACGACAACATGATTAGCTGGCGCAAGTGGTCGCTGCGTTCCCAGGATAGCTTGTTCAAATGGGAATTCGATGCAAGCGGCGGCGTACAGGGGATGTGGCAATCAATTGATGGCAAGGGGCCGGTATTAATCCCCATCGAGAAAGCATTACTGTTCCGTACGTCAACACGCAAAGGGAATCCCGAAGGGAAGTCTGTCCTACGGGGTGCTTACCGTCCATATTACTTTAAGAAGAATTTAGAGAACATCGAAGGTATTGGCGTTGAGCGCGATCTAGCTGGCCTACCTGTGGCCTACGCTCCACCAGAAATTATGTCTAGCGGAGCAAGCGCCGATCAGCAGGCTCTTTATGCTGAGATAAAAAATATAGTATCGAATATTCGCCGCGATGAGCAAGAGGGAGTCGTTTGGCCTCTTGCCTATGACGCCAACAATAATCCACTCTTCAAACTGGAATTGTTGTCGGCACCGGGATCTAGGCAGTTCGATATTGGGGCGATTATCCAACGATACAATACACAGATCGCCATGACAACCTTAGCCGATTTCATCACGTTGGGTCATGAGAATGTGGGTAGTTACAGTTTATCGGCCACAAAGGACAGTCTTTTCAAAACAGCGCTGGAGGCGTGGCTCGATTCTATTGCAGCCGTTGTTAATACTCACGCCATCCCGCGCCTATTAAAACTCAATGGCATGGCGACAGCACAAGCGCCGAAGATGAAATTCAGCGGTATCGGCAAGGTTGATCTTGCTGATATTATCGCGTTTATATCAGCAGCGACGAGCGCGGGTATGCAACTGTTCCCCTCGATGGAACTTGAAAACGAATTACGGAGCCAACTTCGATTTCCGCTATTGACCGACGAAGAGGCAAACGATAGGAATCAGCCCGAAATTGTGCCACCATCTACGACGCAGCCGCAAGACGATGACGAAGCGATGGCACTGGCGGCGCGGTACGTGGTCGGGCGGGGGTGGTAATTGAACATCGAACGATGGGCCGAACGTCAACGGGCTGCGTTGATCGATGCTGGCGTGCATCCGCTTGACGCAGAAATCGCGGTGCAATGGGTAATTGACAATCTGCCACCGGGGGAAGATCCAGATATTTGGATACCGGCACGACGGGTTATCGACAATGCCATTGACGACGCGGGCATCATGGACAGTAAAGCCTATTGGCTTGGCCATGAAAATGTACCAAGTCGTTACCGGATGCTATTGAGTGCTACGCCGGTCGAAGATGAGGACCACGGGCGCGACATCCGAGACGATGCTACCATTGCGCTACTGCTCTATTTGTTTCTGCGTAATCGAAATCAGTATTATACACAGAAGCCATTTCGACCGGTGGCGCAGCGCAACGTGCGGAATCTACTCGATGCACTTGTGAATGCTGAAGAGCGCGCCGTCTCCGATTTAATTACAGCGCTACACAATGGTGACATTGCGCCCGCAGTGTGGCAGAGGCACATGGAAACACAATTGCGACGGCTGCACCTAAACTATCGTTCGCTAGGCAATGGTGGCTATGCCAATATGAGCCAAGCCGAAATGGTACGCATAAATGATATATTGCGTTCTGAATATACACGATTAGGTAATTTCGTTCGTGACATTACGGGTGGCCGGTCGAGCCTAGCACAAAGTCAGGTGCGCGGCCAAATGTACGTGGGAACTGCGCGTGTTAATTATTGGGAGGCCACAGAAGCGCAATGGGTAGCACCGGAGGACATGACCACGATTGAGCGGCGCATGTTGACGCCGGCAGATCATTGCGTTGATTGCCTGGGATATGCGGATCGCGGTTGGAGCTATCTTGGCAGCCTCCCTTATCCTGGGAATGGCAGTATATGTTTATCGAACTGCAAATGCTACAAATTGTATAGAAATGTGCCAAGCGCTGAACTGTCATTGTGGATAGGCACAGGGAGAGCATCCGCGTGATCACTGTAAAAGGCATGAGCGAAGATACAATGACAATGGTTGATGTTCAGAAGCGGATCCCAAGCCGGTTGATACGACTGCTGCTGCGCATCGCATCTCTGCGCATGGGACGCTACATGATATTATTGAATGTCGGAGAGGATGATATTTCGTGGAGCGTGGCCGATGTTGGAAGGATAGAACGTTAGACGAAAATGGATATCCTTTATCCACTTGACAAAAAAGTTTGTTGATGCTACACTAGATTCAATCTAATTTAATACCGGCCTTGGCCGGAAAAGCAGCGTGAAACACTTTAGAGCCACGGTGCGATCTACTTTCGAGTAGGTTGCACCGTGGCTTTTTTGTTTCCAGGGAAAATTATGACGACAACACGATTCAGAACATTGCCACTGATAGAAACCGGAGAATTGCGGGTTGACCGCGACGAGCGCGTAATCTATGGGGTATCCACGGCGCAGGCAGTTGAGGCGCTGGGGCACAATGTCATGCTTGACACAGTAACGCTACAGCAAATCGTTGCGCAGGGGAATAGCAAAAAGAGCGGGGTAAAAAGCCGCTTTACTCATCCCGGCATGTCTAACGATGGCATGGGGAAGTTCCTGGGTCGATTGAAGAGTTTTCGTCTTGAGGGCGACAAAGCCTTGGCGGATCTCCACTTGTCGCAGATGGCTAGTAAATCACCGGAAGGTGATCTTGGTGAATATGTGATGAGCATGGCAGAGGAAGAGTCTGACATGCTTGGATTGTCAATTGTGTTTGATATGGAACGCGTTTGGCAGCTTGAATCCGGCGAAGAGGTTCCGGTTGACGAGGATAGGCCAGAAAATGCAACCACAAAAATGCCGCTGGCGCGGGTAAAAAACTTTGTCGCCTGCGACGTTGTGGATGAACCCGCCGCAAATCGTGACGGGCTATTTAGCAGTGCGCTGTGGGCAAGTAATCAGGACGCAGAACAAGCATTCGATCAACTTGACACGGTGCTTAGCGAGTGGGGCATCAGCCCCGATAAAGCGTATGACGTGGCGATCAAGTACTTCAATGCCCGCGGCGTCAAATTAACGAAAGGTGCAATACCGATGGCAGATAAAACCAGTGAGGCCACACAACCGGAAGTCACCACCGAACAGGTGACAGAATTGTCAACGAGGTTGGCAGCTATGCAGGCGCAACTTGCAGAACAGAAAGCCGAAGCGCAAGCGGTCAAAGACGCGTTGGCTGCGAAAGAAGCTGCTGAGGCTGAAGCATTGCAGCGTGCTGTCAATCTTGAAAGCGCGCTTGATGCCAGCAACGAGCGAATAGCGCGCATGGAAGCCGAAGCACGCAAAGCGCGATTCACGGCAATGGCTACCGACTGGGCGGGCGATACTGCTGGCCACGTCGAACTACTTGAGCAATTAGCGGATGGTGTTGGTGAGGATGGTAAGGCGTTCGTCTTCTACGTGCAGACACAAAATGCTATTTCTGAGCAAATGGCGACCAGCGCTTTGTTCGATGAAATTGGGACAGATAAGTCGGCACCTGAGCCTGTAACATTCCACGATGCGGTTGTCGCAGAAATGCAGGCGTCTGATACCGATTACGATACGGCGTCTCGCAAATTAGCGAAGACGAAACCGGAGCTTTACAACGAATATGTGATGAATCGAGGAGGTAACTAATGGCTTACGAAGGTCAACAAATCGGCATTCCCGGCTTAACTGCATCGGCTGATCTGAGTGCAAAGCAGTTTTACTTTGTAAAAATGAGCGGCGAAAAAACCGTTACCGTATGCGCTGCCGCAACTGACAAGCCAATTGGCGTGTTGCAGAATGCGCCAACTAGCGGGCAGGCGGCTAACGTGTGCGTGGTCGGTGTGAGTAAAGTCAGCGGTGATGCTGATCTCAACTTTGGCGATCTGATTGGCACAAGCGCCGATGGACAAGCCGATGCCAAAACACCAGGCACCGACACAACGGAGTACACCGTTGGTTCTGTCGTTAATGGAAACGCGGCAGCTGGTGGGCTTGTGACCGCTGTCATTAATTGCGCTGCACCGGCACGCGCTGCTTAATAGGAGATTTGAGAAATGCCACAACCAACTTTAAGTCAGGTGCATATCGATGCGGTGCTCTCTAACATCAGCGTCGCGTATATGCAAAATGAAATGAATTTTATCGCCGGTCGGGTGTTTCCAACCGTGCCAGTCGCCAAAAAGAGCGACAAGTATTTCACCTTTACTAAGAATGATTGGTTCCGGGATGAAATGCAGGTACGCGCCGATGGCGACGAATCAGCGGGCAGCGGATACAACAACGGGACGGATAACTACTCCTGCGAGGTGTGGGCACTGCACAAAGACATCGGCAACCAAACCCGCGCCAACTCCGACAATCCGCTAGATCCGGATCGTGACGCAACTATGTTCCTTACCAGTCGTGGCCTATTGCGCCGTGAGACGCAGTGGGTAACTGATTACTTCACCACCAGCGTATGGGGTACTGATGTTGTTGGCGCAACTGATTTTATTGTATGGAGCAACTACGCCACCAGCGATCCGATCGAGGATATCGAAACCGGCAAAACGGCAATCTTGAGTACGACCGGCTTTCTGCCAAACACGCTCGTGTTGGGCTATGAGGCTTATAGCAAGCTGCGCCGCCATCCCGACATCATCGACCTGAGCAAGTATGTCACCGCTGACAATATCAATGAGCAGCGCTTGGCCGACGTGTTCGAGCTTGACAATGTATATGTGAGCAAGGCTGTCAAGGCGACGAATAACGAAGGCGAAACAGCGGCCTATGGTCTGACGCATGGCAAACATGCTATGCTCTGTTACGTCAATCCGAATCCTGGCCTCCTCGCCCCTAGCGCTGGATACGTTTTTAACTGGACCGGTGTCGGCGAAAACATTCTTCAACTGGAATCGGCGATCAGCTCGTTCTATATTCAGGAACGCAAGGCGACCAGAATCGAAATCGAGATGGCGTGGGATAACAAAGTTGTCGCCACGGATCTGGGATATTTCTTCTCTGGGGCAGTTGCGTAGGGGGAACGATGACTAGCTATCAGGTAGTACGACCATTCTCTGAATACGAACTCGGCGCTATTTTGACCGAAGTTGACTTTGTAAATCCACACCGCGCAACGCAGTTGGTTGACAAGCGATTTTTGACTCGTTTGACGGGTCAAGATGGCTATCAACCAACTGCCCAGAAGTTGGGCGGTGCTACAATTCGACAACTCGTGCAGTTGGTTGGTGAGGTAGTTGACCGCGGCGTGCTTGTCGATGCGATAAGCAAAGAGGAGCGAGAAACAGCAATCAAGGTGCTTGAAAAACGCCTTGCAGAATTGGAGGCGGCGAATGAACAGAGTAACTAAGGGACGCGCGCTGGTCGGCTCGATCACCGCTGGTGATATCAGCGTCATTACGGCTACAATGACGGTTGGCGCGGAGACGGGTGGCAACACAATCAATGTTGCTATCCAGTTGAATGACGGTAATGGGGCGGCGCTGGCGCGCCGCTGCGCGCTGCCGTGGTATCTCAGTAGTGATGCCAATGGGGATGCTATCGCCGCTGCAACGTCGGGCGGTATTGCCATTGGGACTGATGGATTGCTGATGGAATGGACAGCCAATGTTTCTGGCATGGTGGTCAGTGAGGCCGACGGCGATATTGACGTAAATCTAATCGAGGCAGGCGCAGGCACATGGTATCTCGTGCTTGTGCTGCCTGGCGGAACTCTTACCGTGTCCGGCGCAATCACGTTTGCCTAAACGATATGAGCAATGACATTGTACGTGTTTTAATCGGTGACAATGATTCGTCTGATTATGCGTTAGATGACGTATACATCACGTTTTTTCTCGATGAGGCGAATCAAAACGTTTACCTTGCTGGTAGTATGGCGGCAGAGGCACTGGCCGCGAAATATGCCGGAACGGTCAGCGAAAGCAAAGCCGATTCCCACGGATTGCACAGCCAGCGTCGCGAATTAAGCGACCGATTCAAACACTACAAGGATCTAGCGAATATGCTACGGCAACGCTATGAGCGCACAGGCGGAACGTTCGGTTTGGGCGCGGCTGGGGTGTTTGCTGGTGGAATTAGTGTTGCGGGTAAGGCCACTCAAGTGGGAGATGAGGATCGTGTCGCTCCATCATTCACGCGTGAACTTCACGAAAACGAGGCCGAATAATGGCCGTATTTTGGAACACGCTTGACGACCACCTGGTAACGCTATTCACAACAGAAATGGGTGTAGGCAGCGCTTACTCGACAATGAAAGTGCAAACGGTCAACAGTTACGTTTTCGCCGACGCTCATATCTATTCGACGTGGACATTGCCAGCCATTGTGACAGCAGGATGGAGAATTACCTACAATGCCAATGAGCACATGGGGAGCAATGGGCGGATCTATCGCAAGAAATTCCAATGTTTTGCCTACGGTATTATTTCGGGTGTGATGACTACGACCACGGACACCATCACTGATAATCTAAAAGAGTTTTACGAGCGTATGGAAACCGCCATCGCTGGTGATCAATTCGCTCTCGGCATCAGTGAGCGGGGGCGCGGCGGGTTGATTATTGATGGCGAAATCGACGTAGTGCGTTATCCCAGTGACGACCTGGATAGCACCCGGCGAATGGGCGTTGCGCGTATCGTGTTTGAGGTAGAAAGCACTAAACTATGACCAGAGATGATCTACTGGATTACATAAAAACAACTCACGGCGATGCATTGGCTCAAGTGGGGTTGACGCCGGTCGATACACCGGAATCGTTGTCATACTCGATCAGTGACGCGCTATTGCGAGCAGGCGATGAAAAAGCCGAAGCAGATCGACGGGTGGGAATTCTAATACGAGATCGGACGGCCATGCTAGATATTGAGCCAGAGCCGGAAAATATACAAAGCGAGGGTATAACAGATGTCAGCAACCTCTGAAGCTAATAGTTTAGAAGCCTTTTTTGCCATCGGGGTTCAATCGGCGAAAGGTACAGCGGCGACCGCGTTCTATAAAACATTGGCGACCGTATCGAGTTTAGATGTGCAGTTCGATATTCGTGACAACCGGCTAGAGCATCCTGCGGCGTCCAGTGTTTGGTTGCGTGCTGGATATCAGACTATGACCGGCTATTTAGCAAATGCTACCGTAACATTCGCATTACGCCCAAAATTCATTGTACCCATCTTGCAAGCGGTCGGGTACCAGGTGAATTCGGTGAACAATACTACGTATTACACCCATACGCTGACACAAGGCACCAACGCCGCGCATAAATGGATGACATTGGCTTGGTCTGTGCCCGATAGTGATGGAGCATTCGTTGTTCGTGGTGTTGATTGTCGGGCTGAATCGCTGTCAATCGATGTGACTACGGAAGAGATTCTTTGTACAGCCACATTCAAAGGATTGACGGTGGAACCAATGGCAGGGTCGCCAACGTACACGGCGGAAGCTACTGACGAGTTATTGCCGTGGATCGGTGCTCGTACTACGCTCTCTTGTGGCATTTCTGGATCTACCTACGCTGTAGTAGAACGTATTCGCGGCGTGACGATTAATATGGATAATCCGTTGCGCGTAGACGACAAGGCACTTTGGGAACCAGCGCGCACCACATTGCAGCGTGAATCTCATGATGTAAACTACAACTTTACCGGCATGAATATGTCTGACAGCGTTTACGAAGCTTTCTTCTATGGTAGCGACGGCGGTACGACAGTTAGCACGGCGGTCCGCACTGGCGATGTCAACTTGGAATGGCATAGCGCTGACGATATTACAGGAGCGGTAGTGCCATTCCGATTTGAGATTGATACACCGACCGTGCAATGGATTCCTGAATCGGGCAGCGGTCAGGCGAGTGGCAGTGATCTAATTCTGGCGTCTGCTGCGGCAAATGTAATCGGCACCGGCACGCCAGTGACAATCAATATAGATAATGATGTAGCGAGCTACTAATTTATGATGCTTGAGCAATGGCAGTTTAGTCAGCCGATTGGTATTACTGTTTCCGATGGCGAAGCAGAGAAAGAATACCGGCTGACATTTAAGACGATGACGGCGTTTGATGAGGCAAAATTTAGAGCGCGGCGGGGTAAGATTCAAGGGATCTTGGTGGCGCTTTACGGCAACCTTGACGAACGAACTGTAGAGCAAACTGAGGATGCCGATGCGTTGGCGGATATTCTCTTCCGTCACGCTATTATCATGTCAGCATTGGCCACCGTAGAAGTACTAAACGGTAAAAAATGGGAGCCAACGCGTTTACCTGAGCCGTGGTACGACGCCAAAGAATTCGCATTTAATGCACCAGCCGCGATTCTCGACCCGTTGGTGCAGGCGGTATTGGATGCCGGCAATCCCTACCGGCTGTTTACATTTGGGTCGCTAACTGACGATGAAAAAAAAATGACGCGGTTGACCGTGCGTCCGTCCTCGAACTAGCAACGGCTATCGTTGAGGCCGAAGAAGAAGCCAAGGAAAACGATGATAAGGTCAAGCCGCCCAAGTCGCCGGAAGAAATCCGGCGTGAGGCGGCAGAGAAAGAAATGTCAGACGCGCTGAAGGGGCTATGCAATCCGGCAAGCCTTGATATATTTTCCACGTGGTACGCACTCGGCGGTTCACAGTCGCCACCAAGCCTCCTAGAACTTTCACAGCTCCCCGCTTGGCTGCTTGTGGACATTCGCTACATTTACTCCGTGATTGGTGAAGAGCGCGACAAAGCCAAAGAGCGAGAAAAGCACAAAAAAGCCGTCAAATCTAGTATCGAAAAACATAAGAGACGGTCCCGCCGATGATTAATCTCACACTTCAACGCAATACGATAGCCGATGATATTGATATGCTTGTTCGTCGTGTCAGTAATCCCGGGAACGCGCAGAAGCGTAGTATCGGCGATGCCATCCGGCAACAGTTCCAGGAAAACTTCACACGACAATCAAGCGGTTCCGGCAACTGGGCACCGTTGGCGCGGTCTACCGTACTAGATCGTATCCGCAGAGGATACGCTGGCAACCGTCCGATCCTGGTACGTAGTGGCCGTTTGCGTGGTAGTTACGTTGAGTCTGGTGGCGCTGATCACCATAGTACCGTGCGTCAGCTAGGCGGGTACACGATATTTGAGGAAGGCAGCAATAGTTCAATTGGCCTATTTCACGAGCGTGGTACAAGCCGGATGCCACAGCGTAGCATATCAGTATTAGACGATGGGCAAGAGGCAAGTATTGCCAACGTGATTGACTTTATGTTGTTGCAAATTGAACAAAACATTCGATAGGAGTTTGCCATAGCAAACCGCGAGATGATCTATCGTGTCACCATTGACACAAGCTCCGCAAGGCGAGAAGCGCAAAACTTACGCAAGTCGATTGAGTCTGAACTCAAGAGCATCAACACCGGTAAGATTAACGTTGGCGGTGGCACTGGCGTTGCAGGGGGAATTGCTGGTATCGGCGGTGCTACTGATGAGATGTCGTTATTCGAGAAAACGGTCAGTAGCGGAGCGAAGCGCATTACCAGTGAACTCAAGAGCATAGCGCTGGGGTATATTGGCATTCAGGCTGCCATTGGTGCCGTAAATGCCGTTGCGGATCTTGCTCGTCTACAGACCGAAGCATCACGCGCCGGTAAGTCATTTGAGATCCTAAGCGGCGGCGCTGACAAAGCGCAATTGAATATAGCTGCTATTCAGCGTGCTAGTAACAACACGGTCGACTCGCTAACGGCGATGAAGATCGGCACGCAGGCGGCTGCGCTTGGTCTGGCTAACACATCGGCAGAGTTCGAGCGGTTAGTTGCAGCGGCTAAGTTGATCGTGCAAGTCAGCCCGACGATCAATGACATTGGCGACGCGTTGTCACAGTTGGCCTTATTTGCAAGCAATGAGGCGTCTTTCGCTCGTGCTGATCAGCTTGGTCTTTCGGTTAGTGAAGTCAAAGATCGCATCAGTGAATTACGCGCCGAAAACGAAAATCTAACCGGATCGCAGGCAAAGCTAGAGTCGTCAATTCAACTTGTTAATGAGAAGTTCGGCGATCTTAGTTCAACGGTGGAAGCGCAAGCCAGCGGTATAGAAAAACTAACTATTGCATGGACTGAGTTTACGATTGCCGTTTCTGGTGGGTCGGGGATCGTGCAAGACTTTTCCAGTTCCTTTGCCAGCGGACTGAATCAAATTACGGTAATGCTGGCCGGTACACGTGCGCCGGTTAGTATATTGATTGGGAACTTGACGGAATTAGAAAAGACTACTAGGGCGATTGAGGAAGCAGATCCGTTTAGTCGGTTTATAGCACACCTAAACGGTACGGGCTTGGTCGCTTCTCAAGAATTTGCGATTGTCCGCGATTCGCTCAATAGCGCGCTTTCTGCTGTGGATGAGGGTATCCCAGGGTCCGGGCAAATTCTGCGAGATGTTCTTGCGATAGCGACTGCGGTTGATCGATGGAATACGGTTAGCGTTGATCAGTTAGCGAGTCTGCGAGCGCTTAACACTGAACTTAATACACTGTATGTGACCGGCGGCAAGGCGGAAGCGGCTGCGCTATCGGCCGAAGAGGCAGCGGTTGTGGCCGCCGCACAGCGCGCTAAGTCAATCCTCGAACAGTCCGAGCCTATAGGTGGTGCATTACAATCTCGCGCGTCTAAGTCGGTGGAGACGGTTGGGTTAGAGGCAGCCGTTGCCGCTCTACGCGAACAGAAGGCACTAGTCGACAATGCTATTACCGAACTGATTAACTCGTCTGTTACGGACTCTGATGAAATAGCGTTACGCCTTGCACAGATCCAAGAGCAAGCGGTCAGCTTTTTTGACGCAATGGAGGAACGCTCCGCCGATTTTTCGTTTGATGAGGTTCCAGACGCATTTGCGAACATATTCGCCGGGCTGAACTCGGCGGACAGTGATTTTATCCCATTTCTCGAAGGGCTGCGCGATGATTCAATTAGACTATTTGAAGAAATTGCGGCAGCCGGTGGAGCGGTAACAGAAGAGCAGGCGATCCAACTAGACTTTTTGTCATCGGCGGCGGCGGCGGCGTCCGATGAAATGTCGCCGCTTACGAGCATCGTCAATGAGCTTGGTGGCGAGTTTATAGCGACAAACGGATACGCTGGCGATTTAATTGGTCAACTGTACGAATCGCAGGCGGCTCTTGCCGCTGGCCAGATTAGTGCAGAGCAATATGCTGGTCGAATATCAGCTATCGGCGGGGCGCTGCTTGCATACATAACGCAGATGGGCGGAGCAACCAGCGCAACCTACGCGTTGATCGCTGCGCAGTCTGGCCTATCTGGTACACCTGGATTCGCGGCAGGCTTCAGCTTTGGTGGAGCTTCTTCCAATGCTGCCAAGTTGCAGGCGGACGCTAGAGAGCGGGAACGGGTCCGAAGGGAAGCACAGGCCGCTGCTAGACGTGCGCAATCAGAAGCGCAGGCCGCCGCCAGGCGAGCGGCGTCCGAGGCGGAGCGCTCCGCCAAGCGAGCTGGCTCCGAATTAGAGAAAGGCGCAAGGGCTGCCGCTAGTGAGCTAAAAAGCGCGTTACAGTCTGTGCCGGGTCTATTCAAGCGATCCAGTGTTACACAGGAACAACTTGACGCGGCAGCGGGAGGCGCGCCGCAAAACTTTGCTGATGATTATTTGCGACGATTAAAAGACGAAATCGAGAACGGTGCAGACTGGGCCGATGTTTCAATCGAAGAAGCGAAAGAAGCGCTTGCCAAGATTGGCGTCACGGCGTCAGAGAATAACAGAATCGCATTTGAACAATTCGCATCCGCATGGGACAGCAGCGCCCTATTCGCCGATAAATCAAATCTCAGCTTCATCAATCAGGAAGCGGTCAAGCTACAATTAGATTTACAGGAAAAGTCGAAGCAGGGACAAGCGAATATCTACGAATTGTTCGGAATTGCTGTAGATGATGCGGTTGAAGCTGTTGGGGCTGGCTTATCATCAGCTGGAGCGTCTGGTAGTATGGCTAGTGGCTATACGATACCAGTAAAAGCTGAACTTGTGCCAATTCCACAAGCGGAGTTTGAGCCGGGCGGTGCTTTTGCGCCACCGGTAGTCACTCTCACAGTACGCGCAGTGCAGGGTCCGTTACCACAATCCGCATTCATGCCCACGCTTGGCGGCGTCTCGCCGGTTGTTGATGTGGCAGCGATTCAGGGTCAATTGAACGCATTGACTATTGAGATTACACCGACGATTGACACGTCGTCGATTGATTTCACGGGGCCACTGGCAACCATCACCGAAGGATTGACCCCACGCATTACGGCAACGGTTGATAGTGTCGGTTTTACAGTTCAGGCGTTTAGTGACTACGAGTCGCTAAAAAGTAGCTTGACGCCGCATATCGATGCAACTATTGACAGTGTGTCAGTTGGAGCGCAAGCGCTGACCGACCTTGAAACAATCAAAAGCAGCTTGACGCCCCACGTCATCGCCTCAGTTGATAGTTTGGGGATAACGGTGGGCGCGCTTGCTTCGGTCGATGCGGTTGGAGCTTCGGTAGCCGGTCTGATCAAATCATCCATCGCTAGCCACATCAGCACCACCGAGTGGGCAGACGGACAAATCGTCGCACCGATTGCTGACGGATTGGTAGCATCAATTAATACGCAGATCCGTGGCAGCGTCGACAGATTCAAGCGCGAAGGCGGCGGGGTTGGTGATCTGGTGAAAGCCGGCATAGCTCAGAATATCAATACCACGGAATGGGCTGATGGTGCAATGGTGGCACCCATCGCAACCGGACTGATCACCGCGATCAACACACAAATTCGCGGCAATGTTGAAGGGTTTCGGCGCGAGGGTCAAGGCGTCGCCTCAATTGTGATGACAGGACTCGCGCAGAGCTGGGGCGAGACTGATGCCGGCGGCAATGCAACGAACGGACTCGCTCTTGGCTTGCTTGGCGCATTGAATAGTCAATTGGGCGCAACACAGAACTTTTTTTATGCGGCTGGTTATACGCCCGCAACAAATTTATTAGACGGATTTAAGGGAACATTTGGCACGGGCACAGAAGGCGGCACTGCGTTGATCGAGCCATTACTTTCTTCTATCGGGACTGGCATTCGTGCCAACCAAGAAAATTTCCAACAACGCGGCGGAACGGTCGCTCGTCTGATGATCAATGGATTTACGTCACAATTCAGCAGTGAGGAATTCAAAAATACTCTGGTTGCGGCTGGAGAGACGATGGGCGCTTATTTAGAAATCGGTATTTTGTCACGTATCCGCGGCGGTGCGCTTGTGGAGGCCATCGGCGCGCAAGTCCTGGCGGATATCACCGCCACAGTAGAGGAGCCGGCACCATAATGGCTAGCATGATTATTGGCGGGAACGCCTTCACTGATGAGCGTGAGATATGCACCTACGTATTTAAGCGGCATCAATATGTAGAAACGAATGGCTTGGGCGAGGCGGTAACGGCAGGGTATCCAGAGGTTACGATTACCTATAGTATCCTGAGCGCCACAGATTTTGCATGGTGGGCTAATACCATCTGCACAAATCTGCCTAGTAAAACGCATACTAGCGCAACTCTATTTACCGATCAGGGTGCGACTGCTGCGTATACGAACGCGGTTGTATTCTACCCAACCTATGACTCAATTCAGGGTCAGTGGTATCAAAATGTCGTTGTCAGGATTACCCAACTCTCATGAGCTTTATTAAGTGGCGCGCATATATCGGCCCACCGTTTACCCGTCCATCATCGGCAGTACATTATGACTGGTCTGTCATAAATGCCGACGCGACAACAGCATTTTCTGGCGTGTCAACCACTTTGACGGCGCAGCTCACAAATGGAGCCACAACCGCGACCGTCAATAGTGCATCGTCATTCCCTAGTTCCGGCGGATTCTGGGTTGGTTCAACGCGTTGGACCTACGTCAGATACAGCGGGACAACCGCCACAACATTTACCGGCCTATCATGGACCGGCGATACTGAAGAGGATATGACGCATGCTAATGGTTCGGTAGTCAAGGCGTGGTATGATGTTCCAGAGAATAATGGCAATCTTCCGTTCACTTGGGAGCTAGATAGCAATTTAGCGACAATGCAGTGGTCTGCCAACATTGGCGGCGGTGTGATTATTCCACAGATCGCCATCCGCAACAACCACTTGATCGTCGTACAAAGAGCCGTAACAGCAGGCGGAACTTTTTCAAACTGGCTGGTTGGCTGGTTGGCTAGTCCCGACTACAGCGAACTGTCACCATATAAACGACAGTGGACGGCGAGCATTGTTTCTAGTGCTCAAAAAATGGCTGAAATATTGGCGGATGGTGTACGTATCGGCGATCTGAACATTGCCAGGGACGGCAGCGCTTCGGCTATTTCGTCACTGTCTGTGCCATACAAAGAACGCTATAGTGGTGACTACACAGCAGCAGAACCAGATTTGTCCGCATCGGCAGCTATTGACGGTAGCAGCACAACGCTATGGATTAGCGAGGATGTGATTGGAACGCCATTGCCTGCTGGAATTCTGGCCAATACATCCAACGATCCCACGGTCGAATTAGACATGGCCATTACACAGGTTCACATTTACCCATCAGCAGGCGAACCAGACGGCTATCAATGGATCGAAATCACTGTTCTTGTGGATGGGGCACAGCCGAGTGTTGCACTCTGGACCGATAACGAAGGCTTTGCTAATGCTGCTATCGCCGGCACTTACACGGCAGGTGATAAGATTATTATTTGCGCAGATGATGTTCTATTTCAACAACAGAATCCACGATCAAGCGCTGTTTTAGTATTAAGCCTGGAGGATTCCGCGCCAAGCTTTTTTAGTAATCTGGTAGTTGCGGGCGATTCCATTGGCATGTATTTTACTAGCGGCGGCGGTGGGTCTGGATGGGTGCACGATGTTGTATGGGGGACGGGTGATGTTCCGGATCGTGGCGCTAGCAATCCAACGGATCGGTATGGAGCTGCATATACCGGTGGCAACGTGACAGCGCCCACGCCCGGACAGACCATGCGCTATACATTCGCCAATTCAGCAACGCCAAAAAACAACTGGGTGACGGATTTTAACGATCATGCCGGCTATGCCTACAGCTCTGGTAATGCCTATGATGAGCCATGGTTTTTGGTTGAACTGCCAAGTATGGGGCTCATGCTTGCAGAGGATGTGGCTGCAAGCTACACTGGCGTTGTCACATTGAAGGATGAGTCGGGGAATACGACTGGCGGCTTGCCTGATTCGGGAAGCATTCAGATAGGCAATGATATTTGTACATTTACGACCAAAACATCAACGACTATCACGCTCACCAGCGCACCCGCAGCCAACCACGTCGAAGGCGATCCGGTATATGTTTATTTTGCCAGTGTTGCCAGTGACGGAGTTCCGGTAAATTCTATTAATTGGACAGGTGGCAGCAGCTATTTCGTAAATTTTGAAATCTGGGGTAGTAGACTGCCAAATGCGCGCACGCCAGGCACAAGTGGATGGCAGACGGATTACACGCAAATTGTTGCAGTGACTAGCCATGCATCTGCTACCTACTCCGCCACATTTACTACTACACGTGTACGTAAGGTGGTTTTGTTACCAACACTGATGAGTGTAGACCCGTCGCGAATGCGTATGTACGAATTCGAGATAATGTTAGATCGCACGTTTTATGATACCAGTTTGTGGTTGGCAGATGGGGCACCAGCCACTACGCTGTTTTCTACGCTGATGACGAATGCCCATCTGCCCGCGGGCGCGATCAGTGTGACAAATGATACGTTCCACGACATGAGCGATCTGACAACGGAGAAACAAAACGCTTGGGTGGTGATTGCTGATTTGGCTGATTTTACGGGGCATATGGTAACAGTGGGACGGGATAGCAAAATTGATGTGTCGCCGGAAACATTTTGGACAACCGGCTTAAACTACACGCCGGTTGCCACCTGGACGCGCAGCAATACATCGGAGATCAAAATATTACAGGATTCAACCGGCGTTGGCACGATCTCGCAATTGCGTATGACCTGGAAATCTGCGGATGGGGCGACAGAAGGCACATCGATTTACCCAACCACACCCGACTGGCGTGGTAGCGTAATTGAGATTGGTCCCTACATTTATGCTAATTCCACGGCGGCGGATGCAGCTGCACGTAAGCAATATTTTCTGCGCAAATACCCCTATACGCTTTACGTCAAGCCACTGGGGGAGACGGCAAGCTTTGCCCCTGGTCAAATCCATAGGGTACAATGGGACTGGGACACAACAAGAGCCACGATGGATCGCTACTGCATGGTCGTGAGCGTGTCGAATGAATTCAACGGCGGCCAGTGGACGCAGTCGTTGAATATGATACAGGTGAGTAGAGAGATCCCAAACTGATGACAACCGCAAGCAAAGCGCAATACAATAAGAATCTCAAAAGGCTAAAAACGGCGCTATCGAATAAGTACAAGGTGAAGCCGACCACAGAGCGTGCTTTAATTGTTGGCGACGGGCATATAAAAATTGGCGGCAATTATTACGATGCGCAGATAAATGGCGGTGCTGGTGGCATCGCCTCGGTAACAAATATCGGACGGCCATCGGCTGCAATCTACAGCACGTCAGAAAGTGGCGTAATTTCCACGGCTAGTGGTGGTTCCACTGCTTCGACTGGTGGAGGAAGCGGTGGCGTGGGTATTGACGCATCGCTATTGCTCTTTCGTGACGGACGCAATAGCATCACGGGGAATATACCGGCCAGTGCTGGCGCAACGGTTGATGGTGTGGATATTAGCGCGCACGCCATCGATCCTGACGCGCATCACGCTAAACAGCATAGTATCGTCGATCCACTTGCACACACCGCCACGGGCTCGGCTCTTGATATCGTTGGACTAAATGCCACCAATACGCTTGGTGTCCTCACTCCCTCCGCTGCGCCAGGCGCAGCGTCTGCTATCCTAAAATCTAGTTCAATCGGTGATCTTACGCTGCCACTGATTGAGGCGACGACATTCGCAACAACGCCAGAGGTAAGGACAGCAAGCGGCGACTTGCTGCTTATGCCAGCGAGCGGGACTACGAAGACGGTTGGCGCGATTGGGTCGTACACAAATATTGAGCCACCGGCGAATGCCGCTAACGCTCTGTTTGCGCAATCCGAATCTGCTGCTGGACTGACAACAGTCGGTTCGTCATCGTGGGGCTTGGGTGGCTATGTCGCATATAATGCCTACCAGGTGTCACCGCGAGCGGTTGGAGCGAATCCATCAGCTACCGGCAATATGAAATTCGCGGGCAATCAAGCTGGTAGCACACAAGCGGCAATGACACTGTTCGATGGAAATGCGGGATCTTATAAACAGTATATTTCGACATCCTCAGTACTGGCTGATGGTGACGATATTGCATGGACGGAGCTTGCGAGTTTATCTGCTACTGGTACATTTGCTGTAATCAATAAATTAGCAGCGGCCGTCAGTGTGGAGACACCAGAGGTGTACAGCGCTGCGGGCGATCTCGACTTGACGCCTCAATCGGGTAATGTTGCGGTCGCAGGAAACGTCAACACGACCGGCAGCGTAGACGCAATGGGAAATATCAATGCTGACCAAAGCCTGTATGCTGCCAATAGCGAGTTTCTGGTCGAACATCACACGCATGGTGGTGGCGACCATGTGCATGTGATTATCGATCCGGCCGTTGACTGGGTGCTCGATGAGGCATTTGGTCTGGACGTCGGCGGGAACATGCTCGTTCGCGGTTGGATTGTCGGCAAGCACGCACTGCAATTACCCGGCGCGGTCATGATTGCACACTTCGACGGGGCCACCCCGTATGCCACCAATTTCGAGGGAACCACGTTGGGGCACAAAGGACAAGAGGCCACCGTCACCGGTTCACGCACGTTCGTGCCTGGCAAGTTCGCCAAGGGGATTCGGATCGCGGACGCATCCACCAACCTGATTACGAATCCATCATTCGAAGTAGACACGACCGGATGGACGGATGTCAACGCGACTATCTCGGCGGATACTACCCGCGCCTATGTCGGTGTGAAGTGCCTAAAAATTATCGCGGCTGATGCAACGGCCACGGTAACGAGCAACATTTTTACGGCGGAGGATGATTTCGGGCCGGTTGGCGCGTCTGGTGTATCGCTTTGGTATCAGAAATATACTTCGATTGGTGGCACTGGGAAGATCCGAATCGACTACTACAGCGACTTTCCCGCCACGACATTGGTATCCAGCGTGGAGTTGGAACTACCGGCCGGTGACGTGGAGGAGTGGACCTACGCGTACATCCAGAACGACCCACCAGCGACGAGTCTTGTCGGGCGGCTGGTGATCACGTCAGAAGGTTGCACGACCGGTGTCACCTATTATATCGACGGCGTCAGCGCTGCGGATGCCCCATACCCAGTGCCTTATGCCGATGGCAGCATGGGAACGGGACACGCGTGGACGGGGACTGCGCACGCCAGTACGTCCACGGCAGCGGCATCACAAGTCCGCTACGATACGAGCACGTTTGATTCTGTCAAGCGCAAATTTACGGTTGGCTGCTGGTTCTGGCGGGCGTCAGACAGCCCTGGGTATTTGTGGCATTTTGGTGATGGAACAAGTTTGCGGATCGGTGCATAGGATGCAACGAATTATTATTGTCCTCATCGCATTATTCAGCCTAGTGGCTAGCAATGCGCAGGCGGAGACGGTATCTGTTGACGGTTTTATCATGTCATTTGGCATTACAACACCGCTGCGCATAGTTGGCGATACGACCTCCTTGACGTGGAAGCTGGAACCCGATGGCATTGTGAAAAATGAGGTGGCATCTGTGAACGTCTATCTATACCCGTCACTCGAATTGACTAATCTTAGATCCACCGGCGATGTCACTTGCACACCGGTTGATACCGGTTTTACATGCCGCGCCGTTGGGTTATCGGTCATCTCATTTATCGCCGCCGATGTGGAAGTCATTGCGCCAGTCGCCAATGATGGTGTAATGGCCACGGCAATTGTGGCCGTGTTTCGTGGAGGCATGGCACAGCACAGCGTTACAGTGAGCGAGCCATCAGCGCTGCCAGTTGAGACGGAACCAAAACTTTTTACAACCTTTATACCTTACATGAGTAATCAATGACAACGTATCATTCCAAGTCTAGCGTATCATCGAGCGGCAACGGTCTAACCGAAGGCACCGCGTTTAAGACGATCCAAGAGGGGTTTGACGCGCTTGGATCTGGCGATTCACTGACCGTCTATGCGGGCACCTATAGCGAGGCGTTGACATTGCCGTTTGCTGCAAGCGGCACCTTTGGCAGCGAGACGACGATCAATTTTAATGCCGGTGTAATCATTGATGGGGCCAATACTTACCCCACCGGTGCATGGGTTACAGGTAGCACGTCTAATGGTGGCACCGGCTATGCTGTTGGGTCATTGTGGCGTATTTTCGCCGATCACATTATCGTCAATGGTTCCAATGCCATCGTGATGAACTCACGCGGCGGCGGGGTAGAATTGAAGGCTACAGATCCAGTTACCGACCGCCGCACCAACGTGCAACTGAATAATCTGATTATCCATGATTGCAAATACCTTCTTTGCAAGGCAGACGAATCAGATGATGTGTTATTCAACTACATCACTGCCTACAACGGCGCTATGTTCGCCCAGTTCACGCGCTCGGCAACAACGTTGAACTGGCCAAATGGTATGACCATGAAAGACGGCGACAACATGGTCATTACCAATTGCGAAGTGTACTGGCACTGGGGAGAGGGCATCGGTATTGCTGGCGGTACCAGCGGTGAAATCGGCTGGTGTACTGTACACAATACATATGGCACGCTCGTCTACATGAATCGCAGTCAGAATGTCACGATTCACGATAATTTCATTTATCATAGCGGCTTTCATACTGGTGAGTTTCTGCGTGGCACTAGCCTCCCAAACGGCTTGCGCTTCAATAACGAAAAAGCAGCCAAGCAACTACACAGACCACCCAATGATACAATCAAAGCTTACAATAACATCGTAGTCGGGTTAGGAAAGAATTTGTCATTTGGCGATCAGGAGGGTGGGCTAGGTCACACTGACATCTGGGTCTATAACAATACATTTGTTAATTCCGTCGAATTTGATAAGCAGACATCGGCGGTGGAGCTTAATAGTGGAATATATACAAATGTACACATTAAAAATAATATATTCCACCAGTACGTAAACGACGCTCGCGTTGATGAGGTCTTGGCGACGGGAAATAATAACGCTTTTTCCGTCGATTTTGACAATAATATTTGGTATGGCAACACAGCAACCAATATGCCGGATGTAAATTTTCGGGGCGCTAACGATTTCTATGGCAGTTCGGATATGGCGAATCCGATCATTCCACTAACAGCCGGTAGTGGCGACCGCAATAATTACAAGATCGATATAGCATCCGATGCGATTAATCTTGGTGCTGCAACGATTGATGGAGCAAACAGTATTACAGCGCCAACGCTAGATATCGGCGGGCGCACACGTGTAAGCAATCCGGATTCAGGTGCATGGGAATATGACATCACCACTGCGAGTTTAACAGCTGCTTTCACTTACACGCCAGCAACCGGTGACGCTCCGCTTACTGTCAATTTTACAGACACGTCGACCGCCACAAATACGATAACGGGCTGGGTATGGGAATGGAAAAAGATCGCTGATGCATTCTGGACACAGTTTTCAACATCGCAGTCACCATCGTATCAGTTTGTTGCGGCTGATACGTATAGCGTGCGCTTGACGATCAGCAATGGCGATGGTAGTAACACCATCACCAAAACGAATATCATTACGGCTAACGCTCCGGGCGGCGGTGGTGGCGGTGTTCCATCTGGTACAAATTTGATTCTCAACCATGATTTTGCTACCGGAGATCTAACGAGTTGGCTCACCACTGGCGATGTGGTTGTATCGTCTGGCGCCGCGCTAATGACTGGTGTAGGTGGCACGAATACGCGACTCTACCAAAAGAGTTTGAGTGTCACTAATGCCACGATTTACACGTTGCAGTTTGATGCGTCTAGCGATGTGAGTGGAACAATAGCCGTTGATCTGCGTCAACATGTTTCACCGCTCGAAGTGCTTGGCCTCGATACAACTTTTGTTTTGACGGCATCACCCGCGACGTACAGTGTATCATTCACAGCAACGCAGACGTACAGTAATGCGCGATTGCGCTTTGCATTCAGTGACGCGCAGGTTGTCACCATTGATAATGTATATTTGGTGACTGCTTCACTTGTTCCCGATTTCAGTGGCACGCCACTGACGGGTGATGCTTCGCTTTCGGTAGATTTCACCGACCTAACGACCAGCACAAGCGGCATTCAATCATGGCAATGGCGCAAGCGGCCGCCAGGGGGCGGGGCGTGGACTGATTTTTCCACGTCGCAAAATCCCACCGAGAGTTTTACGGCAGAAACGTGGGACGTTCAGCTCGAAGTCACAGACGCTAATTTTACGCAGACCGAAACAAAAGCGGCCTACATTGTATCCAATGCCGTGGTGACAGTCTATACGACTGCGCTGTTTGACGTGACACCAACAACCGGCGCATATCCGCTCACCGTGTCACTAACTGACAACAGTATTACCAGTGATACGATTGTTGATTGGCTATGGGAATACAAAGCGTCAACGGCGGGCACCTGGACTACACACAGCACTAGTCCATCACCGGCCAATCTCGCTCTGCCGTCAACCGGCTATTACGATATACGGCTGACTGTTACGAGCGGTGTTGGCGCCGACACGCTGGAGCAATATCAGGCAGTCTATGTTTCTGGTGGCACGGCGCTTGATTTTACAATCGTTGACCGCAACACAGCCTACCCCTACACCCTGTCGGCATCGACCCCGTTGACGCCTGGTGAATGGCATTTAGCCGTCTGTTCATACGATGGTGACAATCTGCGCATCTACCTGGATGGCGCAGAGATCGGCACTATCAATGATATTCAGATTCAGGTCAATTTTGACAATAGCGTTTTGGATATCGGACAAGCTAATAACGCGCAATGGTTCAATGGTGTTTTCGATGAAATCTTCATCATGGACGAGGCCATCGATCCCGATCTCGTGCGCGCCGTCTATGAAAGCAATGCTCCAGTGTTCGCCGAGACGAACCCGGGCGGCATCCAGAACGGCAATAATCGAGTACGCATTACAGACGAAGGTCTGTACATCATTGATCAAGACTCCGATCCGGTATTTGCTGTCTATTGTGGGGATAGTCCGACTGGCAAGGCGTGGGGTGGGCTCACGCTCAACACAGGCGATATGTTGATCGGATCGGCCACCGACAATCAATATATGCTGTGGGATGCCAGCGCAAAGACGATGGCAGTTCGTGGTAGCATTCTGATCGAGGGCACAATTCCCTGGGAAAATATTTCCAATCCACCAACGTCACTTGGTGACATCAGCCCAGCAGAAGCAAACAAACTGGCTGGCATACAAGAGAGAGCAACGGAGGGAGCGGACTGGAACGGCAACATCATCAACGTTCCCGCTCCGCTGACAGATGATCGTGTCGGACGCGGATTGACCAACACCGGGGCGTTACAGCGCATTTTTCGCGGCTATGATATCAATCCGCTTGATGGCGAGAATGTAGTGCCACAAGTTGGGCTAAACATGACGGCTACGTACATGGGCTATTATGACGGCACCCAATTTAAGACGTTCCTCAAAAATGATGGACAGTTTTTTTTTGATGGGGAAGGCGGAGCCAACATCTATTGGGATGGCACGGATCTAGCTGGCAGTGATGGCTCGGTCGTGCAATGGTATGCACGGGCTAGCACGGGTAAAATATATGCTGGGGCAGGTGCAGTCGTTCTCGATCAGTATGGTGTAGTTGTTGTTGACGGCTCGGTGCTTTTAGGGGCGGATGGTGTAAATATTCTGACACAATCTACCGACGATCCAGATTTTTACACCGCACCATTGTCTCTCGATTTCCTGCGTTCAACCGGTGAACAATCTGGTCGTATTACCGGATATTACGTATCAACCGGAACACTATATGGAATGGATGTTCTTAGTAGTTCGCCTAACACAGAGTCATCTACTCTATCATTACGTGCCCGT
>DATHYR010000611.1:0-1270 GCA_035458985.1 Pseudomonadales bacterium
ATCACTTACCGGGATAAGTGCATGTCCGGTCTCATCACAAAATGCTTGCTTTGCCATGGGCTCTAGCGCGTTACCACGACCGACGTTTTCAAGAAATGCATCATACCGACGCCGAAACACGGGTTTCACGGGGAACGGACACTTATCGGGGTCCTTGTAGTATCGCATCCGGTGGTCGCCGGAATCAAGCGCGCGCGAGATCGCAAGGTCCGTCGCGCTCTGGAAGAAGTTGTTTCCGCAGATGGTCGGCATGCTGGACCCGTTTAGTGCAAAGGCACGGCGGCCGCGGTGCCATGCCTGTTTGATACCGTACTCGTCGTGTACTGAGAGAGCATGACTTGGATCAAATACAAATCGGGATTCATCAAGGTCAACTGTGGATTTACTACTATTGTGTAGTGATAAAAGCGATTCAATCCACGCGCATTGTGGTAGTAAAGGCGTTTTTTTAACACACGCATCACATATCCCCATCACTTCCTAATTAGTTAATAGTTGCTTTTGAGAGTCATGCGTAGTACGAGTTTTACGTCGCGTGGCGTGACATCGGATCGGTTGGCGTGCTTTGCACACATGCGCGCATCGTCCAATAATCCCGCATAAAACATGCGTAGGTGATCCTTTGCCTCTGCAGACGACATGGTATGCATCTCGGATTCAGTGATCATCTGGATAAGGTACTGTTTTCCTGCACGCTGGAGATCCAGTTCAAATGGTTCGTCATACGTGGTAGAAGATATTTGCGGGTATCGCGCGTAGAATTCTGCCAGTACATACTGACACCACTCCATCAACATCGAGAGTGTGGGTTGGTGTTTCTGGATGATGCGTGTAAAGAGCGGTGTCATGGGAACCAGTTTTTTCATCGATTATCCACTAACGCAGTTTCCGCGTTACGTTAGAATATTCTCAGCTGGTGGGTAGATGTCTCTCTTGTTTGCTTCACCAAAATTATGATGATGATAACCGACGAAACACTCGTCGATCCCGATCTCGATCTCGATCTCGATGATGCTGGTGCGATGATGAGTGATGGTGATGACGAGCTTCTTAATAGTATCATCGCCAGCGAATTCGATGCACAGTACCAGCACCAGCACCAGAATCAGAACCAACACACAACCATCATATCTCCACAAGCAGCACCGGTTGTGTACGATACACATGTACTATGGAGTATGATTATGGAACCGATTCCAACGTCGCTTGCGTCATTCCAGCCACTTGCGCATGTTGGGACAATCAATGTCATGCCAACCGACGGATTTGT
>DATHYR010000612.1:0-1363 GCA_035458985.1 Pseudomonadales bacterium
AAACCGAAAAATATTGACTGGCCGATGTAGCGATTCAGGGTATCGTGAGCCACTCTGCCATTTTCCGGCACATTCAAGGCCTGATCGGCAAAGTCGAAACAAAGGCACTCGCCTTCCCTTCTGAGTTCGCATGGAATGATATTCATACCTGGGTTTCCAATAAACTGCGCGACAAAGGCATTCATTGGTCGTTCATACAACGTCCTCGGTGTATCGACCTGTTGAACGCGCCCGTTATTCATCACCGCGACCCGGTGCCCCAACGTCATTGCCTCAACCTGGTCGTGGGTAACATACAGAGTGGTGATATTCAGGCGTCTTTGTAAAGCTGCTATTTCAGAACGTATCTGTACGCGAAGTTTTGCGTCCAGATTGGATAGTGGCTCATCCATGAGAAACACCTGAGGTTCTCGCACTATGGCACGACCCATGGCAACGCGTTGTCGCTGACCACCAGAGAGTTGCTTTGGTCGCTGTTCAAGCGATTCCGTCAGGTGCAATAATTCTGCCGCCCACTGCGTGCGCTGGTCGATTGTTTCCTGTGGCAGCTTCAACATACGCAGGGGAAACTCGAGGTTTTCACGCACACTCATGTGTGGGTATAGCGCATAGTTCTGGAATATCATAGCGATGTTACGTTGCTGCGGTGATAGTCTCTTTACTGCCTTGTCATCAATAAACAGTTCACCTTTACTCACCGAATCCAGCCCGGCGAGTAAACGCAATGCCGTTGATTTACCGCAGCCAGACGGACCCACCAACACCATGAATTCACCATCATTAATATTCAGGTCAACATCCTGCAATGCGAGCTTGCCTTCATCGTATTGCTTACTGACATTTTTGAACTGTACGCTGGCCATGAGCGGACTCCTTAACCCTTGATGCCTGTTGATGCAACACCACGAATGAACCAGCGTTGGAAGAACCAAAAAACCAGCAATACCGGAAGTACCATCATCACGCTGAACGCAAAAATATCGCCCCACTGCAATGGTGGCAGGGTATAAAACGTGGAAATGGCTAACGGCAAGGGGCGCACTGACTCACTACTGGTGACCATTAGTGGCCACAGAAACACGCCCCACTGTGTCAGAAAGGTCAGAATGGCCACTGTTGCGAACGCTGGTTTACTGTTCGGAATAATGATGGTGAAAAAAATACGCGAGGTTCCGGCACCGTCAATGCGCGCTGCGTCTTCCAGTTCGCGCGGCAGACTGAGAAAGAATGTATAAAACAGAAAGATAGAAAATGCATTGGCTATAAAGGGAAGTATTTGCACGATGTAGGTATCGCGCCAGCCCCACATACTGACCTGGTAAAACAACGGGACTGCGATCGCCTCCAATGGCAAAATCAGGAT
>DATHYR010000613.1:0-2729 GCA_035458985.1 Pseudomonadales bacterium
CCAAGGGTTACCTTGACCGCATCGGCCAAGATATTCATGCCGCGCTCTAGACCGCGGCGTGCTTCTTCATTAAAGGCAATCTGCTTTGCCATGAGTTGTGCTCCTTGTGTTTAGTCCTGCGTTAGGCGGGGCGTTTTATCACTCACACCCCGAGAGTGCTAACGCCAAATCTAGAGCCTTTATTTCCGAGGCGCAAAACGTGGGAGGTTGGGCAGGCTTAACGGGCTACGCGTGTGGCCATACGGGCCTCACGCAGGCGGCGGAGGCGCTTAACTAGCATTGGTGAGGCGGCTAGGGCATCGTCGCGGTCAATCAGATCATTTAAGAGTTGGTAGTAACGAGGTGCGGTGACATCAAAAAGCTCTTTGATCGCAGCCTCTTTGGCTCCTGCGTAGCGCCACCAATTGCCTTCAAAATCCAGGATTCGAACTTCGAGGTCGCTCAGGCCAGTGTTGATCGCTGACTCTTCTTGTGCGGACATGGGCGAAATCTTATGTCAGTGATTGCGCAAAGTGTGGGAACTTACAGAAGTGATTTACAACCGGTCCAGAATCATCTGAATATCGCTGACCTTGGTCCACGGATTGACGATTGCAAACCGCAAAATTGGCTGGCCATTGTGGGATGAGGGTGGGATAAATCCAACTTGATCTTCTAGTAGTTGATCGCTCCATTTTTGATAGTCAGCAGCTAGCCAACCCTTGCGAGTGAAGGCAACGATAGATAGTTCGGGTTCGCACAATAATTCTAAATTTGGATGGTTACGAACAAGTTCAGCCGCCTCTTTTGCAACTGTCAGAGTTTGCTCCATCGCTTCACTGTAAGCATCGGTGCCATGAGCTGCCAATGAAAACCAAAATGGCAAGCCACGAGTTCTGCGGGTTAGGTTAATTGCGTAATCAGATGGTGACCATTGATCATCTTTTAATGTGTCAAGGTATGAAGCATGTTGTGAGTGCGCCTCTTTTGCTAATTCGGGATTGCGATACACAAGTGCGCAAGCATCAAATGGTGCAAATAACCATTTATGCGGATCAACGATGAATGAATCAGCGTTTTCTACCCCATCAAAATCTGCGCGCACAGATGGTGCACACAAGGCAGCTAAACCATAAGCACCATCGACATGGAACCAGATATCGCGATCCTTTGCCGCTTTTCCAACGCCCTTAAGGTCATCAATGATTCCAAGATTTGTTGTGCCCGATGTTGCAACAACTGCAAAGACTCGATTGTTGGTGGTTGCATGCAGGTTATCAATCGCTTCTGCAACAGTGCTTCCTTGCAACTTTCCCTTCGCATCAACTGGAACTTTGAGAATATCTACATCCATAACATTGGCGGCAGATGCAATTGAAGAGTGTGCTTCGGCGCTGCAGGCGATTACCCAACGCCCAGCAGGTGTGTGCTTTTTGCGTGCTTCTGCGCGTGCAACAACCAGCGCTGAAAGGTTTCCAATCGTTCCGCCTTGCACAAATACCCCACCAGCAGATGCAGGAAGTCCCGCTAGATCGATAAGCCATTGAATCGCTTGGTTTTCGGCAAAGACTGCACCAGCACCTTCTTGCCAGGATCCCCCGTACAACGCACTTGCACCAACAACGAGATCAAAAAGGTTTGCGTACTCGCTGGGCGCTGATGGAATAAAAGCCAAGTTACGTGGGTGATCTGTTGAGATGCACGCCTTGGCTAAAACATTTGTAAATACCTGCAGCGCTTCATGCCCACCTAAACCTTTTGCGGTGATTGTGTTTCCAACTTCATTGAACAAATCCTCTGCAGAACGTGGGCCATCAAGAGGCGGATCATCCTTTAAACGTTCCAGGCTGTACTTCAGAATTTCAGCAGCAAGTGCCTCTACTTCTGGTGTGAACTCATGCATCCTTCTTGGCCTTCTTTACTATGTTTCTTAACATCGTTGGAAATACAAACAAGTGAAATGGTGAAACCGCATACCAATATAACTGTCCACCTAAACCACGTGGAGTAAATGTTGCCTCTTGAACAATCTTGGTCTTTCCGTTTTCACGCGTAACTGTAAATTCAAGCCAGGCTTTTCCGGGTAGGACCATTTCGGCATATAGCTTTAATCTGCGACCAGGTTCGAGCTCTTCTACTCGCCAAAAATCTAAACTTTCGCCAACGCGCAAGAAATCTGGATCACGACGACCGCGACGCAAACCAACGCCGCCAACTAAGAAGCGATCTAAAACTCCACGTGCCCACCACAGAAGGTCTGAGCCAAACCAACCATTGTCGCCACCAATACGTTCAACCTGTCGCCACACCTTTTCAGCGGGAACATCGGTGATACGTTCACGTCGATCACGCAAAACCATTTCGCCAGCCCAATCAGGATCTCCCTGGGCCTTTTGCCATGGCGCGGTTGGCATCGTTGCATCAGACCAACGGGTTTCAACGTTGTGGGTGGTGATCTTTGAAAGCGCTAGCTGGATTGCATTTTCAACATCGATCAAACCTTCGGCAGGCTTTGGAATTAGGGCATCAATACTTTTTGCAGGATCTGCAACGACCTCGCTAATGAGCGAACCAACAAGTGGACGTGCCAAGGCTGTTGGAACAGGTGTAACCAAACCGATCCACAAACTAGATAGCCCCGGAGTTAATACTGGAACCTTGATGATCCAGCGCTTCTTTAATCCAGATAACTTTGCAAACTTTTGCATCATGTCGGCGTAGGACAGGACTTCTGGGCCACCGATGTCATA
>DATHYR010000614.1:0-2460 GCA_035458985.1 Pseudomonadales bacterium
TCATACGGCGAAGTTCAGGCAGGGATTCCAAAGTTGCTGCAATATTGCGGGCACGCACATGTGGCATCGATTTAGCCAACATGTCGATCTCCATACCGGGTAAACCAAGAGCGGCCCCTGCATCACGGATTGCGTGGCGTGCACGATAGGTATCGACCATCGCTACAACTGCGCACCGTGATTGATTGGTAGGTGATCCCCAATCACTATCGCCATACCTTTTAAAGACCATGTCATAAATTTCAAGACGTCTGGCAGATTCAACATCGATATCAATATCTGGCAAAGCTCTGCGCAGCGGAGAACAAAAACGCTCCATCAATAAACCATGTTGCATGGGATCTACACCTGAGATTCCAAGTAGGTGACAGATCAAGGAACCTGCACCGCTGCCACGAGCTGCAACACGGATTCCTGCATCACGTGCCATATCTGCGATATCTGCAACGGTTAAAAAGTATGACTCGTAACCAAGGGTTGCAACGGTTGCGAGTTCATCATCTAAACGTGCACGTGCTTTGCTGATCTGATCACTGCTGGTGTAGCGCCAATTGATTCCAGCTTCACTGCGAGAGCGCAGCAAAGTGCGCATCTCTTGTGCGGTATTTACCCCTACGACATGGGGCTCTGGCAGGTGGGCTCCTCCTAAACCAATATCGCGCTGGGGCGAGAGCAGTGATCGTTCCGCCCATTCACGGGTTGTCTTTAACAGTGCACGTGGTGTTCGCTCTCCTGCAGCACGTGCGATTTCAGCAGCCAGTGAAATCATCTCATCACTAGATTTCAAAAATCCTTCAGCGTTACGTCGTTCAATGTGGCGATCATGCAATGGCACCAGCTGTCGCACACAATCTAAAACATCTGCAACTGGCCCATCGGTGCGATCCTTCATGCGGACAGCGTTAGTAATAACCGCATCAATATCATTGTCACGAGCAAAGATTAAGGAACGTGCTGCATGTTCGGTAGAGCGGGGACCACGGCCTGCGACCAGGTGTGAAACACATTCGATGGCGTTGTTAGCAAATAGATCACGGGTTTGATTAAAAATATGCAACGCTTGATCAAAGCGATGGTTTTGTATCGCATTGCTGATAGGTGCTTCAGGTCCATGCATCGCATAAACATTGGTGCTGTAATGACTAAACTGTTGCAGAAAATCTAAAGTTAAAACTGGAACACGGGTATCGCTGGTCATTATTAGCGATGTCATCAACCTGCACAGCGAGCGCCATCCCCCATCACTATGTGCCAACAAGGTGATGCGACCTTTTGCATCCCCGCCATCTGCATTTTTTATGGCAATTGCACAATTAACTCCGATGATGGGTGCGATTCCGTAATCAACACAACTTTGAGTAAAACGGATGGCACCAGCCAACCCATCACGATCTGTTAATGCGAGCGCCGGCATTTCAAATTCAGCTGCACGTTGAACTAGATCATGGGGGTGGGTTGTTCCATATTTCAACGAATACCCGCTGGCAACATTGAGGTGAATAAAGCTCATACGTTACGGATAATCCACTGACCTGTTACTTCATCACGTTCGAGTTCAAAGGTTGTTAACGCACCAATTGGTGCCGCCTCAACCCTCCAGACAGCCCGTGCCTGATCATCGGGGCGATACTTTCCATCGCTGATTCGATTCCACCAACCACCTGCTTCACACCAACGAGATAACACCGCATGGATGCGAAACCGTTTTCCTTTATAGGTGAACTCGATAGGAGTTGTTGCACCGTCGATAGTGACATCGAGGGCGGGGTTAACCTGCGTGGCTGACATTTCTGGGTGAACCTTTCAAAGCTGTGGGTATTCGAACAGATGTTCGAAAAATAGCCCTCCCCACCGACAAATGGCAAGTGCGCGAGCGTGTCGTGGTCAAAATTAGTTGAAATTTCAACTATCCTTACACAGTAAGTTCACAATCAACTAACTTCTCAAGGAGTCACAATGGACATCGTCCTCATCATCGGTCGCGTACTTTTCGCTTTGCTCTTCATCTCATCTGGTATTTCACACCTCACCAAGCTTGAGGCGATGACTGGCTACGCCCAGTACAAGAAGGTTCCAGCAGCAAAGTTCAGCGTGGTCCTATCAGGTCTCATGATCCTCGTCGGCGGTCTCTACATCGCATTTGGCGTATACGCAGATCTAGGTGCGCTACTTATCGCACTATTCCTTATCCCAACATCATTCATGATGCACGCATTCTGGAAGGAAACAGATGCAACAGCTAAGCAAAATGAGTCAATTGGTTTCTTCAAGAACCTCTCACTTGCTGGTGCTGCATTGATCATCTTCGCTCTAGTTTCTACTGGAACAGAGTTTGGTCCATCAATCACAGGTGCCTTCTTTAACCTATAAATAGGATGCTTAACCTGTAATTAATCCAACTTAAACGCCCGTCGGTTTCATGCCGGCGGGCGTTTTTGCTTCATGATTAGCCAATGGAAA
>DATHYR010000615.1:0-2020 GCA_035458985.1 Pseudomonadales bacterium
ATGCCTCGGGCTATGTCGGTGCTATCGGCGCCGATGTGCAGAGCGTAATGGCAACGTTCAATAGCATTAACGGCAAAAAAGTACACGGTGAAAAAGACATTCTCACCGGTATGCTTCGCGACCAATTGGGCTTTGAAGGCATGGTGGTTAGCGACTGGCATGGCATTGCTCAAGTATCTGGCTGCACCACAAGCAGCTGTGCCCAAGCCATTAATGCCGGTATCGACATGATCATGGCGCCCGACAGCTGGCAGACACTTCTTACCAATACCGTGCAACAGGTGCGCAGCGGTCAAATCACCGAGGCGCGAATCGATGAAGCCGTGCTCCGAATACTGCGCATGAAAGACGCTTTAGGCCTATTTGATGAGACATTTGACCCTCAACGTGCTGAGGCAACCGTGGTGGGTTCAAATGAGCACCGAGCCTTGGCTCGCCGTGCCGTGCGGGAATCCCTAGTGGTCCTTAAAAACAACAACCAACTACTCCCGCTTGACCCTAGCAAGCATATTTTGATTACCGGTGGCGCGGCCAATAACATTGCCCAGCAATCAGGTGGATGGTCGGTCACCTGGCAGGGAAGCGGCATCTCAAATAGCGATTTCCCAGGCGCAACAACGCTTTTGCAAGGCTTTACCCAAGCCATTAATGCAGGCACGGGCAATTACAGTTTTACGGTGGATGGTAGCTACACCACACGCCCGGATGCCGCCATTGTGGTATTTGGTGAACAACCTTACGCCGAAGGCGCAGGCGATTTATCCTCGCTTGCTTACAACAACAACGATCTTTCCTTAACTACGCTCAAGTCACTCCAGGCCGACGGCATTCCCACCGTGGCACTGTTTCTTACCGGCCGGCCAAGATTTATGAATGAATGGATCAATGCTAGCGATGCATTTGTAGTGGCCTGGCTACCTGGTACCGAAGCGGCCGGCGTCGCAGATGTGCTGTTACAAGACCGCGCCGCGAGAACCTATGACAGTATAGGCCGCTTGCCCTTTGCCTGGCCGGGCGGTGCAATTCACCCAAGCAATGCTCAGCTCCCTGTAGCGGCAACATTATTTGAGCGCGGCTATGGCTTGTCTCTGGACGAGACAACGACTATCCCTCTTCTCACCATTGACCCAAACAACAATACCAGTGGGCTAGTGCCATTAAATGAAGAGACTGTCCCTAACAATCCGCCCATCACCACGCCGCAAGACGCCATTTGGGTATTGAGAAATGGCGCCATTGATGCGCGCTTTGAGGGGGGCATAAAAGCCTTTGACGAAGCACTGGGCTATGGCGAATGTTTTAACGATGAGGGCGCAGCATGCCCAAGTATCGACTGGGCCTGGGTAAGCGATACCGATCGCGGCCAAGTGCTTGAGATATTCCATCCTAGCGGGGCGCTGTTTGCAGGATTATTCGTCGATACCACCACAGCGTTGGATGTTAGCCAGTTTGCTAATGGTGTGCTTGCCTTTGATATTTTGCACGTGGAGGGCGAAAACAATATCAGCATGAAACTGGATTGCTTCTGGCCTTGCACGTCGGGCCATTTCAACGTAGGTGCAGCGGGGGATTCAGGATGGCAAACCGTACAGGTATCGCTAAACACCCTTCAGGGCGGCGGCCTTGAATTGAGTTCAGTAAACACTGGCATTGTGATTTGGGCAACGAATCACAACAACTCACGCTATCGTGTTGATAATGTTCGTTTCATGGAAGCGAACCAGTAATATTCGCGAAAAAGGGCATTTACCACTAAAATAATGGGCTCTAACCAAGGAGTGGAACCATGCGTTTTCTATTATCGTTAAGTCTTATTGCCGCCTTATTAAGTCCTTCTGCGTGGGCGGCAAGCAAACAAGAGATCGATATTTATGTCGAAGAAGCCCTGAGCGAGTTTTATAAGCATTCACCCGCTGGGCAAAAACTTGCCCAACGCGCCAAAGGTATATTGGTGTTCCCGCGAGTATACAAAGCGGGCTTCGGTATTGGCGGCGAATACGGCGAAGGTAAGTTGATTGTG
>DATHYR010000616.1:0-2629 GCA_035458985.1 Pseudomonadales bacterium
GAATTCATCTTCGTCATCTGTAACCCCGTCATTATCATCATCTGTGTCCTGGTTATTTCCAATGCCATCACCATCGGTGTCGACAGATTCATTTTCATCGAGTGGAAACGCGTCTTCGCTATCAGCTACGCCGTCATTATCGTCGTCGCTGTCCGCGTTATTACCGATACCATCTCCATCGGTATCTTCCCATTCAGTTTCATCAAAAGGAAACGCATCTTCGTTATCATCAACGCCGTCATTGTCATCATCCGGGTCCGTGGAATCCCCAATACCATCACCGTCCCAATCCGTGTCCAGGATTGCAACTTCCCGAGTAACCGTTGTCGCCGCATTACCTGCCGCGTCACTTACATCGTAATTTAAGAAATAGGTGCCGATGATATTAGCGTTTACTGTTCCGCTAATTACAATATCGGCAGAAAGATCACCATCATTGTTGTCGGTGGCACTCGCGCCCAGTTCAACATAAGCATTACCGATTGTAATTGATAGAGAAGCATCACCATTTAAAGTAATTAACGGCGCGGTTTGATCGGTCACGGTAATAGTTCGAGTCACTGAAGCCGCAGCATTGTTCGCCGCGTCCACAACATCATAGGTGAAGACATAACTGCCAACAGTATTGGTATCAACACTGCCGCTCACAGTTATCGCATTGCTTAAATCACCATCGACATTATCACTCGCGCTAGCGCCTTCATCAATGTAGCTAGCGCCTTGTGCGACTGTAACTTCAGCTTCGCCAATTAGTGTGATAACAGGCGAAGTTTGGTCGGTAACAGTAATGGTTCGTACCATTTCGTCAGCCACATTGTTTGCCGCGTCGCTCACATTGAAAGCCAGTTGATAGCTCCCTAATTGATTGGTGTCCACCGTGCCCGTAATGACAATTTGGGCAGTCACATCACCATCGACGTTATCACTTGCACTGGCGCCATCGTCAATATAATTATCTCCATGGGCAGTAGTGATAGCCGCTTCGCCATTTAAACTAATCACCGGTGCAGTTTGGTCGGTGATAGTCACGGTGGCTTGAGCTACTCCAGTATTACCTGATAAATCCATTGCACTAAAAGTAACCGTCGTGACTCCCAACGGAAAGACGTTAGGCGCATTATGAATAACCGCCAACCCACCATCCACTGCATCATTAGCAGTAGCACTTGTCAGGAAGTCAGCGATGGTGCCTTCTGTTCCCGGGGTGCCACTTGCATCAAGCGCGGCAACGGTAATGTTCGCCGGAACAATCACAACAGGCGCATCATTATCCTGCACTGTTACTTGGCGGGTTAATGCAGTCGCGGCATTGTCTGCAGCATCACTCACCCGGTAAGTGAGAATGTAAATACCAACTGTACTGGTATCAACACTGCCGCTGATAACGATCTGCGCACTAATATCCCCATCCACATTATCGGTTACAGTCGCGCCTTGTTCTACATAGCTATCACCAACCGCTAAAGTGATTGCACTATCACCGTTTAAGCTCATCACCGGTGTCGTTTGATCGCTGACAGACACGGTTGCTTGCGATTGGCCAATGTTACCGGAGCTATCGGTGGCACTGAAAGTCACGGTGGTGATACCCAATGGGAAAACGGTTGGTGCATCATGAGTCGGCGTTATATTCCCATCCACATCATCAGTGGCGTCAGAGCCCGCTAAAAATGCCTGGATGTTGCTGTCTGTTACCGATGTGCCATCAGCATCCACGGCTGCAACCGTTATACTGGTTGGCGCGGTGACGACCGGCGCAAAGGCATCCTGAACACTCACCGAGCGAGTGACTTCCGCAGCAACGTTACCGGCTGCATCACTGACGTTATAGCGTAAGGTGTAAACCCCCAGATTAGTCGTATCAACACTGCCGCTTTCAACTATATCGGCAGTTAAATCACCATCAACATTATCCGATGCGGAAGCGCCCGCATCGGTATAAGTTTCACCAATGTTAATCGTTACCGAAGCATCACCGATTAAATTGATAATAGGCGCTGTCTGATCAGTAACCGTAATGGTTGATTGAGCATTACCGGTATTGTCCGCTGAATCAGTCGCGCTAAAGGTTACTGTCGTCGTTCCTAACGGGAAAATAGTTGGCGCATCATTATCTACCGTGGCAATCACGCCTTCGTTTGCGTCGGAGGCAGTTGCTGATGCCAAAAATATTGCGATATTCGTCTCCGTTTTCGCAGTACCGTCAGCATCGGCAGCGGCGACAGTTAAAGCGGTAGGTGCGGTGATCACAGGCGCGGTTTGATCGTCCACTTGAACAATTCGCGTAACTTCAGCCGCCGCATTTCCAGCAGCATCGACAACATTATAAGAAACGGAGTAGCTACCAACGGTATTAGTATTAACAGAATTAACCGTGACGATAGCGCCGGTAATATTGCCATCGTTGTTATCACTAGCAGTCGCGCCTTGGTCATTGTAAGTAGAACCTTGCGCAATAGTTACTGTGCTATCACCTACCAAGGAAATCACTGGCGCAGTTTGATCAGTAACCGTCACGGTTCGAGTCACTTCGGCAGCGACATTACCGGCCGCATCTGAAACATTATAAGTAATTGTATAACTTCCGACCGTGCTGGTATCAATCGGATTAACAGTGACGATTGAACTC
>DATHYR010000617.1:0-1151 GCA_035458985.1 Pseudomonadales bacterium
GTGCCTGCCAGGCTTGCTGTGAAATTGCTGCCATGAGTTCTTTCAAAATCATTCAGACGTTCTGACAATGGGTAAATGATTTCTCGCACGATCTTGTTGAGTTCATCAAGATCAAAGTCTGGTTTTTTTTCGTTCATTTCATTTCCTTTTTAGTTGGGTTTCTTTCCACCAACACAATTGCTTGCATCGGTGAAACGTATTATGGACTAAATAAACACACCATGCAACACCCACACAAAACAGTCAACTATTAACAAACAGTGCAAGTAAAATGCTGGCATGACCTCAGTCCACGACATCCGCACACTAGCCAAGCAGCACGGCATCAGCATGAAGGCTGTTTGCTTGGAGGCCCAAATACAACAGCCCCAGGTCAGCAGGTGGCTGTCTGGGGCTGTTGATCCTCTGTGGGGGTCTGTCAATCAGCTTGAACAGGCATTGCTCAAGCTGATCGCTGCTAAGGGCTGATCACCAATCATCACCCACATCGGCAGTGGCGGCAGCAGGTGCTGCACCACGGGCAATGCCGAAGTCGGCAGCAGCACTTGGCTTTGCACCACCTAATGGCTCACCCTTGCGCACCAGCAAGATGTTATTGAGGCCGCCTGAAACGCCGTTATTTCCGTTTGTGCTATAGGCGTAAAAATTCAAACTGACTCGAATGTAGTCGCCACTCACGATGTCATCAGAACCAATCAGGTCATTGCCATGCGTGTCAATTGCGCCAGGCTTTGTGGTGCTTTTGACGTTCATATAAAAATGGCCTTGATATTCCTTGCCCAATGGAGATCCATCGGCCTTGGTTTCCACATCCCCATCACGAAGCGGGTTACGCACGTTCTTTGGAATCTTGTCACCAAACTTTGCAGTAAGAGCCTCTTTCGCCGCTGCTTTGATTGCTGACAATGTTTCGGTGTCTGATTTAGGAATCAGAATTTGAGTGCTGAATTCATCTTTGCCATTCATCTCATTTTTACGAGGGGTCAAGGCTGAGAAATAGCTGGTGCGGACCTCGCCAGTGGTAACACGTGTAGTCATGATCGTTTCTTTCAGATTGATCGTTTAAGGTTTCCAGCGCCATCGAAGTGATGACGCAGTTGCACTTTAGCACAAATCTTTTTCTTGCGTCAAAAAAAATACAGGCGCACAAT
>DATHYR010000618.1:0-1429 GCA_035458985.1 Pseudomonadales bacterium
GAGCATTCCCGTACCACCCGATTACAGCATTGGTCCCGGCGACACCTTTGTCATCCGCGTATATGGTGCAATTGACGTCGAATACCGCCTAGTGGTAACACGAGATGGCGCGCTTCTGGTGCCGGAGATCGGTGAAATAGCCCTGGCCGGTCTCACCTTTAGTGAAGCGAAAACCGTCATCTCTAATGAAATTGCCGCAGCTCGCGTCGGTGCCAAAGCCATCGTTACCCTTGCTGAACTGCACACACTGCAAGTGCTAATGGTTGGTGAAGTGCAACGCCCCGGCACTTATACTATCAGTGGCTTATCCACCCTGCTTAACACCTTAATTACAACTGGCGGCGTAAAGCGCAGTGGTAGTTTGCGCAACATTCAAGTACGCCGCGAAGGCAACATTATAGCGACACTGGATATCTACAATATTTTGCTACAGGGATACGACAAAGATAATATTCACCTTCGCCAGGGCGACATCGTGTTTGTGCCTCCCATCGGCGAGACCGTCGGCATTGCCGGCGAAGTCAATCGCCCCGCCATTTACGAGCTAAAAACCGAGCAAACCGTTGAGCAAGTGCTGGCACTGGCTGGTGGTTTGCAAGCTGCTGCTGCAAAACAAAAAACCCACATCGAGCGCATCTCGGATGCGGGCAGTAAAACACTCATTACCGCAGACTTGAGCGCCGATGGCGGCAAGGTAAAAGTTAAAAACGGCGATATGATCCGCATTTTCCCGGTGCTGAACAAAATGGAGAATGTCGTTTTGCTTGGCGGCCATGTACTCGAACCCGGCGGCTTCGAATGGCGCAACAACATGTTCGTTAGCGATTTAATCAGCGATGAACGTTCGTTGCTTCAAGGGGTCGATTACTCCACCGGCATCATTATCCGCGAATCTGCTAAAACAAAACGCACTAGCGTCATTTACTTCAATCTGGGCCTAGCAATGCAGCGCCCTACGTCATCGCATGACCCTAAATTACAGACCCGGGATGAAGTCATTATTTTTGATACCAGCTCGGCTCGTGCGGGCATTGTTCAAGATGCGGTTAAAAAGATTACGGCGCAAGCTACACCTAGTAACCCTCCCGCGATCTTCGAGCTAGCAGGAGCGCTGCGCCACAACGGCGTATACCCTCTTCAACAAAATACTCGTTTGCTCGACGGCTTGGTGATTGGCGGCGATATTCAGCCGGGTACCGACCTGCATTATGCGCTACTCGTTCGGAAAGACCCCCTAACTGAAAAAATAGAATTCATTCACTTAGATTTGGCCAAAGCACGCCGCAATCCACGAGGCGATCACAACCCCCTCTTGCAAGCCGAAGACAAAATCTATCTGTTTGACAATACCACCAATCGCTCGGGCTTGATCGCCGGCGACATTGATACCCTTCGTAAACAAGCAGCCTACGGTGAGTTTGCCCCGATT
>DATHYR010000619.1:0-1994 GCA_035458985.1 Pseudomonadales bacterium
GACGCTGGGTTCAGTCGCTTTCTTCTTTCTTATTACGCAAGCCATCGTGGCTCAATTGCTTGTGGGTTCTGTAGATTATTTTGAACACTGGGGGCTGCAGCGCCAGACTGTGAGCTCCAGACACGAACGCCTCAGTCATAAGCATATCTGGGACTGCGCTAATCCCGTGTCAGAACTGCTGCTTTTTAATTTGCCCCGTCATTCAAGTCACCACTTGCAGCCATGGCTGACTGCCAACGAGCTGAAACGGGAATCCCAGTCACCGCAATTACCAACCGGCTACGCAGGAATGATTGTGATGGCATTCGTTAGCCCCTGGTTCATATCTGTCATGTCAAAAAGACTCTCTGAACTCCGAATTAAAGATGAAATCAACCCCCCGATAAAAAGTCCGTTTAAATCAGACCTTCCGCAGTAAATTTAAATCTGCCAGGAACCAAAAGTTAGCGCGGCCGTCGGTGCTTGATGGTTTGTTCAGTTTTACGATCCTGCGCAAACGACACGGTGGCATAGCTGGCCAAAATGCGCGCGCCAACGATTGTTTGAATTAGTTTCATGGATTGTGCGTTCATGCGATGAACCATCGTATGCCGACGCCTATCAGACCGTTGACAGCGATGACATGGATCACATTGCGTTTGTATTTAAAGAGCGCAACACAGGCGGCCACGGCAAGCACTACTGACGGCCAGTCAAAAACGCCACTAAAGCCTTGAGGCCAGAGCGCGTGGTAGCCAAAGAACAGCGCCAAGTTCAAGATCACACCCACCACGGCTGCCGTGATGGCAGTCAAGGGCGCTGTGAACTTGAGATCGTTGTGAGCGCTCTCGATCATGGGCCCACCAGCCAAGATGAACAAGAATGAGGGCAGGAAAGTAAACCACGTGACCACGGTTGCAGCCACGGCACCGGCAAGAAACAAATTCTCCGGTCCGAACACCTCTTTGACATAGCCACCAATGAACCCGACAAAGGCCACGACCATGATGAGTGGCCCAGGTGTTGACTCACCAAGCGCCAAGCCATCAATCATTTGAGTTGCCGTAGCCCATCCAAATTGATCAACAGCACCCTGATAAACATATGGCAACACTGCATAGGCACCACCAAACGTGAGCAAGGCAGCCTTGGTGAAGAACCAACTCATTTGCGTCAGGGTGTGATCCCAACCAAACCGCATGACCAATAAACCCATGGACACAATCCACAGCAATAAGCCTATCGCCACCACTTGGATCAACCGGTAAGATTTGAATACCGCATGCGCTGGTGTTGGGGTGTTGTCGTCGATCAGTGCAACACCATAGGAATCTATGGTTTTACCGTGACCACCGCCCACTTTAAATATTTCCGGTGCCACACGGCCCCCAAAGAAACCGATGACAGCGGCACCCAGCACGATGAATGGAAACGGTACATTGAGCGCAAAAATCGCTACAAAGCTGGCCGTAGCGATGGCCCACAAAACATTGTTCTTCAGGGTGCGGGAGCCAATTCGATACGCGGCATAGACCACGATTGCGGTGACCGCAGGTTTGATGCCGTAAAAGATGCCAGCAATCAACGGCACGTCGCCAAAGACGATGTAGACCCACGAAAGCGCGACTAAGATAAACAATGATGGCAATAGGAACATCGTACCCGCCACGATACCGCCACGTGTTTTATGCAGTAGCCAGCCGATGTAAATCGTCAGTTGCTGAGCTTCTGGACCAGGCAAGATCATGCAGTAATTGAGCGCGTGCAGAAAGCGTTTTTCAGAAATCCAGCGCCGCCGCACCACCAGCTCTTCATGCATGATGGCGATTTGGCCAGCGGGGCCGCCAAAGCTGATGAAACCTAGCTTGAGCCAAAACCAAAAAGTTTCCGTAAAACTTACCTGGGGCGCATCCTCACTCAGCTTTATGTTGGGGGCTTCTTCTTTCGGGGTACTCATATCAGCAGGCAAGACCTTTTAAGTAGTGGTGCTGGGCGTTCCAGCGCCCCGGGACCGA
>DATHYR010000620.1:0-1051 GCA_035458985.1 Pseudomonadales bacterium
ACCGACGCCGCTAAAAATTTGGGCAACAACGAAAGGGTCAAAAACCCGTGCGCAACGGTGCTGCCAAAAGGACTGTCTGCAGCACGGACCGAGTCGACATGAATCCATTGGTGGTCATCTGTGGCGTCTGCGAACAGATCAATCACACGTTGGTCGATGGTTACCCACTCGCTCACTGCCACCTCGGTGCCAATCAATGGCACCAGGTCCGCCGAGCTCTCAAATTCCCGCATGTGCATCCTCCCTGTGTTACTTCAGCAACCAATCGCTGACGAGTTTTAAACCAGTCAGCAGCATGCCAACCTCAACCAGTTTGTAAAACAAATCCATCTGGATTCGTTTCGCAATGGTTACGCCGATCCACACCCCAATGGGCGCGAGCGGCATCAACAATAGCGATGTTTGAAAGTTCTGCCAATTTAACAAACCGAGATAGCCATAAGGTACCCACTTACTCAGGTTTATCACGAAGAAAAAAACAGCCAGAGTCGCCGCAAAGTTGATGGGTTGCATACGCATCCCCAGAATATAGGCATTGATCGGTGGACCACCGGCATGCGCCACAAAACTGGTAAAACCCGACAAAACGGCCAGCAGGGCGCCGACCGGTTTGGGCCAAGGCTTGGCGACTTTCAGCTTCGGGGTCAGCTTACGCTGTAACAGAAACAACAATGTTAAAGCGCCAACCAGGGCCGACACCACAGTCGTTGGTAAAAACTGGAAAGTCAACGTTCCGACGACCGTACCCAGCAATCCGAGCGGCAGCAAGAATCGCATCAGGGAACCGTCTAGATGGCGTCGAAAAACTACCAACCCCATGAGGTCCATCACCAACAAAATAGGCATGAAAATCGCCGCTGCCTTGGGCACGGAAATAGCCAACGCCATGATGGGAACGGCCAAACTGCCGAAGCCCGATCCAAAACCACTCTTGCTAATGCCCATGAGTAACACGGCTGGAATCGCTACCGTATAGAACCAAGGGTCGGAAATGACATCGTCCAAAAAGGGCATGGGAAACGGCATGGCAAGCACGCACAATCTTCAAAGG
>DATHYR010000621.1:0-1179 GCA_035458985.1 Pseudomonadales bacterium
CAAGGAGTGACATATGCCGATTGACCCGACACTGGAATATGACAACCAGAATATCTTCGCAAAAATTCTGCGCGGTGAAATACCGTGCCGCAAGGTGTTCGAGGACGAATGGGCCTTGGCGTTTGACGATATCAACCCGCAGGCGCCCGTCCATGTGCTGGTTATTCCCAAGGGTGCGTATGTCAGTTGGGACGATTTTAGCGCAAAAGCTAGCGATGCTGAAGTCGCCGGCTTTGTCCGCGCCGTGGGGCATGTTGCGCGCGAATTGGGGCTGGTTGAGCCTGGATATCGCCTGCTCGCCAACATCGGAATAGACGCGCATCAAGAGGTTCCGCACCTGCATGTCCATATTTTTGGTGGAAAACCACTTGGCCCCATGCTTATGCGGTGAAATTAAGTTGCGCTAATGCACGGAGTGTTTAGTTCGACTATGGAGCTATAATTTTTTGGGAGATGAGTATGATTTTCGGGCGCGTAAAGCCGCTTGATGCGATCTTGGCTACGGCTGAGAAAAAATCGCTCACGCGAACGCTGGGGGCTTTTCAGCTTACTATGCTAGGTATTGGTGCCATCATTGGCACCGGCATTTTTGTTTTGACCGCGGAGGCGGCAAATAAAGCTGGCCCGGCGATGATGATTAGCTTTGTCACCGCTGCCGTGGTGTGTGGACTTGCGGCATTATGCTATTCTGAATTGGCATCAATGGTGCCTGTTTCAGGGTCGGCTTACACTTATAGCTACGCCACTTTCGGTGAAATCATTGCATGGATTGTCGGCTGGGCGCTTGTCCTTGAATATGCCATCGCGGCCTCTGCTGTGTCAGTTGGTTGGTCTGGATATATGGTGGGGCTGGTTGAGAATATCTTTGCGATAGAGGTCGGTAATAACTTTGTCGCTGGGCCGTTCGACGCAAACCCCGGCATTATCAACGTCCCCGCTATGCTCATCGCATTATTGTGTATGGCGTTATTGTTGATTGGGACCAAAGAAAGTGCGCGCTTTAACGCAATCTTGGTCGCTATCAAGGTGTCGGCTCTGATGCTCTTTCTTGTTCTGGCATTGCCAGCAATGAACGCAGAAAATTTCCAACCATTTAGCCCGAACGGCTTTTTCGCGAAGGAAGTTGTCGATCCGATTACGAATAACATGGTCACAGTCGGTGTTGCGGCTGCGGCGGCT
>DATHYR010000622.1:0-2513 GCA_035458985.1 Pseudomonadales bacterium
AAGATAATCACAGGCGGTGTTAATGACTACGGTTCAACGTCTGCTACGGAAACATTTTCGGTTCGGTCACTTGGGCAAAGCACATACCTCGTCGGCTCTACCTCAAAGATAGAGGCGTTGAGAATTGAGAATGATGGCGCGACAACGACTGGGAAGATCAGAATGCTTAGAAAGCGCATAAACGCATAGGATTTTGCATTGATCACGGCGGCGTTGTTTGACCGCCGTTGATCGTGTAAGATAGTTCTGCATATGCAACCTTTCCACGGAGGCCGATCTCATGGCATACCTTAACGACCGCGTGTTCGACAACGGCCTAACCGTTCTCGACACGGAGGCTAACGCAATTCACGTTACATCGCAGGAAGCGACCACTTACGGCGAAGCTACGTCTACCTATACGCTTGGCAACAGCACATCGCTGTCGATTGGCGCTCCGGCTGACCGCACTGGCGGGGGCCGCAAAGTTACCGTAGCCGCTATTTCGGATGGCAGCATCACCGGAACTGGCACCGCAACGCATTATGCTATTGTAGATACGGCAAATTTGCGCTTGCTTGCTACTGCCGCGCTTACGGCTTCGCAGTCAGTTACCAATGGCAACACCTTCACTCTGGCGACCTTTGACATCGGTATTCCTGACCCCGCTTAATATTAACGGATAGGAGGCCCGTCTTATGGCGTTTGTCATTGCTGATCGTGTGAAAGAAAGTAGCACGACAACCGGAACCGGAACTTACACTTTGGCAGGCGCAGAGGCGGGCTTCCAAGCCTTCTCTGCTATAGGGAACGGGAATACCACATACTACGGCGCTACTGATGGCACCTCTTGGGAGGTTGGCATTGGCACCTATACATCCATTGGCACAACACTGACCCGCGACACGATCCTGTCGTCGTCAAACTCTGGCAATCCGGTCAACTGGGCTGGCGGGACTAGACTGATATTTGGGACACAGCCAGCGGATAAGGCTGTCTATCTTGACGCAAATAATAAGATTGCCAGCGGCACGAAGTTTGCTGGCTATATAGACCTGACGCCTATTGATCATCCGGCACACGCTGAAGGCCGCTTGTTCTATGATGACGAGCATAAGGCGCTTAACATATACAATGATGAGGCCGATATCGCGCTCGAAATTGGTCAAGAGATGTATGTCCGCGTCTATAACAATTCTGGCGCTACCATCGAAAACGGGAAGCCAGTTTACTTTACTGGATCGGCTAACGATCTCCCTACAATCGCATTAGCCAACGCTACTAGTGCAGATGCGTATAATTTGCAGGGCTTGGCTACCCATGACATAGAAAATAACAGCTATGGATATATAACCAGTTACGGCACTGTTCGCGGATTTGATACATCTGGCCTAACTGCTGGTCAGCCCTTCTTCCTTGGCACAACCGCTGGCGCACTTCAAAGCACAGCAGCGGCATATCCGAATTATCCTATGTATATTGGCTGGGTTCTTACATCTTCTGTCAGCGGTGAAGTTTTTGTTGACCAGCACAACTATTCTGTTTCCAGCTTCCGCGTCAAACAGGATGCTTATGTCGGCCAAGACCTAACTGTAGGCGGCGACCTAACAATTCTCGGCACTCAAACCATTGCATCGACCACGAATATCTCAATCGGCGGCGCGTTTAATTATCTGAACGCTGGTAACACGATTGGGGATGCCAACACTATTTTCACTGGCTCTGGCGTAGATGATGGAACCTTTACAGGTCACTATACTGGCCTAGATAGCAGAACATTCTACGTTCAAATTGATAGTGCAAAAGGCGGCACGGGTGGGGTCGACACATTCTCTTGGTCATACAATTCAGACATGAGCGCCCCAGAGGCTACGGGAGTTGACGTTAATATTGATGGAAACGCTCTAGCCTATGGAATTTCCATCAAGTTCTCTACAGACAGAAACCACACACTGAATGATAAATGGTCTGGCGCGGCTGCTCCGGTAAATGTGGATACTGGCATCTTCACAAACTACAATACTGGAACAACTGGTGTTGGCTATACCCATACTGGTTTTTTTTGGGATGCTTCTCTCGCTAAATGGACTTTGCTTTCAGAATATGACCCAGAACCGGAAGGCACCATTGATACAGGTCATGCCTCTGTTTCCTATGCTACTCTGAAGGCTGGGACTTTTGAGGGGGCGCTGACTGGAAATGCCGCAACGGCAACTAAGCTGGCTACCGCAAGGACTATTTCGCTGACTGGCGATGCTTCTGGAAGCACCACCTTTGATGGAACCATAGACAAGACAATCAATGTCGTCGTCGCAAATGACAGCCATACACACCACACGCAGTATGTGCAGCTTAGTGGCTCGACTATGACTGGAACCCTTGGCGCTACGACTATTGATTTTGGCGATTGGACAATCACTGAAAGCACTGGCGCTCTATATTTTGCCTATCAGGGAACCAACAAGTTTAAATTGGACAGCACTGGGACTCTGGCAGTTACGAATGACGTTCTGACTGACGCGACTATAACATAA